>NZ_CP085876.1:5218333-5582500 GCF_013284245.2 Brevibacillus sp. DP1.3A | reverse complement strand
GACGATGAGGTTGATAGGTTCGGTGTGGAAGCGCGGTAACGCGTGGAGCTGACGAATACTAATCGGTCGAGGACTTATCCACACACTTAGCAATCATGCGTATTCAGTTTTGAAGGAACAAACCTTCAATGTTCCTCGGTAGCTCAGTTGGTAGAGCAATCGGCTGTTAACCGATCGGTCGGCGGTTCGAGTCCGTCCCGAGGAGCCATATGGATGGATGTCCGAGCGGCCGAAGGAGCACGATTGGAAATCGTGTAGGCGGTGTCGAACCGTCTCGTGGGTTCAAATCCCACTCCATCCGCCATCTTGGCCCGTTGGTGAAGCGGTTTAACACAGCAGCCTTTCACGCTGTCATACAGGGGTTCGAATCCCCTACGGGTCACCTAGAAAGATCCCTACATATTTGTAGGTGATTTGGAGGCTTAGCTCAGCTGGGAGAGCATCTGCCTTACAAGCAGAGGGTCGGCGGTTCGATCCCGTCAGCCTCCACCACTAATATTAATGGACATAGTCCTGATTATCGCGGGATGGAGCAGCTCGGTAGCTCGTCGGGCTCATAACCCGAAGGTCGCAGGTTCAAATCCTGCTCCCGCAACCAAATATGGAGCTGTGGTGAAGTTGGAGTTCACGCCGGTCTGTCACACCGGAGGTCGCGGGTTCGAGTCCCGTCAGCTCCGCCATTTCTAATCAAATGAAATTGGCGCGTAAAGCATGGATATAAGGCTCGGTAGCTCAGTCGGTAGAGCAGAGGACTGAAAATCCTCGTGTCGGCGGTTCGATTCCGTCCCGAGCCACCTTTATAGGGGCATAGTTTAAAGGTAGAACGAAGGTCTCCAAAACCTTTGGTGTGGGTTCGATTCCTACTGCCCCTGCCATTTTTTAAGACAACAGTAGTAATTATGGCGGTCGTGGCGAAGGGGTTAACGCACCGGATTGTGGCTCCGGCACTCGTGGGTTCAAGTCCCATCGATCGCCCCATAAATTCATAGTTGGGGATTACTTATTGGGGTATAGCCAAGCGGTAAGGCAACGGACTTTGACTCCGTCATTCCTAGGTTCAAATCCTAGTACCCCAGCCATTAAAATGCGGACGTAGCTCAATTGGTAGAGCGTCGCCTTGCCAAGGCGAAGGTCGAGGGTTCGAGACCCTTCGTCCGCTCCATTTCTCAAATTGTTTCACCTTATATCATGGAGGCATAGCCAAGGGGTAAGGCACGGGTCTGCAAAACCCTTATCCCCGGTTCAAATCCGGGTGCCTCCTCCATAGTACTTGCCGGTGTGGCGGAATGGCAGACGCGCGCGACTCAAAATCGTGAGGGAAACCGTGGGGGTTCAAGTCCCTTCACCGGCACCATACTTTTACAAGCTAACCCTGAATGTCAAGATATCTTGATGATTGGGGTTTTTTTCTGCTTTATTATGCACATAGTGTAGACAGGGAAATAGACAACTTGTGTACGTAAGAGGACGAGGTGGTTGAGGTGTTTTACAAACTACAAGACAAACCGCCAATGGGGATCACGACGCTGTCCGTATTGCAGTGGATGATCGTAACTGTTTCCAGCAGTGTGGCGGTACCACTAATGATTGGAGATATGTACGGCTTGCAGGCTGATGAAATTGGAAAGCTGATGCAGCAGACCATGTTTTACATTGGACTCGCGTCACTACTGCAGGTATGGATTGGACACCGCTATCCAATGATAGAAGGACCGGCTGGATTATGGTGGGGGATCTTTATCATTTTGGCTCAACTCGGAACGAGCATGGGTCTTCACCCACAAGAAATTGGTCAATCCTTTCAAGTGGGGATGATATTAGCAGGTCTACTCTTTTTCATTTTTGGTTTATTAGGCTGGATTGGCAAATTGCAGAAGTGGTTTACGCCGCTGGTTTCAGGGACGTATATGATTTTGCTTGCTGTTTCTTTGTGTAGTAACATTCTCACCGGCATGCTCGGTATTGGTTTTCAGCATTCAAAAGAGGTACAACCGGGTGTAGCACTTGTGTCTATAGGGATCGTAGCCCTTGTTGTGTTTATTATGCGAACGAAGCGATTCTCCAGTTTTGCCGTATTGTTTGGCATGGTTGGTGGCTGGATCGTGTACGCGCTTCTTGGATGGACAGAACCTGTCCGGCCTACTGAGCAATTATTATCATGGCCTTCTATTTTCTTTTGGGGACCCCCACGCTGGGATTGGGGCGTTGTATTAACAAGTATGCTGACAGGATTCGTTCTGTTGACAAACCTCATGACGAGTTTGTCAGTCATGGGAAAAGCGACAGACACTGTGCCTACTGAAAAGCAGTACAACCGCGGGGGCATTTTTACAGGGGTATCCCATTTCCTGTCAGGCTTGAGCGGTGTGGTTGGTATGATTCCACTTTCCTTGGCAGCAGCGGTTATTCAAACGACGAAAATGGCTTCGCGCCTGCCATTTGTGATAGCGATGCTGGGGATGATGCTGATTGGGTTGATTCCCACTGTTGCCCATTTTTTGGCGGCTTTACCTACTCCAGTGGCATACGCGGCAATGTTCATTTCCTATACGCAACTGCTTGGCTTCGGGTTGAAGGATTACGTGAATGTGAAGATGGACGAACGTACGATTATTGTTGGGGGCAGCTCGCTTCTGATCGGGATCGG
This sequence comes from Brevibacillus sp. DP1.3A, assembly GCF_013284245.2. Classification (NCBI taxonomy): domain Bacteria; kingdom Bacillati; phylum Bacillota; class Bacilli; order Caryophanales; family Paenibacillaceae; genus Brevibacillus; species Brevibacillus sp. DP1.3A. The sequence goes on along the minus strand of NZ_CP085876.1, from coordinate 5,579,853 downwards.
AGTCATGTTCGTACCTGCTGTAGCTTGGCAGCAACTTCCTGCATTAGCCAGTTTTTTGTTCGGCAATGGCTTACTGCTTGGAGTTATTGTGTGCCTGGTCCTGGAACATATTGTTTTTAGAAAAAAGGAAGATAGCGTAGAAAAAGACGGCCAGGCTGCATGACGGGCCGTCTTTTTCTTAGGCAGTAACTATAGAGGAGTGAGTCAGCTCGCCACCGTTGATTTCCGTAAACATGCGACCAACTGAACCTACGATTTCTTCTTTTTTAGATTGTTCCATTTTTTCATGGAAAAAGATGATTTGGAGGAGCGTGCTGCTTTGTTCCGTTACGCATGAGCGCTTGGAATCAACGATGGGACTCCCAAATGCGCCGTTACTATCAGCGAGCAACAGTTTTCCTTCCATGTTGACTTCGCGTCCATTTAATCCTTCATAGACATCATCGGCGTAGCCGAGGCGACAAGTGATATCACCCGCTAAGTGATTGACGTCATAAATCCCAAAAGGAAGCGCGTGCAAAACCGAGAAAAAATTATTAACATCAACAGCGCTATTAATCCAGAAAAAAGGATTTCCCTGCAGCAGTCGGCGAAGTAATGCTTCGGAGGAAGGGCGGTATCTGGATGGATCAATGCCAACTTGCTTAAAGCAGGCCCTCCACTCGCGGATGCCTTCGATTTCTGTCAGGTTTGCAGTGTCGTGCTCCAGCCGCAAGCTCTCCACATAATAATTAATGCGTCCTTGCAGCATTTTGGGGGAGTCACTAACGGAAGCATTGCTGTATTGTAAAATGCCGAGAGAAAATTGCGGCAGACGCTCGGACACGGAAGAATCTAGCTGAACTTGCATCTATAGACACTCCTTATTAAACCTATTTTTGGTAGTATAACAAAAAATTTTTGTGGAAGCGACTAAGCTTCGATACAATAGAAGAGAACAGAGGAGGGAACCCTGACGATGACGATGCGTGAGGTTGATATTTATACTGACGGAGCTTGTTCCGGCAATCCAGGACCAGGTGGTTGGGGAGCTGTACTGATGTACGGCCAACACATCAAGGAAATGTCCGGTGCCGAACCGCATACAACAAATAACAGAATGGAGCTGTTGGCGGCCATCAAGGCGCTCTCTACATTGAAGGAGCCTTGTAAAGTGACGTTGTACAGCGATAGTGCATACTTGGTTAACTGCTTCAAGCAAGGCTGGTATAAAGGCTGGCTGAAAAACGGCTGGAAAAACAGCAAAGGCCAGCAGGTGGAAAATCAGGACTTATGGAAAGAACTGCTGCAATTGATGGACACCCACGAGGTAGAGTACGTAAAAGTCAAAGGACACGCCGACAACAAATGGAACAACCGCTGCGACGAATTGGCGACAGGAGCGATTAAACAGCTGTGAACGACTTGCAGTACTGGGAGCAGACAAAGCAGTCCATCATTGACTATGCCAAGGAAATCGGAATTGATAAGATCGGGTTTGCCAGTGCCGATCCATTCACGACCTTAAAAGAACGGCTTATTGTACACCGGGAAAAGGGTTATGAATCTGGATTTGAAGAACATGATTTAGAAAAGAGAACGAACCCGGAACTGTTGTTAGAAGGGGCACGTTCCCTGATTTCAATAGCACTGGCCTACCCATCCAAGCTCAAAAATCCACCAAAGTCAGAGCCTGGAGCGTATCGGGGAATCTTGTGCCGTGCAGCATGGGGAACCGATTACCATCACGTTCTGCGCGACAAGCTGGACAAGTTGACTCGATTCATTATGGAGCTGGAACCAGGGACTCGGATCGAATCCATGGTAGACACGGGAGAATTGTCTGATCGTGCGGTAGCCGAGCGAGCTGGGATTGGGTTTGTAGGAAAAAACTGTGCCATCATAACGCCAGAGTTCGGATCATGGGTGTACTTGGGGGAGCTTGTAACGAATCTTCCGTTGCCAAGCGACCAACCGATCGAAGAAGGCTGTGGCGACTGTAATATATGTGTAGACGCTTGTCCGACCGGAGCCTTGATTCAGGGGGGGCAGCTTGATGCACAGCGATGTGTTGCGTATTTGACTCAGGTAAAAGATTTTATTCCAGATGAATTCCGCGGAAAAATCGGGAATCGGCTGTATGGTTGCGACACTTGTCAGACGGTATGTCCTAAGAATCGTCGTATCGACAACGACCATCATGCTGAATTTCATCCTGATCCGGAGATTGCCAAGCCTTTGTTGATTCCGCTGCTTCAGATGAGCAATAAGGAGTTCAAGGAAAAGTTCGGCCAATCCTCTTCATCTTGGCGGGGCAAAAAGCCCATTCAGCGTAATGCCATACTAGCGCTTGCACATTTCAAGGATCGGACGGCTGTTCCTCATTTGGAGCGTCTTTTGTTCGAAGATCCCCGTCCAGTCATTCGTGGAACTGCTGCATGGGCACTTGGAAAAATCGGAGGAGAGCAGGCACAAGAAGCGCTCATTACCGCGAAAGCAAAAGAGGCGTCACCAGAAGTAGTGGAAGAGATAGAAAAAGGCATGAGCATGATTCGTGCATAGGCTTAGTTTGAACGAGAGAGGGAGGACGTAAAATGGCAAAGGAATTAGGCTATACCATGATGGATTCACCGATTGGACCATTGCTCTTGGCTTCTACAGAAGAAGGGCTGTGCTACATTCAGTTTGCCAATGAACAAGACGGATTGGAGCCTCTGGTGCGCTGGTGCAAAAAAACGTTCTTAGGAATTACCCCAACATGCAACGATGCGATCAATGAGTCCGCAAAAATACAGCTAGAAGAGTATTTTGCAGGCAAGCGAAAAACGTTTGATGTTCCAACCGTATTGTACGGAACGCCCTTTCAAAAGTCTGTATGGAATGAGTTATCGAACATCCCCTATGGAGAAACTCGTTCTTACAAAGATATTGCCTTGGCTATTGGAGCGGCGAAAGCTGTTCGAGCCATTGGCGGTGCGAACAATCGCAATCCGATTCCTGTCATTATACCGTGCCATCGTGTCATTGGCTCGAATGGTGCCTTGGTCGGATACGGCGGTGGCTTATCCATTAAAGAATATTTGCTGTCCTTAGAAGAAGGTCCACTATTTGCTCACGCTTCTTCCTAATAAGCTGTCTGCTTGCTCGGGCAGCTTTTCTTTTTCTTCTGAATGCTCCACGAGCGACATATTCTTCATTGAGATGAACGGTTTATGAGTCTATGTCGCAGGCTGGAGGCGGAAAGGAGGAGGGGAAAGTGGAGTGGCGTGAATTTGTTCAGCAATACTTTCAAGCAGTTCATCGGTCATCTATGGACGGAAAGTATGAGCGGCTGCTGCCTTTTTATTTCACAGGAGAGTCTGGCGTACAGGAAGAATGGGATCGACTGAACCGGGAGAAGCGGAAAATTGAGGAGCGGGGAGCCAAATTATTGGCTGTCCAGGGACAAGTAACGCCCATGTGTTGGGTAGATACCGATGCCACCATGGAAATAACGGTTCAATGGCAAGAAAATAAAACACTGGGGATCAAGCATACCAAGTATAAAGAGGCAAATAAAAGAGTGTTCCAGCTCCAGTTGCTCAAAACGAATGAAAAGTGTTCCATTATCGGGGCGAGGGAGTCGAATGGGGATCAAAAATTGGTGGTCGAGGAAGAGGAGGAGCCTGTCATCGTTGTGTCAGGCGTCGAGGATGCCATTGACCAACCTATGCTGATTGTGCATGGAGCGGGAGGTTACAACGCTTCAAATGCAGTCGCGTATGCGGAACGCTACTGGAACACGACCAATCCCGTGTATCCTCGTTTTACGGATGACTGCACGAATTTTATTTCGCAATGTTTACACGCTGGCGGAATCCCTATGCTGATGTCGAAAGAGATGGGCAAGGGCTGGTGGATTCGCACGGGAAAAGGAACCTCTTGGAGCTATAGCTGGACGGTAGCGCATAGCTTGTATTTGCTTTTGAAATCGGGTGGACCACCTATGCGGGCGGTTACGAAAAGCTCTGCGGCCGAATTGCTCCCAGGTGATATCATTTGTTATGACTTTGACGGGGATGGGCGTTTTCAGCACAATACGATCGTGGTCGCAAAAGACGCGAATCAGATGCCGTTAGTGAATGCCCATACAACAGATAGCAGCATGCGTTATTGGGCATATGAGGATTCCACAGCCTATACGCCCAAAATGCGCTATGCCTTCTTTCATATAAGAGGGGTATAATTACCGCTTGCGAAAAAAAGCTCTTCGTATAAATGAGATGCTGCGAATCATCCAAATCATTGCTGCGAAAATAAGCATGTCTGAAAAGGTATGCGGTTCTCCTTTAATGGATTGTATGTAAATCAAGCCATGGAACAACACGATGATAAAAAGCCATGGATTGGCGAGATGAAGCCTTTTCCAACTGGAGCCACCCAGCCATTTTTCTGCCCGTGCAGAAGAAGTCAGCCATAGGGCTAGTAGAATGAAAAAAGCAAGCAGCCCAAGATAGTTCGCAACGCCTGTGAGGGTCCAGTTGGGAGATGGCCACATGGTGGGATCAGAGGAATCGAAAAAGAACAGACCCAGCCATCCATCAGCCTTTTCAGAACGGTTTTCATGAATGACCATCAGGCGAGGCTCACTTTCAAAAAGGATGAGCACAAGAATGACATGCAGCAGTCCAGTTAGTCCAGCCCATATGCCGATATCTCGACGGATGGACAAGCTGACAGCCGTCCAGCCAGCAGGGAGCCAGGACTGGAGTGGACCAATCAGTAAGGTGCAGCCAATCAAAATAAATGAGAGATAGCCGAGCAGCATACTCCATGTTTCCAGTGCAGGGAACGAAGAAAAATCAGTCCACATCCAAGTGGCGCCTAACAGGATCAAACTCAGGATGCTCACATGTGCGACAAGGCGTCGCCCAAATGAAAAGGGTGTCCTCATCTAATCGTCACTCCTTCGATAGCCAAAGTTTTCTGATTAGATGCAGCAGGCACTCCATTTGTTACAGAAGCTGGGTACGGTGGTATAATAGGACGAGTACAGGTATCAAGTTCGCAATTTACAAGGAGATTTTCAGATATGCCGTTACATATAGTTTTGCATGAGCCGCTCATCCCTGCCAATACGGGAAACATCGCCCGTTCATGTGCAGCGACGGGAGCGCATCTGCATTTAATTCATCCGCTCGGATTTTCAACGGACGATCGTTACCTGAAGCGGGCTGGTCTCGATTATTGGCATGCAGTAAATGTTCACCATCATGAGAGCTTCGAGCACTTTGCTGCGGCACAAGGAGAAGGTGCGGGTACCTTTTACTTTGTGGAGACCTGGGGGGAAAAGTTGTATACAGACGTTTCTTTCCGGGATGGCGACTACATTATCTTGGGCAAGGAGACGACGGGCTTGCCGGAAGAGCTGACAGAAAAATATCGGGAACAGACTATTCGTATCCCGATGAGCGGTGCGACCCGTTCTGTGAACCTGTCCAATTGTGCAGCTATTGTCTTATTTGAGGGACTTCGTCAGTTAGGTTTTCCATCGCTATCGTAAGGCATTTGGGAGGGAGAGATCCATTATGACTGTGAACACCATCCTGTTTGATTTGGACGGTACGTTATTAGAGATGCAGACAGAACCCTTTGTCAAAAGTTACTTGGTTGAAGTAGGCCGTCATGTCGGAGATAAGTACGATACCGAAAAGCTGTTGGCGCTGATTTGGGATGCGACCAAGGCAATGATCATGAATCAAGAGCCTGACAAGACGAACGAGCAAGTTTTTATCGAACATTTTACCGAACACAGTGAGTGGGATCGGGAGGAAATATGGTCTCTGTTCGATTCGTTTTATCGCGATGTATTTCCGACACTTTCTCACCTGACGTATCCTTCACCATGGGCAAAGCAGATCATTGATGCCGCCAAAGAGCAAGGATTTCGGGTTGCAGTAGCGACGAATCCTGTTTTCCCGCGTGATGCGATTCACCATCGCCTCGCTTGGATCGGGATGTCCCCGAATGATTTCGAGCTGGTCACTGTCTACGAGGAGTCGCATTTCACAAAGCCGAATCCTGGTTACTACAAGGAGATTTGTCAAAAGCTCGGGGTTGAACCGACAGACTGTGTCATGGTCGGGAATCACATGCAGGAGGACATGGTCGCATCCAAGCTGGGAATGAAAACGTTTTTGGTAACTAATTGGATGGAAGACCGCGGTGAGCCTCAGTATCCGGTAGATCAGCGGGGATCATTAGAAGAGCTGTTTACGGCGCTTTCTGAAAAAAGCGGTGTGTTTGCAGGTTAAGGAATGACCATGAAAGAATAGACGAGAAGCAGGCTGTCCGTTTGAAAAAATGGTCAAGCCTGCTTTTTCACATACTTTTCCCAAAATCATCAGGTAGGCTAGGGGTGTACGACTACGTTTTACATAATAAAGGAGGAAAAAATCTGTATGAAAAAACTTGTTTCGTCTCTGATGATGGCTACCTTACTGTTTAGCGGTATCTCTGTTGTGGCTGCAGCGGATACAGCAGCGGATGCTACGGTTAAGCACTCGAAAGCGGAGAAAAAGGAAGAAAACAGAGCAAAACTGAACGCGAAGGCTACCAAGTGGGGCGTAGAAACCACGGATAAAACAAATAAGGAAGTAAAAGCAGCCATTCAAGAAGCAAAAGCGGCAAAGAAAGCAGAAAACGTTGAGAAAAAAGCGGCAAAAGAAGCGAAGAAGCAAGAGCAACTCGCCAAGCTAAATGATAAAGCTGTGAAGCTGGGCGTTGATACAGCAGGTAAGACGGCGAAGGAAGTAAAAGCGGCTATTAAAGAAGCAAAAGTAGCAAAAAAAGCAGAAAACGTTGAGAAAAAGGCAGCAAAAGAAGCGAAGAAGCAAGAACAGCTCGAGAACCTGAAAGAAAAGGCGGCCAAGTGGGGCGTTGACATAACAGGTAAGAGCGCAAAAGAAATCAAGGCTGAAATCGAAGCGAAGAAAGCAGAAAAGAAAGAGAATAAGAAATAACAAGAAAACAAAAAAAGCAGGTTGCCACAGTAGGCAGCCTGCTTTTTTCCCCTGGATGCTTCTTACATGTTCCAGGTTTTGTCTTCGTTGTAGCCCGCTGTCAGCATGAAAAACAGAAAAGCTCCGAGGACCAATGCTACGATAAATGTACCCACGTTTGACAGCTCCTTTCGTAAACAAACTACTCCCATTATAGCGTAGCCTGCCCACTTTGCAAACGAATTAAAGCTGTTGCGCCCTTGTGAGTGACAATTTTCGATAGTCATACACGAGCTTCAAAAAAGCACTTAGCGCAATATATACACTCAGTTTCTCACCCGTATCGAGTTCCATCCCTGTCACTGCTTGGTAAATGAATATCGCAAGAATCACCAAGCTCGCGATGCCAGTCAAATAAAGTCCTTTTTTCACTTGAATGCGTTCTACTTGAATATCCATGATCGTTCCTCCTGTTATTTTATGCCAATGCGTCTTGGCCTCCGTGTATGTTGCTTATGATTGTATTTTACAGGGGAGATGGGCTTACAAACCATCGAATCAACTTACAGCTACGCACGGTAAACCTTACAATTCCGTAATCTTCCAAGCTGTTAAAAAGCAATGTGACGGATTTTTTATGGGAAGATTGCTGAAACTTGTGCAGATGTCTCGCATACACATATGTAAAGGCTGTAAGAGCCTGTTGGCAACCGGAGAAAACGGCTTGCACGTGAATGCGTGACCGCAGGCGGACATATACATGAGAGTACATTGTCGTTGGGAAGAGAGAGGGCTTAAGAGGGAGGAGTGTCGAACATGGACATTTTAAAACGGATCGCTGAGCACCGGGCCCGCGAAGAAAACCTGATGTGGAGAGGAACATTCGCCGAATATTTGCAACTGGTACGTAAAAATCCGCAAATAGCCCAGACGGCGCACTCACGCGTCTACAACATGATTAAAAGCGCGGGGGTTGAAGAGAACGAGGACGGCTCACGTTCGTATCAATTTTTTAGTCGAGAAATCTTCGGATTGGATCGTTCTGTTGAGCGCCTAGTGGAGGAATATTTCCACTCGGCTGCACGTCGTCTGGATGTTCGCAAACGCATCTTGCTCTTGATGGGACCTGTCAGTGGCGGTAAGTCTACGCTCGTAACGATGCTCAAGCGAGGACTGGAAGAGTATTCTCGGACGGAAGACGGAGCGATCTTTGCACTTGATGGTTGCCCCATGCACGAAGAACCTCTTCATCTTATCCCGCACGAGTTGCGTCCAGAGGTAGAAGAAGAGCTGGGAATCAAGATTGAAGGGGAATTGACGCCCTATAACCGGATGAGGTTGGAGAACGAATTCGGAGGGTGCATCGAAGATTTCCCTGTTCACCGGATTTTGTTTTCCGAAGCCAATCGTGTCGGGATCGGTACATTTAGCCCTTCCGATCCGAAGTCTCAGGATATTGCCGATTTGACGGGGAGCATCGACTTTTCGACGATTACGAAGTACGGCTCTGAGTCTGACCCGCGCGCGTATCGTTTTGATGGGGAGCTGAACAAAGCCAATCGCGGATTGATGGAATTCCAGGAAATGTTGAAATGCGACGAGAAATTTTTGTGGCATCTCCTGTCGCTGACACAGGAAGGGAACTTCAAGGCAGGTCGTTTTGCCCTCATTTCTGCAGATGAGCTGATTGTTGCGCATACGAATGAATCGGAGTACAAGGCTTTTATTGCGAATAAGAAAAATGAGGCACTGCAATCTCGGATTATCGTTATGCCGATGCCGTATAATCTGCGTGTCAGTGACGAAGAAAAAATATACGCAAAATTAATCAAGCAATCCGACTTGGGGCATGTGCATATTGCACCGCATGCGCTCCGGTCAGCAGCAGTCTTTTCCATTATGACCCGCCTGAAAGAATCGAAAAAACAAGGGGCCGACTTGCTGAAAAAGATGCGGCTGTATGACGGTGAATCGGTGGAAGGCTTCAAGGGAGCCGATCTGGAAGAGCTGCGTAACGAGCATTCCGATGAAGGAATGTCTGGTATTGATCCGCGTTATGTCATCAACCGTATCTCCAGTGCACTGATCCGCCGCGACACCGAGTGCATCAATGCGCTTGATATTCTCCGGGCGCTAAAAGAAGGCTTTGACCAGCATCCATCCATCACCAAGGAGCAGCGGGAGAGGTATATGAACTTCATCTCTATCGCGCGCAAGGAATACGACGAGCTGGCGAAAAAAGAAGTGCAGAAGGCGTTTGTCTACAGCTACGAAGAGTCGGCAAAAACGCTCATGGATAACTATTTGGACAATGTGGAAGCTTATTGCAACATGAACAAAATCCGTGACCCCGTTACAGGTGAGGAGATGGATCCAGATGAGCGCCTGATGCGTTCTATCGAGGAGCAAATCGGCATCTCAGAAAATGCCAAGCGGGCCTTCCGTGAAGAAATTCTCATCCGTATCTCGGCCTATGCGCGTAAAGGGAAGCGTTTTGACTACAGCACGCATGATCGTCTGCGGGAAGCTATCGAGAAGAAGCTGTTTGCCGATCTGAAGGATGTCGTCAAGATTACGACCTCGAACAAAACACCAGATGAGCATCAGCTCAAGAAGATTAATGAGGTTACCAAGCGTCTTATCGAAGAGCATCAATATTGCCCAGTTTGCGCAAATGAGCTGCTGCGCTATGTGGGTAGCCTGTTGAACAGATGACGGAACTTTTGCGACATGAGGAGCACGTCATATTCGGCGCAGATTGCGCCAGTTGCTAGGAGGAGACGGCATGAAAGATGAATCATCGTTCATTGTCTCCCGGGAAGACTGGTCGCTGCACCGCAAAGGGTACCAGGACCAAAATCGACACCAGGAAAAAGTGAAAGAAGCGATCAAAAAAAATCTGCCCGATCTCGTCAGCGAAGAAAACATCATCATGTCGAATGGTCGGGAAGTTATTAAGATCCCTATTCGCTCCCTGGATGAATACCGATTGCGTTTTAACTTCCAAAAGGGAAAACATGGCGGTCAAGGTAAAGGAAATAGTAAAGTAGGCGATGTCGTAGCCCGTGACGGCGATCCGGCACAAGGGCCAGGAAAAGGTCAGGGAGCGGGTGATCAGCCAGGTGTAGACTACTACGAGGCTGAAATCAGCGTAGAAGAATTGCAGGAGATGCTTTTCGCCGAGCTGGAGCTGCCGAACCTTCAACAAAAAGACGAGGAACAAATCGTCGTGGAAGAGACTCGGTTCAATGATGTCAGGAAAAAAGGCTTGATGGGTAACATTGATAAAAAACGTACGCTGATCGCAGCCATCCGCCGAAATGCGCTGGCAGGCTACAGTGATATGGAGCTGGGGATCACCGATGATGACCTGCGCTTCAAGACGTGGGAAGAGATCATCAAGCCACATTCCAATGCTGTCATTATTGCGATGATGGATACGTCGGGAAGTATGGGCGTGTTTGAAAAGTATATCGCCCGCAGCTTCTTCTTCTGGATGGTACGTTTTCTGCGCACCAAGTACGAAAAAGTCGAGATCGTCTTCATTGCCCATCATACGGATGCGAAGGAAGTAACGGAGGACACCTTTTTCTCGAAAGGGGAAAGCGGGGGGACGATCTGCTCCTCTGCCTACAAGAAAGCGTTGGAGATCATCGATAGCCGCTACCCAACATCGCAGTACAACATTTACCCGTTCCATTTTTCCGATGGCGACAACCTCACGTCTGACAATGAGCGTTGCGTAAAGCTGGTAAAAGAGCTCATGGAGAGATGCAACATGTTCGGCTATGGCGAAGTGAATCAGTATAATCGTCATTCAACCCTCATGTCAGCATATCGCCACATCAAAGAGCCGAAATTCATGCATTGTGTCATTCGGGAAAAGGGCGAGGTATACAAGGCATTGCGTACTTTCTTTGGCAAGAAGGAAGCTGTGAAGTAATCATAGAGGCAACCGGGCGAGAAATCGTCCGGTTGACTTATATTTGCTTGCATGAGCCACATGAACAAAATGTGAGGGGTGTTACTATGTATCCACAAAAGCATCGGATGCGCAACACGGGAGCCTTCACTTTCTTGGCATACTTTACATTGGGTGCAGGTGTACTGCTATTTTCTATCGGTTTATACAATGCAACAGGTCTTCAGCTGCACGAAAAGGGGTATTATATCGCATGTATGCTTCTGGTAGCAGTTGGATCGATTTTGACGCAAAAAGTAGTGAGAGATAATGCAGAGGATCGAGCGATTATCGAGGAACAGGAAAGAGAATTTAATTTGAAGGTATCGAAAGCGGAGAAAGATACGCCGAAATAGCCCTGTTTACATATGGGTGGTCCGGTTAATCCAGTTGACCCTGTAGAAACTTCGGAGTCTAGTATTCTCGTTAGAGTATCGCAGAGCAGCATCTCTTTTTGAATGACTGTCTGTAGCATATTTTGTAATGTAATGGCATTCTCACGAGTAAGGCTGATTGGATGTTCACCCAATCTGGTCAAATTGGACGGGGATGCAGCTATCGGGGAAACCAATGGATTGCAAAAGAAAACCGTCAGGGTCATGCCCTGACGGTTTTTCGAATGAGCTCTATAAACTCCGCTGCTTTCTCGATGTGTGGAGCATGCCCCACATGTTCCATGACAAACTCCTGATAGGAACCCCCAGCGCGTTGATACTGTTCGAGCACGTCACGAATTTGGGAGACCATTGGCTGCGGGGGATAGTCGTCTTCCCCTGGCCATCCGGGGACATAGCCAAGCTTGCCCAGGGTACCGAAATCAGCAAGCGACTGATCCGAGATAATGGCATCATCCGCACCGCGAATCCATAAAATCGGACACTTCGGCTCAATCTGGACAATACCGGACAAATTTACGTATTTGGGAGAAATCGCATTCGTAATCCCTGTCGCCCCAGGAGCAACACCGGGCCAATCGTTTACGTATTCAAAAGCACCAGGGTAAAAGTCTTCTCCCGTTCTCGTAGAGAGTATCGCGCTCACATAACGGTCTTCCTGCTCTGGGTCGACTTGGAACGGGGGCTTGAAATAAAGTTGATTCATGACATTGCGAGGACTGGAGGGAGATTCATTACTCATATCTTTGGCTGCTATCCTTTTAACCAGCTCGGAGTTGACGGCTCCTCCACCCGAGCCTGAAAAGCTGCTGTAGCAGGGGGTGCCAGCTATATCCTTGGTTCCACCAAAGCCGTAAGGGGACATGGGGGCGATTAGAATCAGGGAGCGGACTTCCTGCGGGTGATCGATGGCAAACTGCATCACGATCCCTCCACCCAAAGACCAGCCGGCAAGATGGATAGGTGTTGGCAAGTCCAATGCCCGAATAAACGAATGAAGGTCATCCGACCAGTCTCGCAAACCGCGTGTTGCATCGATAGGCAATGCTTCACTTGCTCCATAGCCACGCATATCAGGTGCATACACACGGTACTGGTCACATAGAGCCGCAATGGTATCATCCCAGAACAAGTTGGCTGATGCATTGCCGTGAATGAGGAGAAGCGGTTCTCCTTCCGGTACGCCTGCTGTCAGGTAGGAAACAAGCAATCGATCTGTTTGAATCGTTTTTGTTTCGATTCGTGCATCCATCAATGATGTGCCTCCTTTCATTGTAAAAGAACATAAATATCAGAATATTTACATTATATATCTGTTCAGTTACAAAATGAGAAAAGAAAACAACCGCCCGTGAAAGGCGGTTGCAGGAAGGTTACATATGGAGACCACGCATCTGTTGTTCGATTTTTTCAAAGCCGCCAGAAACCTTAACGACTTCGTCTTTTTGCTCAGAAACGAGAACAAGCACTTCTTCCAGGCTCTCTTTGTTCTTGTCGGTAATATCTGCGTTGACTTCTACTTTTGCGCCGACTTCCTGAATCATGCTGTGAACATGGATGATGAACTCTTGCAGGTTTTTCGTTTTATCCGCAAAGTTTTGCATGTAGTTGTCTACATTGGTGAACATTTCTTGCACTTCGAGGATGCCCTCGCTATTTTTCTCAAAAGAAGTCTGTGACTCGGAAATCATATCCGATACCAGCTTCATTTTTTTGCGAATGGTCATCAGCAGGCTCGAGATCGACTCAGAGGATAGCTTGGAGGATTCAGCCAGCTTGCGTACTTCATCTGCTACGACAGCAAATCCTCGGCCGTGTTCGCCTGCGCGAGACGCTTCAATCGTGGCATTGAGTGCCAACAGATTGGTTTGTGCAGAAATCTCGGAAATGGTTTGAATGATTTTCCCAATCGATTCGGTTTCTTTATTGAGCTCTTGAATCAGTTGGTTCGTACCTTGGATGTCCGTGATGAATCGTTCAAAGTCATTGCCGATGTTGCCAATGCGTTTGCCGCTCTCGCTAGTGGCTTCTTTGGTCGATTCTACGTACTCATGCATCTCTGTAACAGAGCGAGTCATATCCTCAACTTGCAGATTCGTCGAGCTCATTTCCCGACGCAGCTCGTCCGTGTTGCTGGTCTGGACCGTAAAGGACTCCATAATGTCTTGCAGGGAAGCGACGGTTTCGACTGCGCGAACATTCACGCCGTCCGTCACCTGGTTCAAATTCTCTTGATAGTCTTGCATAGAGGTGAGTGATTCATTGATTTGATCCAGAACACGTTGCAACGATTCCTTCGAGGCAATCGCTTCTTGCTTTTGTTGCTCACTTTCCTCTTGCAGCTTGTTATTGAATACAGCATGCATCATGCTCGTGACAGAGACGAAGCAGAAGGTAAGCAGGAAGTACATCAGATCAAGATTGTTAGTCGAATGGAAAATCGTTTCTCTCTGTGTCAGGAAGTAGTAAGAGACAATACCCAATGTCGATACAATCGTCAAAATATTGATGAGTCGGTCTTGATAAATCCCCATGACTGCTACAAAGAACATAATGGTCATGATATTGATCATATGCGGGTCTAGTCCAACTACGATGAACATGAAGATCCCGATTACGGCGAAGTTGAAAAACTTCATGAAGGGCGCTGCTTTTTCACGGAAGCTCGGGCGATTGGAGATGTAAGTAAAAGGTGCCAGCACGCCATACAAAATACCCAGTATCGTGAAAACGAATGTGTACGATACGCCTAGAAAAAGGTTTAAGACCTGAACAACCGTAATAATACTTGCGAATACGATTACGACCCAATTGTTTCTTCTTCTCAATAGATCAATGTTATCAATGTTATCCATGTTACCCACCTACCTCGACTTTTACTTGGTTGGATGACGACGAATTGTACCAGGAATATTTCGGATCGTGCTTATTGTCATAGACATCTTTTAGATGAAACAGGGTCGGAATGGCATCGGCCCCTTTGTAAAAGACGATATCTTTGGTTTGAGTCGCTTTTACTTGATACTTCTTGTTAATGAACGAAAAAAAAGTCGGATCTGCTACCCCAATTGCGTGGGTATAATCATGCTTTTCAGCGTAATCTATCATCAAGCAAATTCCTTTTTGCCCTAGTTGTCCACGGTATTTCGGCAAAACAGCAAGACTGTCTACCTCCATTACTTTCATATCTTCTGTAACAACATCCTGAAAAAGTGCTTTCATATAAGCATTTGATTTGGAAAAGGGCGTCATTTCAAATGTTCCACCTGCTTCACCGTCTTCGGCAATTAAGAGGAATTGTGCGGAGCCTTCTTTCGCGTACTCCATCTCGAAGCCCATGCTTGTCCATACTGTTTCTTTGATTTCATGAAATTTTGCTAACTCTTGTACGGTTTCTACTTGTTTGTACATAACTTGTCCACTCCATCATTTTCTGATTACCGTGTTGTGTATGTTTGACGTCTCAAAAGTTATGTTTTTCCATCCGTTACGAAAATGAAAGTGCTTTCATCCTCCTTTCAAAAAACGAAACACAAAAAAAGGCCGTTCCATCGAAATGGAACAACCGAAGCTACCAACATCAAAAAAATGGTCTCAAGATGATGGCAACCCGGCTATCATGGTCAAAGACTGTAGACCCGTGGTTTTGCGTCGCCACCTTTCGATGACTTTGCCTTTTGCATTTTTTAGCAAAACTTGTAAAAATGTGTCGAATTTTGCTAGATATAATCATGCAAAATATAAGCCAAAAGATATATCTTTGTCAAGTTTTGGTAGGGAAAAGAAACTAATTGTTTATAAAGCTTAGACGTACAAAAAACCAGTTGTGGTATCAACTGGTTCTTCGTTATATAGGCGTTAGGTTAGGTTACGCAGAATGTCTAAAACTTCGGTTGGCTCCATTCGCTTTTTGTAATCTGGATCTAAGCATGCTAACCGGATTACGCTCTGGTTGTCGAGGATATAAGTAGCAGGAATGGGGAGCGTCCAAGAATCGTCACTATTAAAATGCTTGAGATCAATATCCAATGATCGGTAGGTATCCTGTAAAGAATCAGGCAGTCTGAATCTGAGTTTATATTTTTCTGCTACCTGGTTATTGGTATCGCATAACACGGGAAAGCTCAGTCCGTTTTTCTCTTGCATAGTAAGAGAGTGTGCAGGAGATTGTGGGCTAATGGCAAACAATTGGGCACCCAGAGAGGTTATCGTATCGATCTGTTTTTGGTATGCTTGCAGTTCCAAATTGCAGTAGGGGCACCATGATCCACGGAAAAACGTGAGGACGATGGGACCTTTTACGATTTCTTCCGACAAGGTAATGGTCTTGCCAGTGTGATCGTTCAATGTGAAATCAGGCGCCATCGAACCAATCGGTAAGCCCTTTGCCTGTCCAGAGATCCTCAGCTCCTCGATTGATCTTGTAAATGAATCTGTTACTTCACGAGTGAGGAAGTCTGCTATTTGAATGGTTGTATAATCTAGCTCTTCGCGCAGGCTCTGAAAATGTGGTTTATCCATATGTCGTTCCCCTCTTTTTCGAAAGAATAGTAGAAGCCATAGCTTTACGATATCTTTCTTTTAGAGGGAAAGATGTAAACTGGATTACATCTTCTTTAAAATGTTGTCCCGATGAATGGAAATGGTTTTAAAGCCTGTTTGAATTAGTTCTTCTCTTGCTAAAGCACGTAATGCTACCGTCACAGCTTCCCTGGATGCCCCGACAAAATGGGCGAGCTCTTGATGGGAAAGAGGTAACTCAATTTGTAGAAACGCAGAACTGTTAGGATTGCCAAATTGGTCGGCAAGCCTTACTAACGTGGAAATAATGCGATCTTGTAAAGGGAGAAGGGCAAGATTTTCGGCTGCTTGGCTGATCGAAACCATTCTATCGCTAATGAGCCTCATGATCTTCATCATCAGTTGCGGGTGTTCGATTATGTAGCTCTCAAATTTTGCTTTGCTCATTTTACAAATGAGGCAGTCTTCGATGGTTTCTATATACATCTCCCGTGTACCTAATGAGAGCAAATCCACTTCTCCAAACACATTGCCTTCCCCAAGGATATCAAATGTAAACTGCCGACCATCCCGATTTACTTTATATAAACGTACTTTCCCCTGTTTGATGAAGTAGAAGCCCTCTGAAAAAGTTTCTGGTGTTTGAATGCACGTATTTTTGGGGAAAGGGGTTAAGGAGGTTAATTGATCGATTAAGCGCAAACTTTCCTCGGATAATGAATTCAACAAATAAAATTGGGATAAATATGTGATTCGGTTCATCATTTCTGTTCGGTTTGGGTCTTCAGGATGGTTCTTTTCGCTTTGGTTACAATTCTTTTCGTTTCCTTTGAATCAGAGATGCTTAGCCACTCGTCACAAAGCTGTATCACCCAGCTTGGTTGTGATTTACTCGCATCGTTCAACCAATTCCCTACAGAATCTTGAACATATTTAGATAGATCTGACTTCACTGGCGTGAGCAAAGGCAGGCAGCGAGCTGGATCATTTTTCAATGCGTCAATATGCTTACACCAGACACCTCGTGGGCGTGTGGCCTCTACCGCAAAGCGGCGAATATTTTCGTCGGTATCCAGTACCCATTCGCTCAGGAGTTGAATGGAATGGTTCAGATCATGCACGAGAGAATCTCGAATCGCCATCCATGCGATCTCTCTCACTCCAAAATGATGATCTGCCGCGAATTTTCTTATTTGCCTTAGTTTTTCTTCGACCGATAAGGTGTTGTCCAAGCCAATGATATAGGCACTCCAGCAACGTACACTGTCTGACTTGTGGGTGGCCAACGATAGGAAAACGGGAGACGTAGCTATGGGTTCACCCGATTTGTGTAAGATCGCAAGTAGTTCTTGTCCAATCAGACGGATAGCCTTCATTCCGCTCGTAGATCCCGTTTCTTCTAATTGATCAACAAGTGGAGAGACATGCGCATCTAATTGAACATGAGGCAGAACGCTTCGTAACAGATGAATATGATCCACAGCCTGCCATTCAGTCAAATTGACGCTTTCTAATTCTCCAGCATGAAGGAGTGCTAATACATTTTCAGGGATGAGCGAGGCTTTAACTGCTCCTTTTCTCGTGTGTACCGAATCCGGCATTTTCAACAAACCCCTTTTCACTGAAATGATAGACATTCAAAACGGAATAGCTGCAACAAAAGTATACATAAAAATCACCCGTAACAAAAATTTTCCAACTATCCGATAACTAGAAGGAATAGGAGGGGATTTTATGAAGGAAGTAAAAGTGATTCAATTTTACTTTTCCGGAGGCGGTGAAACGATTAGCATCGAATCGACGGAACCGGAAGAGATCATTCAAATGGTCGCTAATCAAAGCGACGGATGGCTCCAGTATGATGATGTTGTCATCAACGTCAGAAATGTTTCGTATATCAAAGTACGCAATCAGGCGTAAGGATAGGAAAAGGGCGTCAAGCTCCGATACGAAAAAGCTCTCCTTTGAATATGGAGGGCTTTTTCGTGTTGGAGGTAGCGCTGCTGGTTATCCTATTTAATAGAAGAAAAAGGAGGGTGGCAAGATGACGCTGGAAGAAGTCATGCAGAAGCTCGAAGCGATGGGGACAGAGCAGACGAAAAAAACGTTATTGCGGCATGGGGCGAAAGAGCCTTTGTTTGGCGTGCGAGTGGGCGATATGAAAAAGCTGGTCAAGGAGGTAAAGCGTGATCAGCAGCTCGTCCAGGCGCTGTACGATACGGGAAACTACGACGCCATGTACTTGGCAGGATTGACGGTTGACCCGAAGAGCATGACAAAAGAGCGGCTGCAGGCTTGGGTCAAGGAAGCGTCTTGGTACGCGCCCGCCGAATATACGGTTGCGAGTGTAGCCGCTGAGAGCCCTTTTGCCATGGAGTTGGCACGAGAATGGATCGAGTCAAAAGAAGAGATGGTAGCCACATGTGGGTGGAATACGTATTCGAACTACTTGTCGATTATTCCCGATGAACAGCTAGATAAAGAAGAAATCAAGCGGCTCCTTATGAGAGTGAAGGAGACGATTCACCAGGAACAAAATCGCGTACGGTACACCATGAATCAATTCGTTATTTCAGTAGGAGCATATGTACCGGAGCTTCATCAGGAAGCGTTGGAAGTGGCCACAGAAATTGGCAAAGTGCATGTGGACGTCGGACAGACAGCGTGCAAGGTTCCGTTGGCTACGGAGTATATCAAAAAGATAGAGGAACGCGGGAGTGTCGGAAAAAAGAAAAAGACGTGCATCTGCTAGTCGGGCATTTTACTCATTCATTTGGCGTATATTTCTAAGGTGCTTTTGTTTACTAAAGTATCGACTATTCCTTGCTAATGTGCTATCATGATACCTTGTTAACGTATTACCACTTTATCAGAGTGAAATATAGAGTAGGGAAAACGAGGGGGATCATCACGATGAAGAAAATAGCATGGATGTCATTGTTATTGAGTGCGATGGTTTCATTGGTAGTGGGCTGTTCCAGCGCAAAGACTGGCGCTGACGCGAACAAGCTGATTATCGGAGTTGATGATAAGTTTGCACCAATGGGATTCCGGGATGAGAAAAATGAGCTAGTCGGTTTTGATATTGATTATGCACGTGCAGCCGGCGAAAAGATGGGCAAACAAGTCGAGTTTCAACCTATCGATTGGAGCGCAAAAGAATCTGAACTAAATAGCGGTCGTATCGACTTGATCTGGAATGGATATACGATTACAGATGAGAGAAAAGAGAAGGTTCTCTTTACCAAGCCTTATCTGAAAAACGCGCAAGTAGTTGTTACGATGGCAAATAGCAACTTGACAAAGCTGTCAGACTTGGCCGGTAAAGGAATTGGTTTGCAAAAGCTGTCTTCCGCAGCTGACGCTGTCAATGCAAATGACATGAAAAATCAGGTCAAATCAATTACAGAGTATCCTGATAATGTACTGGCATTGAGCGATATGAAGATTGGGCGCGTGGAAGCAGTTGTCATCGACCAGATTGTAGCCGATTACTACATGGCAAAAGAATCTGGAACCTTTAAGCTGTTGGAAGAATCACTTGCTCCTGAGGAGTATGGAGTGGGCGTCAAAAAAGGGAACGAGGCGTTATTGAACGAACTGCAAAAAGCCTTGGATACCATGAATCAGGATGGAACAGCAGCTAAAATATCGGAAAAATGGTTTGGCGAAAATCGCGTGTTGAAATAAACGGAAGATACGATGGCTTCGCCGAATGATTGGCGAAGCCACGCTTTATTATAAGGATTAGGAGCATACCAGATGAGCTTAGACTATATTATCTCCATTACCGTGCCTATGCTAGAAGGGGCGCAGATGACGGTGTTACTGTTCTTCATCGCTATTCTGGCATCGATCCCATTGGGATTTCTTATTACCTTAATGGCGAATAGCAGCAACAAAGGTCTGTCTTGGTTCGCGCACACCTATGTGTATGTCATGCGTGGAACGCCTCTATTATTACAGCTATTGTTTTTTGTCTTTGGCCTCCCCCTCTTGCCAGTGATCGGAGAATACTTGGTTATGGATCGATTCGTAGCTGCATGCCTCGGCTTCGTGCTGAACTACGCAGCGTATTTCGCGGAGATTTTCCGTGGAGGACTGCTATCGATCGACAAAGGACAGTACGAGGCGGCACAGGTCCTCGGCTTTAGCAAATGGCAGACAACCAACAAGATTATTTTGCCGCAAATGTTTCGCGTGGCTTTACCTGCTGTCGCAAATGAATCCATTACGCTCGTAAAAGACACAGCGCTGCTCTATGCGGTTGCCGTCCCAGAATTGCTTCACTTTGCACAAACGGCTGTGAATCGCGATTTTACCATCGTTCCGTTTTTTATTGCGGGAATCATTTATTTGTTGATGACGCTATTGTTGACGTTGTTCTTTAAGTGGCTGGAGAAAAGATTCAAATTCGAATAAAGGGCTGGCGCAATATGGAAATCATTCAAGTATCGAATCTAAAGAAATCGTTTGGTAATCAGGAAGTTTTGCGAGATGTCTCGTTTTCGGTGAAAAAGAACGAAGTCGTGGCAGTAATCGGGCCTTCTGGCTCCGGCAAAAGCACGATGCTACGCAGCTTGGTCAATCTGGAGCAGGTGAATGGTGGCAGCATTCGTGTGCAGGATGATTATTTGGTGAAGGACGGCGTTTATGCCAGTAACCAGGAAATCAAGCAGATCACATCGAGAATGGGCATGGTCTTTCAGCATTTTAATCTGTTTCCTCATCTCACAGTAAAAGAAAATCTGGAGATTGCACCACGCGTAGTCAAAGGTGAGGCGCCCCAGGACATCCACAGAAAGAGTGCAGATCTCTTGGAAAAGGTCGGCCTGTCTGATAAGGCAGACGCGTATCCGGCGAAGCTCTCAGGTGGACAGAAGCAGCGTGTGGCGATCGCCAGAGCACTGATGATGAATCCGCAAATATTGTTGTTTGACGAGCCTACGTCTGCGCTCGATCCAGAACTGACGGGTGAGGTCCTGCAAGTCATCAAGCAGCTTGCCCAGGAGCATATGACGATGATGGTTGTGACGCATGAGATGGGATTCGCACGCGAGGTGGCGAACCAAATCATGTTTATGGACAACGGGGAATTCGTAGAGTCGGGAACACCTGAGCAATTGTTTACAAACGCTAAATTTGAGCGGACCAAAACTTTTTTGCATCGTGCATTAAAATAGGAAGATCAACAACAAATGCCCTCAGTGTCGAGAAGACAGATTGAGGGCATTTTGTATAGACAGGCTACATCACCTGATAGTTCAAGTACCGTTGGCTGATGAACGAATGAAAATGATCACTGAACGAGTCAGCATTTAAAAACGCATTGTAAGCGTAAGGAGTGACCCGACAGTAAACGAGCTCTCGTCCATCGTGAAAACGGATGTAGAGGTGGCTTGAAGACAGATCGTAGCGAGCAGCTTTGATCAATTTCGATTCCAGTTCCTTGTAGGTAATTTCTTGGGGTTGATTCTGACGTGGCAGAAATTGGCGGAAAAAAGATCTCAATGTACGTGCAAACTCCTTTATCTAAAAATCTGCTTATCTATTTCTACGAGTCTTCATTTTACGCAAAAATTTAGATTCGGAATACAAAAATAGCACACCAATTGCAAAATAGGCTAAGAGAACCGTATTCAGAACGATCATCGGAAAGTCGGCAAGCATGTAAGTGCCTCCTGTTAGAGAGAATGAAGTCACGAATGAAAAGGAACCTGCTCCAAAAAAGTGAAAATTTTCTTTTTGCTTCGTTCTATGGGCCTATAATCTGATTGTGTATAGAAAGGAATGATCATCCGAAAGTATGTAGACTCATGAAAAATGTTGTCGAATATAGTCTATATTACCTATTTTGTTATTGTCAATAATTACATAGCACCAAAACTTCTTTTTGCAAATTTCCTTGGTGAACTACCTTGTATCACGAGGTATAGTGTGATAATCTCTAGGCATGTCACGGGGAGGAGATGCTTTTGTGAACAAGGAGTTGTTGAAAGGAAGCATCGATCTATTGCTTCTCTCGCTGATCGCACAGAAAGATCAGTACGGCTATGAGTTAGCCAAGAAGATTCGCGATAAAAGCGATGAGCTGTATGAAATCGGTGAGGGCACATTATACCCTGCCCTAAAGCGACTGGAGACGCAAAAGGCAGTGGAGTCTTACTGGGGGGAAGCCAACGAAGGCGGACGCCGCAAATATTATCGGATTACCAAGACCGGCCAGGGACTTCTTCAAGACAAGATGAAGGATTGGCAGAGCTTGAGCAGACTCATTACGCTCGTCAATGAGGGAAGTGAGTAAGCGAATGAAGCTGGAAGAGTACGCAGAGCGGGTTGTCAGGCGTTTGCCGTGTTCCAGATGGGAAAAGCAGGATGTCAAAGATGAGCTGATGGATCATTTAAGGAGCATGAAGAGTGAGTTGGTCGAAGAAGGCTACGAGGAACAGCAGGCCGTCTCTCTGACCATTCAACGATTTGGGCCTACGGGGGCAATCAGCCGGGAACTGTCTGAATCGATGCCGCTCATTGATAAATACTTCCGCAAATGGCTCATGACGTTGTTTTTCTTGTATGTAGCGATCTCCAGCTATCTCTTGTTATTGTCGCCTGATCGCTTCCGGCGCAGAGCTTTTACAGTGGAATGGAAGCAGAGGATGATCGAATACGGTGTCCCGCAATATACGCATCTTTTTCAAAATACGAAGCCATTTCAAACCTTGGTGGATTACGTCTTCCATTATGATCATTACAGCTTCGGTACGGTGATGTATAACTTGATAGGGAATATCCTTATTTTTTTGCCGCTGGGATTGTTTTTGCCGCTTTTATTCTTGTCCTTTCAAAACATGCATCGCGTGTTTTTTCTCACATTGTCCGCCAGTCTTATCATTGAAGCGTTGCAGCTTTTTCTTGCATTAGGAAGCTTTGATGTCGATGATCTGCTGCTGAATGTAATCGGGGGACTGATTGGTTATGGAATGTTTCGATTAGGAGCAGCCATGATACACAGGCGAAGGAAAAGCATTCGCTTCGATGACGATTTGTCCGCTACACCCTCGTAAAAGCAACATAAGTCGAAGAAGCCTCATGGACCGAGGTCGCCGAGTTGTAAGGTGACCTTGGACAAGGTTTTCGATGGCTTTTTATGCATGTGTACATCGTATTACGATATACATAGTTATTCGATCTAGGAGGATTTCATGAAAAGAAAAGCGATTTTACTCATCGTGTTCGCCCTCATGCTCCAAGTAGTAGTTGGTTGTGAGAGCAACCATGCTAACGGGCAAGTGCAGACGAAGCAACACGCAGATTTTACTTTTGATGTGAAGCCGGAGACCTTCGAAGTATTTGTCGAGAAAGACGGAGTGAAGGAAAGTGCTTCTGAGCCCATCCCAGCGCGTAAGGTAGCGAATGTACAAAAAGGTGAGCAGGAGATTACCTGGAGCTATCCAGACGATAAGCTGGATGTCTCGCTTCAAAAGAAAGAGGATCATTTGCAAATCACCCTGACCTCGACAGGGACAGAGAGCTTTTCCTGGCCTACCGTGAAAGGATCTAGCTATATGCTGCCTTTAGGGGAAGGCAAGTGGATTCCTGCCGACGACAGAGAGTGGCAGTCCTTTTTCAAAGAGGAGAGTCTTACTTTCGCGGAGTCATTCTCCATGCGCTTTTTTGCTGTCAATAAGAACAAGTACGCGCTCATGTACGTGGTGGACAACTTGTTTAACAGTACAGTCGATTTTGCAGTCGATCCGACGATTTCCTTCACGTTCTCGCATGAGTTCACAACGATTAATTCAGACAAGACCTACGGATTTCGCTTGTATGTAACAGACAATGATCCAGTCAGCATTGCAGGCGTGTACAAGGATTATATAAAGGAAAAGGGAGAGCTGCTGACTCTGGCAGAAAAAGCGAAAGCGAACCCGGATGTGGAAAAGCTGTACGGAGCTCCTCATTTTTATTTGTGGAACAAGAGCTTCCTGACTGCTGAGGATGTAAAATGGCGTGCATTGAAAACCAAAATGGACGCGAACTTCATCGGATGGATGGAGCAGTTCTTGCAAAGCAGCGAGGATGGAAAAGAGAGCATCCAGCAATTCCGCGAGATTCAAAAACAGGATTACGTCGCGGACTACCAGAAGAGAGCGATCATCAGCGGGTTCAACTATGCGTTGCGCTCGCGTGAGTTTTACAATCCGAAGCTATTTACGAACGTCGATGAGAAGACAAAAGAACTCATCGGAAAAGGGATCGACAAGCTGACGGAAGCACAGCTGTACGACTTGAACAAACGACTGCTGAAAAGTGTATTGCAGGATGCCGTTCCACCGATAGAAAAGTGGGGCAATGCGGATTCTACTGATCTGCTCACGGACATGAAAGCAGCCGGAATTACGAATGCATGGATCGGCTTGCCGGACTGGACTGCCGCTTACATGAAGCCAGCATTCACTCAACAGGCGAATGATACAGGCTATTTGATCGCCAGTTACGACTCGTACCATTCCATTCATAAGGAAGAGAATCAGGATTGGAATACGGCTATTTTCGAGGATAAGAGCTTGTATGAGAATGCGACAATCACGAAGAAAAATGGAGAAAAGAAGGCTGGTTTTCTGCAACGTGGCAGATTGTTGAATCCAACCTTATCGCTGCCAAGTGTGAAGCAGCGTATGGATGAAATCATGAGTAACGATGTCGCTTTTAACTCGTGGTTTATTGATGTAGATGCAGCAGGGGATTTCAACGATGATTATTCGCCTGAGCACACGACGACAGAAGCGCAGGATATGAAGGCGAAGCTTGCACGGATGGACTATATTCGTGATGAAAAGAAATTGGTCGTTGGCTCTGAGACGGGCAACGACTTCGCTAGTAGAAGCATTGCTTTTGCCCACGGGATTGAGACGCCTGTCATCAAATGGGCAGATCCAGATATGAGAAAAAACAAGCAAAGCCCGTATTATGTGGGAGGTTATTGGTCCCCAGCGGGTGAGATTCCAGAGCGTTACAAGAAGCAGGTTCCGATTAAGGAAGAGTACCAGCATGTGTACATTAATCCAGCGTACTCCTTGCCGCTATTCAAACTGGTTTACAATAACTCGGTGATCACAAGCCATCACTGGGAGTGGGGTAGCCTGAAGATCAAGGGAGAAGTCGGTACTCGCATGCTCAAAGAACTGCTCTACAATGTCCCGCCGCTCTATCATGTGGATAGAAAGATGTGGGATGCTGAACAAGAGTTGATCATGAACTATCTGAAGGTGTGGTCTCCCTTCCATAAAAAAGCAGTGCAGCAAGAGATGACCGATTATCGTGTGTTGTCTGAAGACAGACTCGTGCAAAAGGCAGTTTATGGGGATGATTTGCAAGTGATCGCCAATTTCTCACAGAAAGATTTCACGTACGAGAATCAAGTGGTGAAGGCTAGATCGGCTCTCATCATCGATGGTAAGAATAAACAGACATTCCTTGCTCCAGCGCAATAGGAATGCATGGAAAAAGGCTGTCCGCGAAAATAATGCGGCAGCCTTTTTGCTTACTAAGGAAGTGGGGAGTATTTCTTGCTTTTCAAATCGTATTGCAGTCGATTGATAAAGTTCATGGAAATGCGGGAGTAATGCCGTTCCGCAGAGCGGACCCAGCCATAATAAATAGGTTGTTGATAAGGGATATCCAAATCAAGGGTTCTCGAATCGGAGTCTTGCAAATGTGGTTCATGAACAAAAGAGTAGTCCAGTCCGATCGTAACAGCGAGATTTTGCCGGATCGCATTGCGGAGGGCTTCTGTGTTGTTTGTGGTGAACAGTATGTCGACAGGACCGTATGTAGCGGCAAAATCCTCTACGAACCATTTGACATAGTCGTCGTTGTACAGGACAAAGGATTGCTTACGGAGCTCTTCGGGCGTAACGGAATCCTGATAAGCAAGTGGCGAGTTTTTGGGGACACCGACGACCATTTTTCCCTCTAGCAGCTGTTCGAACACCAAGCCAAGTCCCTCGCTCTTTTTGAGCAGGTTCTCGTGGATGATGACCAGCCCAATGTCCAGCTTGTCATGAAGAATGTCCTCTAATATTTCCTGCGTGCCTTTTTCTGCAATTTCGGTACGGATGTGAGGATAATCTTTCTTAAAGCTCGCGACGGCATCGACCAGTAGATTCATGGGACCGGGAATCGTGGCGAGTCTCAGCTCACCCGTCAACGTGTTCGTGTAGTTTTGTGCTTCCTCCCAGATCTCCTGGATTTTCCCCAAGGCTTCAAACGCTTTTTTGATGATGATACGCCCTTCAGAGGTCGGTACAGCTCCTAAGCGCGAACGTGTAAACAGAGTAACGCCTAGCTCTGCTTCCAGACTGGCGAGTGACTGGCTGATGGCAGAGAGTGTCACGTGCTTGTTCTGAGCGGCTTTGGTCAGGGAGCCTGCCTTCGCTATTTCTACGATATATTCCAGTTGTTCCAGATGCATTTGGCAAGCTCACATCCTTTAGTCGTACTTAAGGAAGGGTAAGTATGTTTACATATTTTTAAATATAAAAGAGTCCTATAATGAAAGCAAGGCAAGGGATCAGGTATAAAAGACATAATAAATGGAGGCGTTTTCAATGGCGAGACTCGAAGGGAAAGTAGCGATCATTTCCGGTGGCGGAACAGGAATCGGGAAAACAACGGCGATTCGTTTTGCCAAAGAAGGTGCGGAAGTAGTCGTTACCGATATCAATCTGGAAAGTGCCTCTCAGACGGTAGCCGAAATCAAGGATGCGGGTGGAGAAGCCATCGCGATTGCGCATGATGTAAGCCGTGAAGAGCAATGGCAGCAGGTAGTGGCAACCACCGTAGAACAATACGAGAAAGTAGATATCCTGTTCAACAATGCAGGCATTTATATCATTAAACCGTTGGCGGAGATTACCGTAGAGGAATGGAATCGTCTCATGGCGATTAACGTAACGGGCGTCTTTTTGGGAATGAAGCATGTGATGCCACACATGGCAAAACAACAAGGTGGTTCTGTCATCAATGCCTCTTCCATCGCTGGGCTTTTTGGTGCACCGGGTCACGTCTTGTACGGAGCGAGCAAGGGAGCGGTTCGTATCATGTCCAAGGATGCAGCGATGGAGTATGCGGCACAAGGTGTGCGCGTAAACTCGATTCACCCTGGTTATATCGATACAAACATGGTGTCCTATGCTTCGGAAACGACAAAGCATTCCAAAGCAGAGCTGGCACAAGCTACTCCAACAGGTCGACTCGGTACTGTCGAGGATGTAGCCAATATAGTGCTGTTCCTCGCTTCTGACGAGTCTTCCCATGTCACAGGGGCGGAATTCGTCATCGATGGCGGCGCGACAGCGAGATAAATCGGTACGAATACCATTTTCGAAAATAGGAGGAGTTATCCATGAGACTCGAAAATAAAGTAGCGATCGTAACAGGTGGAGCAAGCGGAATCGGAGAGACAACCGTCCGTCTCTTCGCAAATGAAGGGGCAAAAGTAGTGATTGCTGACTTCTCCCCACGTGGAAATGAATTGGCGGAAGAGCTCAATCAGGCGGGCTTCGATGCGTTGTTCGTGAAAACGGACGTAACGAAAGAAGACGAAGTGAAAAATATGGTGAGCGCCACTGTAGAAAAGTTCGGAAAGGTAGACATTCTGTTTGCCAATGCGGGAATCGCGAAAGACGCACCAGGTCATCTGTTGAGTATGGATGATTGGCAAAGAACGATTGATATCAATCTGACTGGCGTGTTCTTGTGCGATAAATACGTTATCGAGCAAATGCTGGCGCAAGGGACTGGCGGCGCGATCGTCAATTGTGGCTCGATCCATAGCCATGCCGGAAAAGCAGGTGTGACCGCATACTCTTCCGCCAAAGGTGGCGTGAAGCTCCTGACCCAGACACTGGGACTTACGTATGCCAAGCAAGGGATTCGCGTAAATGCGGTCTGCCCAGGCTATATTGACACGCCGCTGATCGCTGGTCGAGATGAAGCCTTAAACGAGCACCTGATTGGATTGCATCCGATGGGGCGCTTGGGTAAACCAGAAGAAGTTGCCAAGGCTGTTCTGTTCCTTGCCAGCGATGATGCTTCCTTTGTCACTGGGACAAGCTTGCTGGTCGACGGCGGTTATACCGCGCAATAAAAAGGTCTTTCTCCTCGCGTAGATTTGTCTACTCGGGGAGATTTTTTTTCGCAAGATCACATCGGACAAATGCCCTCAACCATCGTCCAAGCGGGCGCCAAACCGATCGAATATGATGGGAATAAGCCATTACGCAACGGGGAGGGAGGAGTTTTGCCGACTTTTGTAGGCACGGTAACCATTACCAATAATGTCGGGAATATCAACTTTGGCGATACGGCAAACAACTCTCCGAAAAGCGTAACCAAAGCGTTTGCTGGTTCGGGTGGAAATAATAGCGGTAACGTAGTGAAGGTCATCAATGAAAATAGTCAAACCATCACATGGGTGGGTTCCATTACCCGTGGAATGAAAGCAAAAAAAGCAAAGAAACAAATCCGTCGCGCAGCCCGAAAAGGCAAAAAGAAAAAGTAGCCTTGAAAAAGGCGCGTGTGAGAATGGACAAGCTCAACAATAGAATTGAGATTAAGACTATTGCGAATTTATGTGAATTGAGATAAAAAAGATGAAAGACGATCGCAGAAAGGAAAGCAAACCATATGACGAAAACAAATGAAGAATCACTCTTATTTACCCGTGTGAACAAAGACACGCAGGCACTGCCGATTTCCATTGAGGATTGGGAGAAAAAGGCGCGAGAGGTTTTGCCGGATGGGCCATTTGATTATGTTGCCGGGGGATCAGGGGCAGAAGAAACGCTGGTAGAAAATCGGACAGCTTTTTCCCGTTGGGCAATCATTCCGCGGATGATGCGGGATGTGACGAGTCGCACCATCGGTATTTCGATGTACAATCAAGCGTTGCGCACACCGATCTTCTTGGCACCTGTAGGCATGCAGACGATTTCACATCCCGATGGAGAGCTGGCGTCTGCCAAGGCGGCAGCAGCAGCCGGAGTGCCGTTCGTAGCCAGTACAGTTTCCGCTCACTCACTCGAACAGATTGCCGAAGTGATGGGCGATGCCTATCGCTGGTTCCAGCTCTATTGGTCGAATGATCGAGAGGTTTCTGCCAGCATGGTCAGACGAGCGGAAAAGTCTGGCTATTCTGCCATTGTCCTCACGGTAGATACCGTTATGCTAGGGTGGAAGCGCAGAGACTTCCGCAACGGGTATTCGCCACTGCGCGAAGGAAGGGGACTGGCGAATTACTTGACAGATCCTGTTTTCTGCTCGCGACTCCCTGAGGTAACGCCGGAGAATGCAGTGGAGGAAGTGTTGAAA
This sequence comes from Brevibacillus sp. DP1.3A, assembly GCF_013284245.2. Taxonomy (NCBI): domain Bacteria; kingdom Bacillati; phylum Bacillota; class Bacilli; order Caryophanales; family Paenibacillaceae; genus Brevibacillus; species Brevibacillus sp. DP1.3A. The sequence goes on along the minus strand of NZ_CP085876.1, from coordinate 5,550,643 downwards.
AACATTTATCATCCAGCGCTGAATTGGAACGATATCGCCTTTTTGCGTGAGCATACTCGTCTACCGATTTTGGTAAAAGGCATTTTGCATCCGGATGATGCGCGACTTGCTTTAGAGCATGGTGTAGATGGAATCATTGTTTCCAATCACGGTGGACGGCAGATGGATGGCGCCATTTCTACGCTGGATGCGTTGCCAGCGATTGCCGAAGTGGTAGCTGGCAAAATACCTGTCTTGCTCGACAGTGGCGTGCGTACAGGAGCAGATGTCGTGAAAGCAATTGCTTTAGGTGCCAATGCTATCCTGATTGGTCGCCCATTCCTGTATGGACTGGCTGTTGCAGGAGAGCAAGGCGTAGCGAGTGTGTTAGATACACTCATCCATGAATTTGACGTCGCGATGGCGCTGTCTGGCAGCAATTCTGTTGCGGACCTCAATCGCAGCATTTTGGCCCGTTTGTAAGGGAAACAGGCCAATCATACCCATTGTTGAAAAAAGTGAGCCAGGCTACGTGCACTGGTTCATTTTTTTCGTATGGACACCTCATGAAGTTTGCAAAAATGTTGTTTCTACCGCAGCTGTTCTCGTTGAACTTTCGGAAAAACATGGTAAAATGGAACGAACTTGTATTCTGAACGTTACGATCCTTCTGTAAGGATCATTTTTTTTGACTGTATTCGAAAGTATAAACAGGAGATTGAAATGAATAACCAAATGTTATCTTCACTGACACCCCAAGATTGGGCTGGGCTACTACGCGAAAAAGATGGTGAGCTGAACATGGTTGTGAATGAGCTGGCAGATGTCAAATACGCTTTGGACCAATCCACGATCTTGGCAATTACGGACCATAAGGGGATTATTTTGCGGGCAAATGAGCAATTTTGCCGCATATCGAAATACGAACGAAGCGAATTGATTGGAAAAGACCATCGTATTCTTAATTCGGGTTACCATCCGCAAGGCTTTTTTAAAGAAATGTGGTCTTGCATTCGATCTGGCCAGGTCTGGCGGGGGGAAATTCGTAATCGCGCCAAAGATGGCAGCTATTATTGGGTCGATACAACCATCGTGCCATTTAAGAACCAAGAGGGCGAAATCTATCAATACCTTTCCATTCGCAGTGATATCACATGTCGTAAGCTGATGGAAGACGAGCTCAAGCGGAGTGAAGAAAAGTATCGCATTATCGCGGAAAACACATCGGATATCATCAGCATCATCAACCTGGATGGGGAATTCCTCTATTTGTCCCCGTCTCATAAGCGGGTATGGGAGCATACCGTTCCTGATGAGGAAATCCATAACCTGTTCGAGTGGATTGTGGAGGATGACCGAGATATTTTTGCTTATGCGATTCAGCATGCCTTCTCTACACGTAAAGAGTACATGGTGGAGTGCCGGATTAACACCCAAAGAAACGATGTGATCTGGACAGAAAGCAAAATCAATCCGATCACGGATGAAGAAGGAAATGTGACCAAGCTGCTCCTCGTTACCCGTGACGTCACAGACCGGAAACAGTCCGAAGAGACCATTCACCACTTGGCTTATCACGATGCGTTGACAGACCTGCCGAATCGACGGATGTATGTTCAACAGCTCAGCAAGGAAATGATGCAGGCCAAGCGTTTCCAATCGAATCTGGCTGTGTTGTTTTTAGACATGGATCGCTTTAAGGATGTGAATGATTCGTTCGGTCATGACGTAGGGGATATGTTGCTGATCGAAGCATCAAAGCGTCTACAGGCATGCCTAAAACAAGGAGATGTCGTGGCCAGGTTGGGTGGAGACGAATTTACGATTTTGCAGAACCATCTACAAGATCGAAGCGAAGCGACTGCATTGGCAGAGCAGATCATGAATCAGTTACAGCGGCCGTTTGAATTAGAGGGTCATGCGTTCAACGTGTCGTGCAGCATCGGTATCGCCATGTACCCGCAGGATGGGGACAATCCCGAAGATTTGTTGAAAAGGGCCGATACGGCCTTATATACAGTGAAGTCACGTGGGAAGAATGGCTATGACTTTTTCGATCCAACGATGGAGGCGAAGTCGCTGGAGCGCATTTTGATGGAAAATGAGATGCGGAAAGCCATTGAACAAGAGCAGTTCCAAATTTACTATCAGCCCAAAATCGATATTGTGACAAGTTCGATGACAGGCATGGAGGCGCTCGTCAGATGGGTGCATCCAGAGCTGGGCATCATCCCGCCGAATCGCTTTATTCCTATCGCTGAGGAGACAGGAATGATTCTGGCGCTTGGGGAATGGATTTTGAAACAGGCGTGCAAACAAAATAAAATCTGGCACGATCAAGGATATACCCTGAAGGTCTCTGTGAATTTGTCAGCGAGACAGATCTATCAAAAAGATCTGGTCGAGATGATCAAGGATATTCTTCGGGAAACCAATCTGTCTCCTGATTGGTTAGAGCTCGAGATTACGGAGAGTATTTTTGTCAAAATGGAAGAGGCAACGGCAGTCCTGCAACAGATTCGGGACATCGGCATCCAAATTTCGATTGATGATTTTGGGACAGGCTATAGCTCGTTTAGTTATATTAAAAGCTTGCCAGTCGATACCATCAAAATTGACGCCTCATTTATTCGCGACATTCATCACAACCAAGAGAGTCAAGCGATTGTAAAAGCGATTGTCACGATCGCGCAAAGTCTCAATATGAATGTCATCGCAGAGGGAATTGAGCTCCATGATCAAGTAGCGGCTTTGAAGGAAAATGGCTGCGACCACGGTCAAGGCTATCTGTTCAGCAAGCCGCTTCCGACAGATGCTTTCGACCAGTTCCTGCGCCAAGAGCTGCAATAATATGGCAGGAAGCAAAGCCGGGTGAGAACATCCGGCTTCTTCTTTCGTGTGGTACTATAAGAGGCGGACAAAAACATAAGAGCAAGTGTGCAGCTAGAAAGGGAGGCCCCTCGTGGGAAAGTTTTCGGGTAAGACTGTTGTTGCTATTGCAAGTTTGGTATTGATGTGGGGATTAAGCTGGTCGATCTACAAAATGTCACTCGCTTATACGCCACCGATTTTATTCGCAGGAATGCGTTCGCTGATTGGCGGACTTCTGCTCGCTTTATTCATTTTACCGAAATGGAAAAAGATCAACTGGCGTGAAAACTGGTTGCGCTATTGTATATCTGCCTTTCTGAATACCTTGTGCTTTTACGGCATTCAGACGGTTGGACTCGTGTATTTGCCAGGTGGATTATTCTCTGTGTTGGTGTACTTCCAGCCAATCTTGATTGGACTCTTTGCCTGGTTGTGGCTGGGTGAGAGCATGACGGTCCTCAAGGTCATCGGGCTGATCATGGGATTCCTCGGGATACTTGCGGTCAGTGCAGATGGACTGACTGGACAGGTTTCCATCGTGGGCGTTATTTTAGGTTTGTTGACGGCTCTTACGTGGGCGCTGGGCGTGATCTATGTGAAAAAAGTTAGTGCCAAGGTAGATTCGCTGTGGATGGTTGCCATGCAATGCATCATCGGTGGCGCGGCCTTAACTCTTTTGGGGACAGGCGTAGAGAGCTGGTCCGACATTGTCTGGAATGTTCCGTATCTGATCGGTCTCAGCTATGGCGCTACATTTGGTGTACCGATTGCCATTGTCATTTACTTTGGGCTCGTGAATGCAGGCGAAGCGAGCAAGGTGGCCGCCTTTACGTTTCTCGTACCGCTCATCGCAGTCGTCACGGGTACCATTTTCATGGACGAGCCGGTTACGTATTCGCTCATCGCTGGTCTGGTATTGATCGTGTGCAGTATTTGCTTGGTGAACTATCAGAAAAAGATACGACAACCTGCAATTGCTAATACTCTTAATCGTTGATGAGACGACAAAAAAACAGCCGACACCAGGTTCGGCTGTTTTTCTTTTTGAGATTATACGTAGGGCTCTTTGTAGATTCCTTTTTCATAAATGTACTGAAGGCAAGCATCCGGCAACAGGAAGCTGGGATCGCCGCCCTTGCGGATTTCGTCTCGGATGTAGGTAGAGCTGATTCCCATGTTGATGCCTTTGCTCATAATGAGAAAATGCTCGTCGTGATTGCGCAGCAGCGCGTCCTCGGCGATCAGGTCAGCGGTCGGATAGCCTTCACGCGACATCACGATGAAGTTGAAGCCTGCGATCAGCTTTTCAGCGTTACCCCAGTTCGACAGTCCCTCTAACAAATCCGACCCCATGATGAAAAAGAGCTCGTCGTTCGGGTACTTCTTTTTCATGTGCATCATCGTATCGTACGTATAGGTTTCACCTGGCAAGGCATCCATCTCGACTGTAGAAATCTCGAAAAGAGGTTCGTCATATTTGTTTGTTTTGTGTGTACTGCTTGCTAAAGCCAGTTTGAGCATGTGCAAGCGATGGACGTCCTCTGTCTGCAATTTTTTATCATGACGCTTTGAAGAGCATGGTACGAAAATGACTTTGTCCAGTCGTCTCCGGTGAGCGACGGTCGCTGCGGTGAACAAATGGCTATAGGTTATGGGATCAAAGCTGCTGCCATAAATGCCGATTCGCATAAAAATTGCCTCCTATCGTCATGAGCCTGTTATTTTTTTCGAACAGTCATGCCAAGCTGGTTCTGAAAATGACCGAGAGCCCATTTGTGGCCTTCTGGAAGAAAGCTCGCTACAGCATCCTCGTGGATGACGACAGAAAAGCCGTTATAGAAGCCTTCAATCGCTGTATGGAGTACACAAATGTCCGTGCAGACACCTACCAGATGAATCTCGGTAATACCTCTCGTACGCAACAATAGCGCAAGGTCGGTACCTTGGAAAGCACTGTAGCGCGTCTTATCCATCCAGTGAATCGTATCTTCGAATTCCTCGTAAATCTCCTGAATGCTGCCATACAAATTCCGTCCAGCCGTCCCGATAATGTTGTGCGGAGGGTAGAGTCCTGTCTCAGGGTGATACGGGTCCTGCTCGCGATGAGCGTCGACTGCCATGACGACAAAGTCGCCTTCTGCGAGGAAGTCGCGGATCAGCTCTCCAATGCGTCTTTCAATAGCCTGACCAGGCTCTCCACAAGTCAATGCACCATCTGTCGCGACAAAATCATTCGTGTAGTCGATCACAATCAAAGCTTTCATGGCAAAAACCTCCTGAATGTGGACTTTTTCAGTAAATCATGGCAGTTGGGGTAAAGCCTGTAAAGCGATAGAGCTTGGCTGGTGAATTCGAAAACTCGGTCGAGTAGACAGGCTGTCCGTCAGCTGATAGAACTGGCTCGAGCAATCCTTGCCGTCTGGTTGTCGCAAGCAAGCGCCGCTCGAAATTTCCGCGATCTTTTGCCGAAAAGGACGGAACGACGGTCTCGATCACTTGCAGCAGTTCGCTCAAGGTAAACTCATCTGGCAAAAACGCTTTGGCGATAGTCGTTTGCAGCATCTGCTCACGAACTCGCTGTAAGGCGTCAGTCAAAATTTCACGATGATCAAAAGCAAGGTTGAGGGCAAAAGCTTCTTCAATCGGAAACAGCAGCGCGTCTGATGCATCGTCGCTAGCCTGTGTGTGTTTCAATAAATCTTCATGAACGAGGGAGACATAGGCAACACTCGGGATCCAACCACGAGGGTCTCTACCTGGCTTGTAGTACGTCTTCAACTGCTCGATGTGTACATCGCGGTCAATATTCGTCTCTTCTTTCAATTCACGATAGGCGCATTCGTCCAGTGTCTCCGATTCATGGGAAAATCCGCCGGGTAAGGCCCATTGCTCTCCAAATGTATCGCTTTTTCGCTTGATCAAAAGGACGGCCAATTGCTTGAGTGGCAGTGATTTTGTTTTCGTTTGGCGCGGGATGGAAAGGATCGTAAAGAGGCAAATATCTGTAGGAAGTCCATCCGGCGAGCGGTACTTTTTGGTACGATAGTGGATGCGTTTGGCTCGAAGGGGTGACGTACTCACAAGATCATCCTTTCCGTTTGCTCGAATCTGATATCATGCTTTTATGTTATGATAACGTTTTAACAATGTCAATATTACAATGTAAAAAACTGTGAAAAAAGACGTCTGTGAATGTCAGACGTCTCTCGAAGCAATTCCTGCGAAAAGCGATTGATTAAACAGCATCCAGCGCGAGTCGCAATGTAATGTTAATGTTTTCTTCCGTTTTGGCCACGATTGTATGAGGGCTAGTCAATCCGAAGTCACCAAACGTTACGACGGACGTTCCTTCCAACTGCAGCTTGCCTTGGGAATAAATCGCGTCAGCATTAATTTTCACGTCTTTGGCAAGTCCTTTTACGGTCAGGACGCCATTGATGGTGAACGAAGCTTTTTGGCCTTCTGTCCAAGTGGTTGGCCAGTTCTCAAAAGATTTCGCTTCAAATGTAGCTGCAGGGTTCACGGCTGTATCAAAGTAATCTGGAGATTTGATATGGGTGTCGCGCTTTTCATTACCGGAGTTCAGCTTATTCAAGTCTGCGGAAGCTGTTGCTTTCATTTGATCTGGTGCAGAGAGGTTTACATCCCAGCTACCAGTAATGCCGTCCATTTCAAAGTTTACCGTTTCTTTCGACGTAGTTACGGAGAAATAGACTTTGGACTGGTCATTGATTGTCCATTTTTTATTCAGTTGATCTGCTGTCAAAGGTGTTGACAAAGCGGTAGATGAGGCTGTGGTTACCGCAGCTGCAGGCTGAATCTCCACATGGTTTCCCACGAAATAGTCATAGAGCATGTAACCTCCGATACCGACCACAAGCGTGGCAACTGATGCTGTCAGGATAACCGAATTCTTTTTCATTATTGTATAACCTCCATGTTTTGAAGTGTTCAGATTGTCGTATGTATTTGACTACGCAGGGATCATTATGAGAGAGGAAGCTGAGTGGGGCTTGAAAGCTGGCTGAAAGTTTGTTGAAAGTGCAATGGTAAGAGAATTATCAACGTTTTTTATATTAAATTTACATTTATTGGGTTGCTGTACTATCAAAAGCTTTCAGCTCGTACTCAGGGCATATTCAGCAAACATTCAGCTACTCTTGGCCTGTTCAGGTAAAATAGAGGTGAGGTGAAAGAAATGAGCCTAAACAAAGGCATTAAAATATTGCTTGTCGATGATGAACCGACCATCCTGCAATTTTTGGAGATGGGTCTTGAAAATGAAGGTTTTCAAGTATTGACGGCACAAGATGGGATGACTGCCGTGACCATGGTAAAGGAGCATCAGCCCCATGTCGTCATTCTCGATGTGATGATGCCAGGCATGGACGGCTTCGAGGTATGCCGGATGTTGAAAAAGATACAGAATGTAGCAACGATCATGCTGACAGCCAGAGAAGACGTGGAGGATCGGGTAAAAGGGCTGACGCTTGGTGCCGATGATTATATGATCAAGCCGTTTAGCTTTGAGGAGCTACTTGCCCGTATTCATGCGCGCATTCGCAATCATTACCCACATCTGCTCTCCAAGGTACATCTCGGCCCCTTCCAGATCGATGACAGGCGAAAGGAAATTACCTACGAGGAAACGCTTCTAGAGCTATCGCCAACGGAATACTCTTTGCTGAAATATTTGGTGACGAATCACGGCTTGGTGCTGAGTAAACCAATGATTTTGGATAACGTGTGGGGCTATGATTTCGGTGGGGAGGAGAACATTGTCGAGGTGTATATTCGCTCCCTGCGTGACAAACTGAACGATCGTCAGCATCGAATCATTCGCACATTGCGCGGTGCGGGCTATCGGGTTGATTTTGTATGACGATGAATCGAAACAATCAATGGGCCGCCTTCCTAGAACCGAACTCTTTGCGTTATCAGCTTTTGTCACGTTCGTTATTTATCTTATCTGGGTTGCTGCTTCTAATCGGCATGATTCAATACTTATTGATGGAGCAGTTCTTGTTTCGCAGCAAAGCGGAAAGCTTGTTAAATCTGGCAGTTACCGTTCCTTATCAGGTCTTGGAAGATACGGAAACGCTCCCGAAATACGATCAGTATGTCAGCGCGTTGCTCTCCTTGCGTACACCTGATATCAAGTATGCCTTTATTGATAACGACGCCAATGTGACGGAGCTGTTTGCGAATCCGAGCGAAGGCTATTCCCCACGCTTTCCTGATAGTTTATACCGCGAGATCTTAGCTAGTGGCGTATGCACTTTTAAATATAAAATTTTGGAAGGTAGCACTGGGAAGGATTATTTAGTCGTGCTGGCACCTATCAAATCACCTGAACAGCTGCAAGGAATCGTACAACTGAGTACACCTGTCGGCTCGATGCGGGAAGTGCTATTTCCACAGCTGATCATTTTCTTCTCTGCATCTGCACTCGCCTTGCTAATTGGCTTGTTAACCTATGTGCCTGTGCTCCGCCGTACGCTGAACCCACTTTCTCGTATTGAGGTTACAGTTGAGCGGATTAATGCGGGTAATTTGGATGAACGACTGCCGATGGATCAAGGCCAAATGGAGATTGATCAATTATCGGCGGTCTTTAACGGAATGCTGGAGCGGTTGGAAACCTCCTTTAAAATCGAGCAAGAAGCTGGAGAACGGATGCGACGCTTTGTAGCAGACGCTTCGCACGAATTGCGAACACCGCTGACATCCATCCATGGTTTTTTGGAGGTGCTGCTACGCGGTGCGGCGGCAAATCCCGAACATTTGCAGAAAGCTTTGAAAAGCATGTACGGCGAGACAGAGCGGCTGAACAAACTGGTTAATGATTTGCTCTACCTGGCTCGGATGGATCGGGAACCGGCTTTTCTTTTGCAAGAAGGGCAGTTGGACGCGGTCGTGCACAGTATGGAATCGCAGCTCATGGTCCTGGCAGGTGACCGAAACGTTCATTTCCGCGTAGAACCGAATGTTACGGCTACTTTCGATTGTGACGGAATGAAGCAAGTTATTCTCAATCTGTTTCAAAATGCGGTGCAGCATACTGACCCTGTGAACGGTGAGATCGAGCTTACATTGAGCAAGATTGCCAATGGGATTGAACTGACGTTCAGAGATAATGGGGCAGGGATCGCACCGGAGCATGTCCCGCATGTATTCGACCGTTTCTATCGGATTGAATCCTCACGCGCACGCAAAAGCGGAGGTGCTGGCTTGGGGCTGTCGATCACCCAATCCATCGTAGAAAATCATCGTGGAAAAATTGACGTACAAAGCAGCTTGGGAACTGGGACCGTGTTTCGCGTCTGGTTGCCTAACGGTTTGAAAGAGGTCCAGAAGACAGAAGTTGTTGGTTGACAATGAGAGAAAACGTCATTTATAATCTGAGACATTCAATAAAACAACCAACACAGCCGTGAAAAGGAAAGTAAAAAAGGGATTTTGACGTCCAGAGAGTTGCCTGTTAGCTGAGAGGGCAGCCGCGAACTCTTTTTGAAAGCCACCTTGGAGCTCTGCTTTTGAAAATGCCAAGTAGAAAGCAGCGGATGGCCCACGTTATGGGGCGCATGTCTTTGTAGACAGCACGAGTTTGCCTTTTGTGAGAGAGGCAAAAAAGCTGAGTGGTAACGCGATACCTTCGCCTCAGCAATCAGATTCATGGAAATCATGAGTCTGGTTGCTGGGGCTTTTTGCATTATGAGGTTGTGTAAAAAATAAAGAGAAAACTGGAGTGGTGGGGCATGGATCGCTTGAAGCAAAGAGAGCTGTTACACCTGTTGGAAGAAGACAGTCGCATGAGCGCTGAGCAAATCGGAAAAATGATCGGGGAGCCGACTGAGGTCGTTGAACAGACGATTGCAGCATTGGAAGCTGAGAAGGTCATTGTCAAATATCCAGCGCTGGTGAACTGGGAGCGTGTGGACGATCATCCGTACGTGAACGCCATGATTGATGTGAAAGTGACGCCGAAGCGCGATGTCGGCTTTGATGAAGTGGCGGAGCGAATCTGCCGTTTCCCAGAAGTGAAGGCTGTTTACTTGATGTCTGGTGCAAGCTATGACTTGTCGATTATTTTGGAAGGCAAAACGATGAAAGAGGTAGCCACTTTTGTTTCGCAAAAGCTGTCCACTCTCGATTCCGTTGTCTCAACAGCTACACACTTTATTTTGAAACGTTACAAGCACGATGGCATTGAGCTGGAAGATCGTGACGAAGATCACAGGATGGTGGTTACGCCGTGAATACACAAGTCAAAGTCAAAAACCGTTTATCCAATACAGTTCAATCATTGAAGCCATCAGGCATTCGCCGCTTTTTCGATTTGGCAGCATCGATGGAGGGAGTCATTTCCTTAGGTGTAGGGGAGCCTGATTTCGTTACTCCTTGGCGCATGAGAGAAGCTTCGATTTCTTCGCTGGAGCGTGGACATACAGCTTATACATCCAATGCAGGTATGCTGCCATTGCGTGTGGAAATTCAGAAATACTTGGAAGAACGTTTTTCTGTCAGCTATCATCCAGAGACAGAAATTCTCGTGACGGTTGGTGCCAGCGAAGCGATTGATATCGCACTGCGTGCCATTCTCGATCCGGGTGATGAAGTGTTGGTTGTGGAACCTTGCTATGTCTCCTATGAACCAGTCATTCGCTTAGCTGGCGGGGTGCCGGTTTTCCTGAAAACAACGATGGAAAACCAGTTCAAGCTGACACCGCAAGAGCTGGAGACGCACATCACCGCGCGTACAAAAGCAATCATCTTCTGCTATCCAAATAACCCGACTGGGGGGACTATGACGGCAGAAGAGTGGAAAACGCTTTTGCCGATCATTGAAAAGCATGACCTCATGGTGATCTCCGATGAGATTTATGCGGAACTTACCTACGGTCGAATGCACGATAGTATCGCGGCTCTGCCAGGGATGAAAGATCGGACGATCCTGATCTCCGGTTTTTCCAAAGCATTCGCGATGACCGGCTGGCGTCTGGGATATGTCTGCGCGTCGCCTGATTTGCTCGCAGGCATGCTGAAAATCCATCAGTACACCATGTTGTGTGCACCGACAATGGCTCAGATGGCTGCATTGGAAGCTCTGCGTCATGGACGTTCTGATAAGGAAAGAATGATTGAGAGCTACCGTCAGCGCCGCAATTATGTGGTAGATGGATTCCGTCAAATCGGATTGACTTGCCACGAGCCGGACGGAGCATTCTACGCATTCCCGTCTGTAGCTTCTACAGGCCTCAGCTCTTCTGAGTTTGCAGAGAAGCTGCTGATGGAGGAAAAGGTAGCTGTCGTACCTGGAGATGTGTTCGGCGAAAGCGGACAGGGGCATATCCGTTGTTCTTATGCAACATCGATGGAGCAGTTGAAGAAGGCTCTAGAACGTATGGAGAGCTTGATGGGACGACTGTCATAACATTTTCCGGGAAATAAAGGGGGGCGGCTTTCGAAGCTGTCCCCTTTGTTGCGAAGTGGCTGTGGTGGGGAAGAAGCGCATTTCCAGTCTGCACTTCGGCCTACGCCCCGCAAGGGGGATTCACTGGCCGCTTCGGAAAAAATGGCGGGAGCGCTTCAAACGTAGAAGCCTCGGTGAAGTATTTCATAAGTGAAGCTGAAAACCCCCGCCATTTTTTCCGAAGCTGAGTTGTGCTCCAGAGGCGCTTGACTGGAAATGCGCTTCTTCTTACGCGGCTGTAGGAAGGGAACAGCTTGAAAACTGGTGTAAGAAGAATGATTGAAGGTAGGGCAAGAAGTTTTAAAGCCACAAGCCTTTTTAGGAGGAGATTCCTTAATGATTTCACTGCCAACCCATTTTACCCAAACAATTATGGGCGTACATAAAGAAGAGGGGTGTCTCTGGCTGGATTCCTTTCATGAGTTGATTGCCGATTGCGAAGAACGGTGGTCTCTAAAGGTGCTTGAGCCGTTTCCACTCTCCTATAACTTTGTCGCACCAGTTGTGTTGAAGGATGGGAGAAACGCAGTGCTGAAGCTGGGCGTGCCTGGACAGGATTGGCAAAGAGAGCTGGCAGCGATTCGGGCTTTTGCAGGGCGGGGAATGGTGCAGCTACTCGATGCTGACGAGGAAAAAGGGATCATGCTTTTGGAGCGCATCATGCCAGGGGAGACACTGGATATGCTGAGTAGTGAAGACGAGCGAATTCAATGCGTGGCGGACGTGATCAAAAGGATGCATACCCCCATTTCGAGAGTTGGCAAGCGTGCGTCTATGTTTCCGACGATAGCAGACTGGGCTGTGGGACTGGAAGAGATTCGCCCTCATTTCCAAGGGGGGACAGGACCGATTCCCGAGCAAATGGTGGAGTGGGCCATGCAATGGTACAAAAAACTTCTCTCCACACAAAAAGAACAGTGCCTGCTGCATGGTGATCTTCATCATGAAAATATTTTGCGCGCTGAGAGAGAGCCGTGGCTGGCTATTGATCCAAAAGGGCTGATCGGGGAGACGGAATACGAGGTGATTCCGTTTTTGCTGAACCATTTGCCAGAGGATGGGATAGAAGAAGTAATGAAACAGCGGGTCGATGGGCTGACGAAGGCGCTGTCTTTGCAAAAAGAGAGAGTGTTGGCGTGGGCGTATTGCCACAGTGTGCTATCGGCTTGGTGGTTCATAGAGGATTTTGGTGTAGACGGTGGTCGTCTGGTAATGCCGGGAGTTTTTGAGAGGCTAATAAATGAGTAAAGGCTTCACCCTGTGGGATGAAGCCTTCTTTATTTTAAATGAATAAATGAGATCCTTCGTTATACGAAATATTAATAGCCAGTTGACTGATTCAAGGTGGTAGCAGCGAGATTGTATTGATAAACCGATTCGATTGCTTTTGTTTCGGAGTCAAACAGGTTTGCTTCGTCTTCCATCAGTTCTTTCATCGATGCTTTTCCTAATCTATATTGATCGATTGTTGCCTGATAGCGCTCCAATGCGGTTTCTTTCTTCGTTGTACTTTCCTCTAAAGTCTTTTTTGCTGCCAGTATCTTCGTATAGTTGTCACTTACTTCTTGGCCGACTTTCTTTTGTGTCTTTTGTTTTTGCAGTTCCGCTTTTTTGTGCTCGTTTTTTGCGATTGTACCTTTATGTGTACTGAGTGCGGAATACTCTGCCGTGTAATCAATTCTTACTTGGGCAAAGTCTATTTCTGCTTGTGCCTTGATCATCTCAGGACGTTTTTCAAAAGCTTTTGCTTGCAATTGCTCCAGGGAAAGTAGCTCATGCTGGGTCAGATCAGTAGCGGTCATTTTCCATTGTCTGTCCGCTTTTTCATTCAATAAATCGTTGAGCTTGGCCAATGCTTGTTTGTAGCTGGTTTCAAGGGCAGCAAGATTTTTATGAGCTTCTGTTTCTTGGGAGTCCAACCAGTACTGTCTTTGCAAGCTTTTCTTCTGCGCTTTGATTTTTGCGTCTAATGACTGGACTTCGAAGAATGCTTTTTGCACTTGCAATTGTATGGTGTTTTTTTGCGTATTCAGGGCGACTTCATCGACAACTACTTCTTTGACCGCTTTGGCTGCGTCTTCGAATTTCTTTTTTGCATCAGCCAGAGTCATGATGTCGGCTTTTTTGATTTCTTCTTTTTCTCTCAGTGTGATGGATGTCTCGTACTTCGTAATATCTAAATCAAGCCGAAGCACCTCCAGATCAACGCTGTTCTTTATTGCCTGTTCGACTGCGAAATCTAGCGACAAAAGGGAAACATCCGTCTGTTCAGCAGTGGCCACGAGTGGTGCGGCCAGAGCCATATGGGCGCCACCTGTGAGGAGAGAAGTGACTAATGTTGTGCTGTAAATGTGTTTGAAGAGCCTGGATTTCATGGGGCAACCTCCTGATCATATATGCAAGAATTTGATAACGATTCTCATTATCAAATCCATGAAAAGTATATATTTCCAATAGAATTTCGTCAATAAGAAAATGTTTTTTCATCATGTTCTTGGTCAGAAATCCAAAAGGAATCCCCTTCAGGAAAAAGGCAAAGTGAGCATCTGCCTGTTTCCCCAAAGGGGATTTGTTCTTCGTGATGGGAAAGAACTATTCTTTGTCCCTGTTTTCTTTTTTTGCCGCAGCCGTCTTTGCAGTTTGGTCCAATGTCCCTTCCTTTGGTGTAAGGGAATAACCATGCATATTGCTTCCGTTATAACCCATGTCCGGCTTTTCCTTTGAGATGCGATCAGTCATTTGCGTCCCCCTTATTTTGCCCAGTGGGTGTAGAGTCTTGCTGCACATACGGATTGTCGATGTCATTTGGTTCCTTGTCTAGATTGGTACGGATTGCGATTATTGGGCTATTCGGAGGTTGAGCGATTAGTCTGTCATCCAGTTGTTTGAAATCAGGCAGGTCGTTTTCGCGAGTGTCATCCATGTTCGTCTCCTCCTTTACGGGTTAGTATGTCCACCATCTGCCTGCCAATTTCCTTAACTGGAAAAGGAAAGAGACTGGTACTACACACGAAAAAACAGCCCCAGTCCCAGGAAAAGTTCGGGCGGAGGCTGTGGCGATCATCTTTGTGCAGTTAACTCGTTTTCTTGGCTAGGATCTTCATAAAAGAGGCAAGATTCGTTTGTAGCAATGGTGTGAAGGTAGAAAAGGAAGTATTTTCAGTGAGTGTAGTCATTTGACGAACAAATTCAGTGGCGTCCTTTGTATTTACATTCTCAAAGTGGTTAGCGATTTTTGTATTTTTTAAATCGGAGAGAAGCGTAGCTTGTTCGTTTCGGTATTGTGCGATCCAGTCTGGACGATGTTGCAGCTTTTTGACGAATTGAATCAGCGTGCTTACTTTCTCTGTTTGATTGGTTGTGGCCGCTTGCATTTTTTTGTAGGCTTCTGGGTCATACCGCTCCATCAGCGTGGACGGATTAACATAGTCGTTCGGCGCCCCATGTGGTTTTTGCGGAAGCTCTACGTAGCTGGCACTGCCAGTTGCAGGGTCAACCTTTCGTGTTTTGGCGACTCCAGCAAGCAGCTGGAGGGTATCCAAAAATTCAGCAGCATTTTTTTCATCACCCATGTATTGGTCTGCCAAATATTTACCTTGGGTTAAACCGACTTCTACCAAAGCAGTTCTTTCTTCATCCGTGTAGGTGGATTGGGAGTTGAAAAAATTTTGCTCCAGGATGTGGTCAAAGGCTTTGCGAGCCTCGGGTGGTTTATCTGCGAAAATTTTATCCAAACGCTCATTAATCTCTGTGCTAAAGAAAAATTGGACGCTGTGATGTTCGATGGCATCAGCAGGTAGCTCGCGTGCCTTGTGTGAACGAAGGTCTACAGTATCGGGCTTGGGCAATCCCAGACTAGTTCCTGTCACCATTTTGGGTGCAGGTTGGTTAGTTGGAAGCTGGGGGGGTAGGTAGCGGGTATTCGATTGGATTTGCATGTTCTACTCTCCTCACATGGATTCATGTTCAGTCGTGATGGCAGGAGATCTGGTTACCTTTTATCAGATGACTGGTATGAGTTGTGAGAACGGAAGGAAACGGATCTCAATTGCTTCTTGCCTATACTATCGGCTGTTTTTGGTCCATTTTTAATATGCTGGCAAAGATGAAAAAGGACTCCCGTTCAGATAACGGAAGTCCGTATTTTTTTCTTCGATTACTTCGTGTATTCATCCATGCTGAAGTCTACTTGTTCAAGCGGGACGAGCTTGGTCTTTTTGGTGATTTTATAAGCGAGCCAAATGATTAAGAAGAGTGGCAGGCCAATGTAAGAGACCAGGACGCCATACCAGTCAATCATTCCACCCACGAATGCGGAGTAGTTTTGCCCCAAAATAACGATACAGCAAATGATGAAGGCAAAAATCGGTCCAAACGGGAACCATTTTGCCCGATAAGGCAATTCGCTTAAGTCACGACCCTGAGCGATAAACGCTTTGCGGAAACGATAGTGACTAATGGCAATTCCCAGCCAAGCGATGAAGCCTGACATACCGGAAGCATTCAAAAGCCATACATACACTTCGCCTTCCCCAAACAGAGAGGACAGAAAAGCAAGGGCGCCAATGAGCGCAGTCAAGATCAAGGCATTGATCGGTACGCCGTTACTTGTTACTTTCGCGAACCATTTTGGTGCGTTTCCTTCTTTCGCCAAGTTCCATAGCATGCGTGTAGAGGCGTACATACCAGAGTTACCAGCAGACAATACAGACGTGAGAATAACGGCATTCATGACAGATGCTGCAAAAGCAAATCCGGCATTTTCAAATACAATCGTAAACGGACTGATCGCAATATCCGTAAGGTCGCCACTGATCAGATTTGGATTATCGTATGGAACCAACAACCCGATGATCAAAATAGCGAGGATGTAGAAAAGCAAGATGCGCCAAAAAATTTGACGGATGGCCTTCGGAATGTTGCGGGCAGGGTCTTCGCTCTCCCCAGCTGCGACACCAACGAGCTCTGTCCCTTGGAAAGAGAATCCGGCAATCATAAAGACACCGAGCAGGGCCATGAAGCCGCCATTGAATGGCGCGTCGCCTTTGGTGAAGTTTTGGAAGCCGACTGCTTGACCGCCCATAATGCCAAAAATCATCAACACACCCACAATAATAAAGATGATGACCGTTATTACTTTAATCAAGGCGAACCAATATTCTGATTCTCCATAGGCTTTCACAGACAGGAGATTCAAGGCAAACAGCAATCCGAGGAACAAAGCGCTCCACAATATCGCTGGGGTATCCGGGAACCAATATTTCATAATAAGTGCCGAAGCTGACAGCTCGACGGCAATGGTAATCGCCCAGTTGTACCAGTAGTTCCAGCCGAGAGCAAAGCCGAGAGATGGATCGACGAACCGTGTGGCATACGTCGAAAACGAACCGGAAACAGGCATGAAGGCCGCCATTTCCCCCAAGCTGGTCATTAAAAAGTAAACCATGATACTAATGGCGAGATAGGCGACTAAAGCTCCACCAGGTCCAGCGGAATGGATCGAGCCTCCACTCGCGAGAAACAATCCCGTCCCAATCGAGCCGCCGATGGCGATCATCGTCAGGTGTCGGGCTTTTAAACCACGTTGCAATTGATTTTGTGACATAAGCTGCTTGCACGACCTTTCTTGATTTTTGAGAAGGAAGGTCGGAAATTAAAAAACCGCCATAGCCAAAAAAATGGCATAGGGCGGTATCATCCAATCCCCACCAAGCCTTCACTGAAGATAGCTCACCACGTTTGCTTGGCATGCAAACGTGACAGTTCTGCCTCTTTCGAGTACAGCCCCAACCCAATCGCACAGAGACGCGATATGAGCTTCGGCGGATTTTCCTTACCTGGAGTCATTGATTTTCTCTGAATCTCGTACAGGATGATATAAAAGCCGCGACCTCTATCCCCACCGTGAAAGATGAGGATAACATGTATGAAATTATGTGATTTAACAACTATAAAGGATTGTTCGGGATTAATCAATGTGAAATTTTGTTATTCAAATGAACGTCTGGCAGGCCAGGAGCCTTGCAGCTTGCGAATTTGGACGATTTGTCCCGTATGAAACGCATCATGCAAGACAAGACTCATTACGGCCTGGTAAATGGGTTTATAGGTAGCCATCTGGTTTAACTCTTCATCCGTCAGCAAGGAAAGCTTTTCATGAATGTGGTGATGGACGCTTTCCATTCGCAAGAGGGTAGCTTGCCAAGCGTCTTCGTCATCTGGACCACCGGATGGGGTGAAGGTATCATCGTTCGTCACAGCGGAGCCAGGAAATTCGGTGCCCAAAAGACGATGCAACAGGCGTTCTTTGTAATAAAGCAGGTGGCTGACGTTTTCCCAGATTGTGTTGGCTGCTTCTCCCACAGGGCGCCAGCATGCCTCCGCTACTGATACTCCGGCAAGCGCTTCTTTTAAGGGTGGATACCAGTCTTCCTTGTCATAGGCACATTCCCAACCGTGCAAAAGCAATTCCTTCCGATTCATACGCTTCCTCCTCGTCTGTGAAACAGATTGATGAAACGCTATAATAGCTGTAAGAAATGATTGTGTAACCAGTTAATTCAATTACGATAGTTACAAATAAAGACTACCATATCCTGTATGGTCATACAAGAGAGAAAAATGAAGGGTTTCGTCAGGAGAGTTGATGACATGGACTGGCTTTGTATCGATTTTTTAAATAGTGATTGGCGGGATTGGCGCGGTTCTGGTCGTGGGGAAAATCGTCTGGAGAAAGAGGAATGGCTGTCATCCTTTTTGCAGACATACAAGCTAACCGCACCGCTGCCGATGAATGAGGCGTGTGCCGCGTCTCTTTTGCAATTGCGGGAGCGTTTGAGACGTATGCTAGAGGCCGTAATCCGTGGAGACCGATTCCAAGAGGAGGACCTTGTGGAATTGAACAAAGTGTTGGCTCTCGCTCCTTTTCATACGCAGGTGTTGTATGTAGATGAGGAGGGCGGCTACAGGCAAAAGCAATCCAGCCAAGCAGAGGGATGGTCACTCGTCATGGCACAAATTGCAGCTTCTTTCGCGGAGTTGCTTGCCCCACAGCATCTGGAGCGAATCAAAATATGTGACAACGAGGATTGCCGCTGGGTGTTTTATGATGAAAGCCGCAACCGGGTGCGCCGCTGGTGTGATGACAAAATGTGCGGAAACCTGATGAAGGTGCGCCGTTTTCGTGAGCGGCAGAAGGAAAAAGGTTAATGGAGCCTTAACCAAAGACCGTCGGGATTTTGTCTCTGACGGTTTTTTCTATGTTTGAGACATAATAAGTAGCATATACATGGGAACGGAAACGAGGTGGGTAGGATGAGTCAAGCGCGCAAAAAATGGTTTCAGGCACTCGTATTGGTGACACTTGGGGCGATTTGTCTGGCTATATGGTATTTGCAGCCATATCAGCCCGATCAGGCAGCGTTAACGGCCATGCAAGGCGGTGAGGGGATTACGGTCATGGATACGAATGACTGGATTATTTTCCAAGGCGGGGAGTCACGCGAACCGGGACTCATCTTATATCCGGGAGCACTTGTCAAACCGGAGAGCTATGCACCGATTGCCCGTGCTTTGGCAGGCTCCGGCTACCATGTTTTTCTCGCACGAATGCCGCTGAATTTGGCTGTAAGTGATATGACGCGAGCCACACAAGTATTGAAGGCGTACCCGAATAAAACGTTTGTCATCGGAGGACATTCGCTTGGTGGTACTATGGCAGCTCAATTCGCAGCAAACCACCCGGACCGAATCAACGGCGTGTTTTTACTGGGAGCGTATCCGAATAGTCAGGGGAACTTGAAGAAGGTGAATTTGCCTGTGCTGTCTTTGCTCGGGTCTCGCGATGGAGTGATCAATATGGAAAGGTTTATGGAGAGCAAGCAATATTTGCCCGATCGTACTGTGTACATGTCCATAGAAGGGGGGAATCACTCCCAGTTCGGAAGCTATGGATCGCAGGAGGGCGACCAGCCTGCTGCCATTACCCCGCAGGAGCAGTGGCAGCAAACAGTGGCAGCAATCAAGGATTGGCTGCTTAATGAGGTTACGATGATGAACGTGGAATAATACCAGATACAACACCTGTAATGCGAATGTTTTCCGAGGGGAGTAGCATGGGGGTGTCTTGCTCGCGTGTGGTTGTAAACAGACATTCCAATGGATTGACGTCTGCTGCGATGCGCACAAGAAACTGCCCCTCCTGTCGGATCAACACAGGTCTGTCTTTTACAGGCTCCATCGAAAAGTCTGCGATCAAGAGAGCATCTCCGGGAAAAATACCGAGACCACGAAGGCCATCATCTCGCATGATGAGAGCAAAGCGGGCCACGTGATAGCTGGCTACCTGCAAGGAGGGTAACAGCGACAGCTCCTCGTCTTGGTCCAAGGCGAGATCAAAAAAATGAGTCGTGTATGCATCTCCGGCAATAAAGACTCGTTTCATCAGGTATCGCCTCCTTCATAACTAGCGTCTTAATTTATCCATAGACGGGAAAGCCTTTGGCATACAGTCGGCTCAGTATGCGCTCAAAACGGGCGCGAGCAAGAGGCATCGGCACCTGAAAGCGCTGAGCCAACATAGCCGGAGCGTTGTATCGCGAGCAATCGGCAAGCAGGGGGCTCATCATGTAGATGGGGAGCAGCAAATGCTCGGCAAAATGATTCGCCTGCGATTCTTGCCAGTCAATCATCCATTCGCTGCTTTGGGGCTGAATGCCTTCATGAAGGAGCAAATGTCCAAGCTCATGCGCGATTTTAACCCGCTGGGTAGCTGGATCGAGTCGCTCGTCCACCGCAATGACATAACGTCCCGGAGAAAAGGGATGCGCGTGTGCACGACTCCTGCCGCAAATGCGATGGATCTCGATGCCGTACGTTTCGCACAGCAGATGCAGATCGATTTGTTCGGGCTGGTCGATGCCGTGATGCTGAAGCAACAAGTACACGCGACTCTCGAGCCATGTTTGCGGTTCGCAGATTTCTTTCAAAAGGGAGTGAAGCATCAAGGACCTCCTAAATGAATGGTGAGGAACGTACGTTCTGCTTTGTGCTGAAAAGAAAACCCCGCACTGGGGTTATTTTTATTTTTTTTTGATGTCTTCCGTGATGTCAAACAAAGACGGAGGTCGTTCCTCGCGTACTTTACGGACTTTCCACTGTTTCTTCAAGTCGTACCAGTAGCGGCGAATTTCTTTTTTCTCCTCTTCTGAAGCGTCCAGATACCCGTCTAGGAAATAGTAGTCGTCTGGGTCATCGATCTTTTCCTGCAAGAGCTCGTCCAACGAACGTTGATTTGTCTGCTCAGTTGCGGGGAGGATATAGGCTGTGACTTCATCTGTGCGGCCCAACAACCAATCGGTTGTGACGTCCAGCACATCAGCCAATTGCCGTAGCATGTCATTCGGTGGTGTGCTGTGGTTGTTCTCGTAGTTACTGATCGTCCCCTTGGTCGTGCAGACATGCTCTGCCAACTCTTCCTGGGTCAGACCTTTTGTCTTACGAGCTGTGCGTAAGCGCTGAGATAGCATGAGCGTGCCAGTCCTTCCTATGAGGATGTACAAATTTATTGTACTAAATGAGAGGGAAAAAGAAAAGTATGGATATTAATTTTGTTTTCAACGAATTATGTACAAGCCTTTTGTACAAAATACAGATAAGGACGGTGCAGGAACACTCGTTCTGTACAGTGACAAAAGGGGAGATCAAACATGGAAGATCAAGTAACAACCGTATTACTTCAGCAAGGGCCATTTGCTGCTTTGTTTGTCTGGTTGTTGTTTTATATTATGAAAGCAAATCGCGAGCGCGAGGGGCGCTTACAAGACTTGTTGGACAAATACAGCGACAAATATGATCTGATCCTCGAGGAATTGCGCGAGATCAAAGGAAAAGTGAAGAAATAACGCTTTTTGACATCAAACCTTCTGATGAGCGTGACGAATACGAATACGAATCCATTACTTATGTTGCCCGATTCCTTGAAGAGCTTATTCAGCAAGGGGGGACAAATCGTTGCAGCCTGTACCAGACCTTGATCGGCCTTTAGCCCTTCAAGGTCCTTTTTTACTTGCAGTGTCCTTTTCCCCAATCACACGTCTTCCATAATAACTTACTAATACTTAGCAAAAAGGAGCAGCATGACTATGCATTTACCCGTCGTCTACTCAACCATCTGTGAAAAAGCATTACAGAAAGTACTTCAGGAAGCATATCCAACCGAACAAATACAAACGGTACACTACATGCTTCGAGGCATGAACGATACGTACCTCGTGGAGACAATCGATCAAAAACGAATATTCAGGCTGTATCGCAGTGATTGGCGAACAGAGGAAGCAGCAGTCGCGTTCGAGATGGAGCTGTTGCTTCATTTGAACAGACAAGGAGTATCGGTTTCTGTGCCAATTGCGGACGGCTCAGGAAAGCATGTCTTGAGACTGCAAGCAGCAGAAGGCAATCGCTTTGGCACGCTGTTCACTTATGCCTGTGGCAAGGAGCAAGAGATCGATAGCGAGGAACTGAGCGCACGGTTTGGCAGAACCGTTGCTGAGTTGCATGTCAAAGCAGAAGGTTTTTCCACACAACAAGCTCGCGAGGTGTGGGATGCCAAGACGTTGATTCATCGCCCGTTAGCGATCATCGAGGCACGTCTGCAGCATCGGAAGGAGGATTTTCAATTTCTCCAAAAGCTGGCGATTGAGCTGGAAGCCAAGCTGAACGAGCATATCCGTGCGGGACTAGACTGGGGGATTTGCCACGGAGACCTTCAAGGGAATTTTAATACGAATTTTTGCGAGGACAACACCTGTACCCACTTTGATTTCGACCTGTGCGGATATGGCTGGCGGGCGTATGATCTAGCCGCTTTCAAGCTGAGCCGAATATTGATCGAAGAAGATGACGAACTGGTGGAATCGCTATGGAGTGCTTTCCTAAAAGGATATACCGAGGTTCGTCCCTTATCTGGAAACGATCAGGCTGCGGTGTCGCTTATGACAGGCATTCGCCAATTGTGGCTAATGGGGCTGTGCATGCATGATCCTCATATCATGGGTAGTAGCGAATCGGATGATGCTTTTGTGAATGAGAAGATGGAGTTTTTCAAAAAATTTTTCGCGTAAACGAGAAGTATTTTGCAAAGCGTTGTCAGAAAAACATGCGACCCGAAGTCAATGATAGGTAAGCCATACATTGACGAGAAAGAGGGAGAAAGCATGCTATCTTATATGGGAAGTGGCCACTACTGCTACGCAAATTCATCATCAATGCTTTTGGAGACAATTGGGGAGAAGGTAGCGCCTGCTGTACTCGAGGTACTTTCCGGTGTAGGAGTCGGAGCCATCTGGTATGAGGAGCAAAAAGTCATTTATTTCGGACAAGTGATTCCTGACCGTGGTGTCAGTCATGCGCTAGAACTGCTTGGTTTTCGTTGGACGGAAAGATCAGGAGATGCAGAGGGCGAGCCACCGTTGGCAGAATTACGGCGCGATTTGGAAAAGGGACCCGTGTTACTCGGACCGCTTGATATGGGCTACCTGACGTATAACCCAAATGCTCAGTACTTGGGAGGTGCTGATCATTTTGTTCTTGCGTACGAGATGGATGATCAAGCGATCTACGTGCATGATCCCGCAGGTTTTCCTTTTGTCAGCCTGCCGTTGTCTCAGTTTGTCTTGGCGTGGAAGGCTGAGAAAATCTTTGATAGCCTCTTTTCCTATCATTATTGGACTGCACCAAAGCGTGTAGGTAGTCCGACGGAGGAGGAGCTGGTTGCAAATGCGCTTCGTTTATACCAAGGGATCTATCAGGAAAGCGCAGCAGCTGAACCGAACCCTTCGATCCTATACGGAAAGGAAGCGATCTTGCGTGTAGTGAAGCGGATGGAAGATGAAGGTGGACTTTCGCCAGCGGAAATGGGCCACTTATCCTATTTTGCTTTCCAGCTAGGGGCGAGGCGAGCGATGGATTTCGCTGTATTTTTCTCGAAGCATGAGCCAGAGCTGGCGGCGATCAAAGAGAAGCAGGCGAAGCAATTCGGACGTTGTCACACACTGACCGTAGAAAAGAATGAGAAAGAACTCGCGGATGCCATGCGCGTGCTGACAGATATCGAAGAAGAATTTCGCCAAGCGGTTTGTACCAAATAATATCGTTCCCCCGAGTGAGTAAGCAACGCTCCTTGGGGGTTTTTCTTTAATTTAAATATTATTACTTTTTTATGATTCATGACAATTACATCCCGGATGTGTTACCTTGATATTCATTCGTCCATGTAAAAGAGACAAAGTCCATTCCACGCGGACATTATTTACCAACACGTAACGGGGGTTCAAGTCATGAAACAGTTAGGTTTACTACCCAAAATTCTGATCGCCATTGTCCTTGGGATCGGGATCGGTTCCATTTCGCCGATTTGGGTTGTGAAAGGATTGGCTACATTTAGTGGCCTGTTTGGAAATTTCCTCGGATTTGCGATTCCGTTGATTATCATTGGATTTATCGCGCCAGGCATTGGTGAGCTGGGCAAAGGGGCAGGGCGTTTGCTTGGGATAACCACAGGGGTTGCTTACTTGTCTACGATCCTTGCAGGAGCGCTTGCTTATTTGGTCAGTACGAGTATTTTTCCACACATTCTTGAGGTAGGTGGACTGGTGAATCAGTATGCCAACCCGGAGAAAGCACTGGTGAAGCCGTTCTTTACCGTGGACATGCCGCCGATTGTAGGTGTGATGACAGCATTGTTGCTCGCCTTCACCCTTGGTCTTGGAGCGACTGTCATCAAAGGGAACGCCCTGCAAAATGTGATGGTAGACTTGAGAGATATCGTAGAGAAGCTGATCGCTTCCGTCATTATCCCGTTGCTTCCCTTACATATCCTGTCTGTATTTTCTAACCTGACCTATGGTGGACAAGTCACCATGATTTTGTCCGTGTTCGTTAAAGTTTTCGTTATGATTATTGGCTTGCATCTATTCTATCTGTTCGTGCAGTACTTGGTAGCGGGCCAGATGGGACGCAAAAATCCATTCACGCTGATGAAAAATATGCTTCCCGCTTACTTTACCGCGATTGGGACACAATCATCTGCGGCCACCATTCCTGTGACACTGAATCAAACCAAGAAAAACGGTGTGAGCGAAAAGATCGCAGATTTCGTCGTTCCACTCTGTGCGACGATCCATCTTTCCGGAAGCACGATTACGCTTGTCAGCTGTTCCATGGCAGTCATGATGCTAAATGACATGACGACATCCTTTAGCGTGATGTTTCCGTTCATCTTGATGCTGGGCGTAACGATGATCGCCGCACCAGGTGTGCCGGGCGGAGCAGTCATGGCGGCACTCGGATTGATGGAGTCCATGCTCGGATTTACAACTACGTTGACTTCGTTGATGATTGCGCTGTACATCGCGCAGGATAGCTTCGGTACCGCTTGTAACGTAACGGGTGATGGTGCGATTGCGGTGATTACGGATCGTTTGAGCGAGGAGAAAGCGGCTTAAAATCTGCTTGAAAGATGTATGTGGAAAAGAGGCCCGTCCCTTTGGGGATGGGGCTTTTTTTGTTATCCTTCGACAAAAAGTCAGTATAGTTTACAAAAATCAACAAATAAATTCAAAAAACTTTATATTTTGACAAAAATTGAAAATAATGGTACATTCGTTCTATTCCATAATATAGGAGGCAATCATTGTGAAAAAAATTCTACTAGCATTGACACTTGTGTTTGCTGTATCGTCCTCAGCTTTTGCTTCAAGCTCGGAAACAGAATCGAACAATACTTTCGAAACAGCTAATTCATTGGCGGTTGACGCTAGCATTTCAGGTCAAGTTGACAAAAGTGATGATGAAGATATTTTTGTTTTTGTAGCTAACAAAACTGGACAAGTACGTGTTTTACTTACAGCACCAACTGGGATTGCAGCCGTTGGGTTATATGACTCTGACACTACATATATTCGAAATGCTTTCATGGAGATACCAATGGATATTGAAGTAGTGGCTGGTCAAAAGTATTATCTTAAAGTATTGAGACTTGGTGAAACTGTCAACTATAGTTTGTCCGTTAATAATCTATAATTAATTTCGAATATGAGACAAAATAGCTCTTTTCTATAGCCAAACTTGGTTTAGAAAGGGGCTATTTTGGCTATGTACAGGTACAGTTGCAAAAGATTAACCCTTGGTTTTCGTGGGGATTTTTTTCACTCAATTTCCCCCGTTTCCAACTAGTGAGAATTATATTATCATTGGGTATAATTCCATCATTCTACTTTTTGCGAAAAGGGGAATACATAACGCAATGTTTAACGAACGGAAAGCGTTACAAATGACATTGCAGGCCATGCTAGAGCAACGTATGGCACTGCGTCGACAGTATGTCGATCAGGACAAGCAGTTGGGAGCTGACATCAAACAGCTTTTGAGCCGTATTCGCGAGTTGGATAACGAAGCCGGGATCGGAGACGATGAAAGCTCAGAGGATGAAACTATGTCAACAGAGGAATTTTCCGACGATCTGATGAAGCGAATGAAGGTAAGAAAGGCTCACATTCGTCACGATTATTTGGAAGTTGCGAAGCACATCGAGAACCTGTTACGGGAAGCGATGTCTCCGATGTCATTGGCTGATCTCTGCTCCGTGTTGAAAGCACGGCACCAGGTTGAGTTTGCGAGTCCCTACATTGGTGTACAGAAGTCATTAAAGTATCTACCCCAAGTAAAAGTAGAAAAAGACGGGCGGAAACTGATTTTTTCACTCTAGGCAACGAGGGTGAGATAGACAGTTTCACGGAAGGCAAGACCCAAAAAAGGCGATGTGTCTATGCACAATCGCCTTTTGGTGTCTATTGATTTACTTGCTTATTGCAAGAAGGACTTGAGCATCCAAATGTGTTTTTCCAGGCCGCTGCGGATTCCCAAAAGCATATCGGCTGTCGCTTCATCGTCGGCTTGGTCTGCCGTTTCCATAGCCAGCTTCAGCTCGTCTACGAGAATGGAGAAGTCTCTTGCGATCGTTTCTACCATTTGCTCAGCTGTTTCGTTTCCTTCTGCTTCGGTGATGCTCGCTGTGTTCAGACATGCAGCCAAAGTCGCTACAGGCTTTCCGCCGATGGAGAGGACACGTTCAGCGAGGGAATCAAGATTCGCTGCTGCTTCGTTGTACAATTCCTCAAATTTTGCGTGGAGCGTAAAGAAGTGAGGTCCTTTTACATTCCAGTGAAAATTGTGTAGTTTCGTATAGAGGACTGTCCAGTTCGCCACTTGTTTATTTAATACGCTATAGAGTGTGTTTTCCATTGAGAATCTCTCCTTATTTATAATAATTATTTGTTTAAACTTATTATAAACTAATAAGGATTATTGTCAACACCCAGGAGGAAATTTATGCAGCAGCTGCGTATCGGTGCGGTTATTTTAGCGGGCGGAAAAAGCAGCAGAATGGGCTCGCCAAAGCAAAACTTACCGTGGAGGGACGGAACCTTTTTAACAGAGCTAGTAAAAGAAGTACAGGAGGTTGGCTTGTCTTGTTTCATTGTAGCGAACGATTTTTCGGATACTCAAGTGACACAAAAGGAACAAATTGATGAACGGCCCGTCACAATTACACCTGATCTGGTACCATCCTGCGGTCCTGTCAGTGGACTGGTTACTGCCTTTCGCGTAAGTTCCGAGGATGCTTTGCTGGTGTTGTCCTGTGATCTTCCCTTTATGGATCGTGGGCAAATTGCCAAGCTTATTGAATTTGCGAGGGAGAGGGACGATTGGGATGTGATCGTCACCCAATCAGAGGGACGCACGCATCCGTTATGCGCAGTGTATCATCGGAGAACGCAGGCTAATTGGGAACGGGCGCTGTTACATGGACAGCGAAAACTGATGTGGACATTAGAAGAGTTGCGGGTGGTGCCATTGCCTGATGAATGGTTGGACCCTTGGGCTGTATTTAATGTCAACACGCCTGAAGAGTACGAACAGGCTAAACTAGAAGAAAAACGCAGAAAGACAGGACATGCTTGAGACGTGTCCTGTCTTTTTGTTTGGAAAAAAGGGGCTGTTTATAGGGGGCTATCATACAAGCATTTCTCAGGACAAACCGTATGAATAGTAGTGATCGCTAACGAAAGGAGGGAAGCGCAATGACAAGAAAGTGCAAAAAACAGGGCCAACACCACGGTCACCACTGTTGTTGCAAAAAACACGACAAACATCACGACCACCATTGTTGCGGTAAAAAACACGACAAGCATCACGACCACCACTGTTGCGGTAAAAAACACGACAAGCATCACGACCACCACTGTTGCTGCAAGAAACATGACGATTACTGCGAGCCTCACTGCTGCTGCAAAAAACACGATGAGCCGCATTGCTGCTGCAAAAAGCATGAACAGTGCCACGATCACTGCTGCTGCTGCAAATGTCATGATTGCAAATGCTGTGAAAAACATGACCACCACTGTTGCAAGAAGCATGAAATAGATGATGAAGACGAAGAAGAGGATGACGACGAAGACGAAGACGAAGATGACCACCACTGCAAGCATCACAAAAAGAAACATTGCTGGTGCAAATAGAAAATTCCCACGTACAAAGAACAAAAGCCCGAGAGCTAACTCGGGCTTTGAGATTACCAACAGCTTGTCCCGCTTTTGATTGATTCCTCCTTTAAGGTAGGAGGATTCTCTGCGCTTGTGTATACACGTTCATTTTGTCATTGCGGATAAATCCGACAGCGGTGAGCTTCAGCTCATCTGCCAGTTGCAGGGCGAGATCAGTTGGAGCGGACTTGGACAATATGATGCCAGCACCAATCTTGGCAGCCTTGAGCAGCACCTCAGACGAGATGCGTCCACTGAAGACAAGAATTTTGTCCGTGGTCGAAATGTCATCTCGCAAGCATTTCCCATAGATCTTGTCGAGAGCATTGTGACGTCCGATGTCGGAGAACTGAAGCAAAACTTCATCCGGTGTACAGAGGGCTGCATTGTGGACGCCACCTGTTTGGCGGTGGATCTCAGACGACGCTTGCAATTCTTTCATCAGGCGCATGCATTGAGCGGGAGTGACAGTTGTTGTGCTTTCAACGGGCTTTGCTGTGCGCGCATCGCTAAAAAAGTAAAAGGATTGTCTGCTTTTTCCGCAGCAGGAGGTAATTCTGCGTTTGGAGTAAAAGCTCTGCGACAAAATCGTTTCTTTATGCAAATCAACGTAGGCAAAACCTTGGGCCTCATTAATCGTAAGCTGTTTGATTTCCGAGTAGCTCTTGATGACGCCCTCGGCTGCTAGAAAACCGATGACCATTTCTTCCAGGTCGGCCGGAGTACATACGATTGTAGCGAATTCCTCATCATTGAGGAAAATCGTGAGGGGGTACTCGGTAACGATTTCGTCGTCTTCCCAGCCATGTTGGTCAGCCGAAATTTTCAACACGGGCAGTCGGGTGGTGATGGTTAGTTCGGACATACGGGCCTCCTTTTTGTCGGAAATATGAAGTTTTTATGGCTATTTTGTGAGGAAAATATTGTCGAGTGAACGCTTACATGGTAGTATACTATGTGAGATGAAAAGTGTCATAAAATTTTCGTCTTTCCATGTATGCTTAGCGTAAGGACA
Organism: Brevibacillus sp. DP1.3A; assembly: GCF_013284245.2. Lineage (NCBI taxonomy): Bacteria > Bacillati > Bacillota > Bacilli > Caryophanales > Paenibacillaceae > Brevibacillus > Brevibacillus sp. DP1.3A. Next base: position 5,521,704 of record NZ_CP085876.1, on the reverse strand, counting down.
GATTGACACGGAGCAGCGACCCTGCCACCGATTATTTTGTAGCCTTGCAGCGAATTACATAGTGAACACAATGCTTGTTGATGCTGATGTAGCGTTCCTGCTGATGATTAACTGCTGTGTTTCATCGTATCCCTCGTTTCCATTTGTGGAGACCTGGGTGAGTCGGTGAAATCAGCAGTTTTTCTTTTTTTCGAGAAGGCTGCTGATGGATCCACAGCATGCGAAAGACCATTGCGAAGGAGATGAATGATTTGGAACAAAAAGTGAAAAACCGCTGGCTCATCGCGTTGGCTGCGGTAGGCATCCACATCTCGATTGGATCAGTATACGCATGGAGTGTATTCACGAAGCCAATTACCGAGCAGTTCGGCTGGGACTTGCCAGACGTTCAATTTACGTTTAGTATTGCGATCTTGTTCTTAGGGCTGTCTGCTGCCTTCCTCGGTCATTACGTAGAAAAGCATGGCCCGCGCAAAGCTGGCATTCTAGCATCTATCTTTTTTGGAGTAGGAACTGTCGGGGCTGGCTTGGCGATTCAAATGAGCAGCTTGCCTCTGTTGTACTTGTGTTATGGGGTACTTGGCGGTATCGGTCTTGGTGTAGGTTATATTACGCCAGTATCGACCTTGGTCAAATGGTTTCCGGATCGCCGTGGTTTAGCAACAGGTCTTGCGATTATGGGCTTCGGCTTTGCATCCATGATTGCTAGTCCGATTATGAACACTTTGATTGCAAATGTAGGAATCGCGAACACCTTTTATATTTTGGGCATTATTTATTTCGTTGTCATGTTGGCTTCGGCTCAATATTTGGCTCCACCTCCAAAAGGCTGGGTACCTGCTGGATTTTCCGCTACGGGAACAGCTGGCAGCAAGCAAATCAAAAAAGATTTGTGCCAATTGACTGCCAACGAAGCGATCAAGACACGCCGTTTTTACTGGCTGTGGTTGATGCTGTTTATTAATGTGACATGTGGAATCGCGGTTATTTCGGTAGCATCGCCGATGGCGCAAGAAATGGTGGGCATGTCTGTCGGAACAGCAGCTCTGATGGTAGGGTTAAACGGTTTGTTCAACGGTGGTGGACGAATCGGATGGGCGTCTCTGTCTGATTTCATTGGACGACCAAATACGTACACAGCTTTCTTTGTTATCCAAATGGTATTGTTCTTCCTGTTGCCGAATTTGTCCAATCCAATTCTGTTCATGGTTGCGATGTTTATCATTATGACCTGTTACGGTGGTGGCTTTGCATCTATCCCGGCATACATTGGTGACTTGTTTGGAACGAAGCAATTGGGCGCGATTCACGGCTATATTTTGACGGCATGGGCTGCTGCCGGCTTGGCAGGGCCGATCTTTGCAGCATGGGTTCGCAAGACGACAGATAGCTATACAGGAACTATGAGTGTTTTCGCAGGAATGTTCGTTGTCGCTCTGGTGATCTCGCTATTAGTCCGTCTGGATATCAAAAAACTGAAGGAAGAAGCCAAACAAAGAGAAAAGTCTGTTGAATTGGCTAGTTAATCAATGGTAAAGTTTAAGTAGAGAATGATTTGAAGTAAAGGTGATTTTCCTCGATGAATAAGTTCGAAGCAGAATTCAGTAATTTGGTCAGGGCTTTCCGAAAGCGCCATATGGGAAAGGGACCTAGCAAGATCAGCACCACGTTCTGCAAGAACTGGGCGATTTGCGAGATGGAAGGCAACCTTTCTCCGGTGGAAAAGTTCATCGCCACTTCGGAAGACGGAAAGCAGACATTACGAGCTGCCCGAACCGAAATGGTCAAAGAGATCTATCGGAAACACCAGCCAGTTGACATGGAAGCGTTTCTTGGAGCAAAACTCGTTGATCTATTCGTCGATATTGACATTGAACGGGATTTTGGAATGTCGATCTTTGTTTTTGATCAAGACATCGAAAAAAGAATGAAAAACGAACCGTAAGTCTAAACGAAGCAGCGATCCTGTTCACCGGCTTAGACATAACGGAATTCGCGAAAGCAAACACGAAGTTGAGACTAGGTAGCGAACCTGCCGTAGACAACCACCGTGAACACGCTCTTTTCCTATAGGACAAGGGACGGTTTCATGGTGGTTTTTTCGTCTCAATGGAGTTTATTAGAGGGGAGATAAAGAAATGGGCAAGACCAAGCATGGCGGACCAATTAAGCTGGATACTTCGTGGAAGCCTTCCTTATGGGCTTCACTGATGCCGATGGGACTCGGAAAAATCAAGCCGCATCACATTCGCGATACGATGAAGGTGGCCTATGACAATCGCGATAATTTGGGCTACGCCTATCGAATTTTAACGCAAGGTGTATGTGATGGCTGCGCTCTCGGCGTATCCGGTCTCTACGATCAGACGCTGACTGGCCCGCATTTGTGCACCACGCGCTTGAACGTGCTGCGTCTCAATACGATGTCTGCGATGGATCCAAAATGGTTCGAAGATGTACGGGCGCTACAAAAGTTATCCAGCGAAGAATTGCGAAAGCTCGGAAGAATCCCGTATCCGCTGTCCAGAAAACCTGGGGAAAACAAGTTCACGCGCATTAGCTGGGATGAAGCGCTGAACCGCATTGCGAAAAAAATCAAAGACATCAGCCCAAAACAACTGGCCTTTTTCTTGACAGCTCGTGGTATTACGAACGAGGTATACTACACGGCAGCGAAAATGGCTCGTTTCCTCGGAACCAACAACATCGACAACGCATCACGTATTTGTCACTCGCCGAGTAAGACGGCATTGAAGCGTTCGGTTGGAATTGGTGCATCGAGCTGTAACTATCAGGATTGGATCGGTACTGATGTGCTCGTATTCTGGGGCTCTGTACCAGGTAACAACCAGCCTGTATCGACGAAATACATGTATGCTGCGAAAAAAGCAGGAACGAAAATCATCTTGATTAACCCGTACAGAGAGCCAGCGATGGAGAAGTACTGGATTCCATCTGTACCGGATAGTGCTTTGTTCGGAACGAAGATTGCAGACGATTTCTACCAAGTGAACATTGGCGGCGACATCGCATTCATGAACGGCGTGATGAAGATTTGGTTCGAGATGGAGGAAGCCAAACCAGGTTCTGCGATCAATCATGAATTCATCAAGGAGCACGCGAACGGAATCGAAGAGCTGCGCAAGCATGTGATGAATGAATCGTGGGACAAAATCATTGAATCCTCCGGTCTCAGCCGTGAGCGTATCAAAGAATTCGCGCAACTGCTCGCCAACTCCAAAAATGGTGTATTCGTATGGAGTATGGGACTGACCCAGCACAAATTCGGTACGGACAATATTTCTCAAGTAGCCAATCTGGCTATCCTGCGTGGATTCTTCGGTCGTAAGCACACAGGTCTCATGCCGATTCGCGGTCACTCCGGCGTACAAGGCTCCGGTGAAATGGGTGCCGATCCATTCAGCTTGCCTGGCGGCGACTTCGAAGAAAAATCGTGGAACCGCATTGAAAAGATCTGGAACTTCCCGATCCCGAAATGGCAAGGGGATATCGTAGGTATTTCTTTGGAAAATGCAGTGTTGCCAGATGGACACGAGCGCAAGACCAGACTGTTCTACACGAGCGGTGGTAACTTCCTGGAGACGATGCCAGATCCGGACTTCATGCAAAAATGCTTGGAAAGCGTAGAGCTGCGTGTACATCAGGACATCATTTTCAATACATCTACGTTGGTGGACGCGAAGGAAGAAGTGATCGTTCTACCGGCAATGACTCGTTACGAGCAGCCGGGTGGCGGTACTTCGACTAGTACAGAGCGTATGGTCTACTTCAGTGCGGAAGTCGAAGGGCCACGTATTGAAGAAGCCCGTTCGGAATGGGAGATTTACGTAGACTTGGCGGCTCGGGTAAATCCAGAGAAAAAGCATCTGATGCACTTCTCCAATGCGGCTGAAATTCGCGCAGAGATCGCCCTAGCGAATCCGAACTACGACGGCATCCAGCATCTGAAAAACCGTGGAGATGTCTTCCAATGGGGTGGCGCATGGTTGTGTGAAGATGGCGTATGCCCGACACCAGACGGACGTTCGAATCTGATCCCGATTGAGATTCCGGATTTGAACAAGCCAGAGGGTCACTTCTATGTAACGACTCGTCGGGGCAAGCAGTTCAACTCGATGGTCTATAGCAAGAAAGACCCGTTCAACAATGCGGACCGTTATGATATCCTGATCAATGCAGAGGATGCAAAAGAACTGCGCATTGCAGAAGGCGAAAATATCGTCGTTTACAATAAATATGGAACGTTCCAAGGACGGGCCAAATTCGAGGACACTAGACGAGGAAACATTCAAGTACACTGGCCGGAAGGGAACGTACTCATTCCGAAGGGTGTATACGAGACATACGCTGGTATTCCCGAATACAATACAGCCGTGAAGGTTGAAAAAGCGGACACTTTCCACGCCAACAAAGATTTGAAATACGTGGAGAGAGAAGTAGAAGATTTGGAAGTAAACGTCGGCTGACGAGCTGTAGCAATGGGTGGTCAAGATTAGGAGGAACAAGCCATGCGTTTTTCGCGACAAACACTCTCGGTTGAAGAAGCGATGAGCAAGCTGTTGGCAAAATTGCTGACAGGGAGAACGGAACAAGTGCAGATCGGGGAGGCATACGGGCGGATACTGGCCTCTGAACTATGTGCAACATACGATTTGCCGCACTTTGACCGCTCGCCACTGGATGGGTTTGCCGTGAGAGCTGCGGATACTGTGGGGGCCTCCGTTGACCACCCGATTACGCTAACAGTGCTAGAGACGGTTGCGGCCGGGCAAGTACCTACTAGAGAATTGGAAAAGGGCTACGCGACGCGGATCATGACTGGTGCGATGATGCCTGCGGGTGCGGATGCGGTCATCATGTTTGAGCAAACGTACAACCCAGCCGAAGAGGCGGATACTGTACGGATCAAGCGGGAGATGAAGCCTGGAGAAAATGTATCGCGACGCGGTGAAGAGATGGCCAGAGGAACGATCATTGCTAAGGCGGGCGAGCGGATTAACGCAGGTACGCTCGCCAGTTTGGCTACGTTTGGCTATTCGCAGGTAGAGGTGTTCTGCAAGCCGCGTGTCGGTCTGATTTCGACTGGAAGCGAGCTGCTGGAGATTGATCAGCCGCTTGCTCCAGGCAAAATTCGCAACAGTAATACGGTGATGCTGACTGCCTTGATTGCCGAGGCAGGGGGCATCCCTGTTTCGTTTTCAAGACTGCCGGATGATCTGTCGGTGGCAAAGGCGAAAATCAGTGAATGCTTGCAGGGCGTGGATTTGGTCATTTCAAGCGGCGGTGTGTCCGTTGGGGATTTTGATGTGATCGCGGCTTTAGTGGATGAGCCTGAGGTGGAGCTTCTGTTCAACAGGATCGCGATACGTCCGGGAAGTCCGACGACAACCATGATCATAGAAGGCAAGCCTCTTATTGCCCTATCAGGGAATCCGGGTGCCTGTTTTCTCGGGTTTGAGTTATTTGCGCGAGCAGCCATTCGTCGCATCTCGGGAGAAGCCCATGTAGTGCAGCAGGTGATTAAGGCGAGACTTGGTGTCGATTATACGAAGCCTTGTCCATACCCTCGTTACCTGCGAGGGAAGCTTCTCGAAAAAGACGGGGTTTTGCACGCGATACCTGATTTCAATGAAAAGGCAGGGAATCTGGGGACGTTGAAGGACAGCGAATGCTTTATGATCATACCAGCAGGGGGAAGCGGGCAAAAAGCAGGAGAGCTGGTTGATGTTCTCACGCATGCCGCCCCAACCTGGAGAAGAGAGGGATAGCGAATGGTCAAGCCACCTTGTGTTTTGCAGATTGTCGGTTATTCGAACAGTGGCAAGACGACGCTGCTCACCAAGCTCATTCCGATCCTCGAAAAAGCAGGGATTAGAGTCGGAGTCATCAAGCATGATGGTGGACACGATTTTGAGTGGGATCAGCCAGGGAAGGACACCTGGCGTTATCGTGAAGCCGGAGCCTCGCTAGTTGCGATCACTTCCAAAACGAAAACGGCCATCGTAGAGCAAAAGCCGCAGGAGTTGTCCGTTCTTATTCAGCGCTTAGCAGATGCCGGGGCTGAGCTCATTTTGGTAGAGGGCTTCAAGCGTGAAGGCTATCCCAAGCTCGTCCTGCTTCGCAGGCCAGAAGATGAGGAGCTCTTATCGATCGTTACTCATCTGGTAGGGATCGTAGGTTGGTCAGACAATCGTCAGCCGGGGTTGCCATTTTTCGATATTAATGACATAGACAACATGGCCAAGTTTGTGAGGGAACGGGTATCTGGTTGGAATTGTCAAAACTGATTAGAAACATTGAGATCATCCCAGCTTGATTTGGGATGATCTTTTTTTGTAGCATGGCAGATTATCCATGTAATGAAATATGTGGTAATGTAAATAAAAAATCGGCGAGAAATGATAAGGAGCAAAGAACATGAAATGCCCTCACTGTAACAACGAGTTAAATGAACTTCCTTTCTGTTACGGAATGAATGCGCCACATTATTTTTACATGGTACCAGAAGAGAAAAGAACAGAATTAATAAGAGACTTTTGTGTAATTGATGAACAGCATTTCTTTATTAGAGGACATATTGAAATACCAATAGTGGATACAAATGAGAAGTTTATATGGAGTGTTTGGGTCTCACTTAGTGAAGAAAACTTTTTGAAATCGAATGAATTGCTGCATGTAGAAGGAAGAGAAAATGAAAAACCTTATTTTGGTTGGTTATCGACTGAACTTTCCGTCTATCCAAAAACTACACTATCTTTAAAGACATTCGTACATACACAAGAAGTTGGTGCGGTTCCCTTAATAGAATTAGAACAAACGAATCATCCACTTGCCGTTGAACAAAGAGAAGGGATTACAATGGAGAGAGTGAAAGAAATTGCTCATTTAATCAATCATACTGAGTAATAAGAAAATGCCTGCTGCCGGGTTGTTCCGGCAGCTTTTTCGTTTTCTAATGCTTTAGATGATAGCTTATGGATTGCTTCAATCTGGTAGTTTTGGACGTATATATTCACTCCAATGGCTGATAAACTTGCAGCATATTTCAAAATAATAGGAGTGATAACAATGGATGGAGTGCGTTACAAAATTAGAGAAGTATTGGATCAGAGCAAGATTGAGACGTTTTTGCAGCAAGCTAGAATCGGACATCTTGGAATGGTCGATGGTCATTTGCCGTATGTTGTTCCGCTCAATTTTGTTTGGACAAATGGGCAGCTTTATTTCCATGGAGCCACCGGCGGGAGAAGAAATCAGGTTATGGATGCTAATCCAGAGGTCTGTTTTACGGTTTGTGAAGAATATGGAACGATTACTGATCCGGTGCCAGCTAAGACAGACACAGCGTATATGAGTGTAATGATTTTTGGCAAGGCACAGCCTATAGTCGATCTGGATGAAGCTACACACATGTTGCAAGAAATGATGAATAAGTATGTGCCTGGCTACTATAATCGGCCTTTACCCAAGCAGCACGTAGACAAATACCGTTCAGCAGTATTCGGTGGTCCGGTTCAGGTGTACCGAATAGATCCATATCATATCACTGCGAAAGAAAATGCAATGGAAGAAGAAAAAATGTTCAAACCTGGTAAAACCGTGTAATCTTCGCAAGACGAAAAATGCCTTCTTCAATGGTGGATTCATCTACTTTAGCAAAACCCAGTACCCACCCTTTTCGATCGCTTTTCATACAATACTTGCTAAGTGGATAAACACGGATTCCATTTTCGAGTGCTAGGTTCGTCGCGGCTTCTTCGACAAACGATTTATCAGCTTCAAGAAGGATATGCAACCCCGTTTCTACGCCGCTTAGTGTGAAGTGTTCGCCGAGACCTGTCGTGATGATGGCCTTCGTCATGGCTTCATGTCTGCGCCGATATACATTTCGAACCCGTCTCATATGGCGCATGAAATGACCATGCTCAATAAAATGAGTAAGCGTTAATTGCTCCATAATCGGGAGATGCCGATAGGTTAATTCATGGACTTGGGCGAGCTGACGAATGGCCTCTTTGGGACCAACGATTGCCGATATTCGAATACCAGGAGCAATCATTTTGGAAAAACTCATCATATACAACGTGTTCTGAGGTCGCTGACTGAACAAGGTTGGAAGGGGGTCGCCGCGATAGCGAAATTCACTATCGTAATCATCCTCAACAATCCAAAACTGCTGCTCGGCAGCCATGTGTAACAATTGTTGCCTGCGAGGTTCCGACATAATTACTCCAACCGCACACTGGTGCGATGGCGTAACATAGACAAGCTTGGACCCCGGATGAATCTGGTCTACACATAACCCGTACTCGTCAACTGGTACGGAGACAACTTGCATACGCCGATACTTCATTGCCATCCAGGCAGCAGGGAAGCCAGGATCTTCAACAGAAACGCTATCTCCTTCATGTAAAAGGGCTTGGGCGATCAAATCGATGCTATGTTGTGCACCTGAGGTTAACATGATTTGATCGATATTCACATGAACCCCCCGTTCAAGTGACAAATAACGTTGAATCTGTTCTCGCAGTGGTTGGTATCCATAGGCATTGCCATAAGCCCAACTGTCCAGATTCGTTTCTGTAGAAGCCTGTAAAAACGAACGTCTCCAATTCTTTTGAAACTGTTCGTCCAAATAGGGCTCATGGGGACTGAAATCGATCTCAACCTTTTGACTATCTTTGTCCCCGAACCAACCGTGCAAATGACCGATTGTAGTGTTTAATAAAGGCAATTCGGGAGGGACAGGTCCTTCTGGCGCAGCATCCTCTGAAGGACGAGTTGCATAAGTCCATTCGCTAACTCTAGTCCCGCCGCGACGAGAGGTTACCGTGTATCCGCGACTAAATAACTCCTCATAAACAATCTGCATGGTTGAACGGGAAACGCCAATTAAAGAAGCGAGTTCGCGGGAGGGGAGCAGCAATTCACCTGGCTGCCATTTCCCGGTGGTAATATTATGGATCGCTTGGTCCAGCAGTTGCTGCCAGATTGGACGCTTGTCATCTCTGTTTACTGTTAGCATTCATTCACCTTCAGTGGTTTTGTTTAATGATGGATTTGGCTGATATGCTATCATGGCAATCGTTACTTTTGCAACAAGACAGTTGGGGGACGACTTTTTCTTATGGCGTTTTGCAGTTGTCACAAATTGTTTCTATTTCCTGTGACCAGAATCACATGTGTATTTCTGAACCTCCCGTACACTTGAAATATAGAAAGAACGAAGCACTTCAAGGAGGTTCTACGATGTTAAGCCCAAAAACCATTGAAATCATAAAATCAACCGTTCCTGTGCTAGAGGTGCATGGAACTGCCATTACAAAACGTTTTTATCAAATGATGTTTGCTAAGCACCCTGAGCTTCTCAATATTTTCAACCACGCCAATCAAAAGCAGGGAAGACAGCAAGCCGCTCTGGCAAATGCGGTGTATGCTGCGGCTTTGTATATTGATAAGCTGGAAACGATTTTGCCTGTTGTGAAGCAGATTGGACACAAGCACCGCAGCTTGGGAGTGAAGGCCGAACACTACCCAATCGTTGGGGAAAACCTGCTTGCTGCGATCAAAGAAGTACTTGGGGATGCCGCTACGGACGAGATTTTACAGGCGTGGGCAGAAGCGTATGGTGTCATTGCGGATGCTTTCATCGGTGTAGAACACGAAATGTATGAAGAGGCGAGCGGACAGGCTGGAGGTTGGGAAGATTTCAGAGAGTTTATCGTCCAACGCAAGGTGAAGGAAAGCGACGTAATCACTTCCTTTTATCTGGTTCCGGCGGATGGTCAGTCGATTTCCAGCTATGAGCCAGGGCAGTATGTCAGCGTCAAGGTAGAACTACCGGGCGAGCAATTTACGCACATTCGCCAATACAGTCTCTCTGATGCACCAGGGAATGCGTACTACCGCATTTCTGTCAAACGCGAGGATGCGATGCAAGATAAGCCAGCAGGAAAAGTATCCGTTTATTTGTCAGAGGAAGTGAAGGAAGGAGATAGCCTGCAGCTGTCTGCTCCGGCTGGAGATTTTACCTTACAGCAAGAGGGCAGCCGTCCGGTTGTGCTACTCAGTGGTGGTGTAGGATTGACCCCAATGATCAGCATGCTGACCACACTGATCAAATCGGGAACAGACCGTCCGATCACTTTCATTCACGCAGCCAAAAACGGAAATGTGCATGCCATGAAGCCAGCAGTAGAGGAGCTGGCCGCAAAACATCCGCAGCTCTCTGTTCACTGGTGCTATACACAGCCGACCGAGCAAGATCGATTGAACGGTGCTTTCCAGAAAGAAGGATATATCGACTTGCCGTGGCTGCAAAATGTCATCGATACAAAAGAGGCGAGCTACTATTTCTGTGGTCCAATTCCATTCATGAAGACGATCAACGGTGCTCTGTTGGAATGGGGAGTGCCAGCAGACGATATTCATTTTGAGTTTTTTGGACCGGCTGCTACATTGGCATAAAGAGGATCTTACAGAAAAGTACTAAACTTACTCGCGATTCGCAGTTTGAGCGCGCAGCAGTCGATTTACCGTCTCGCGGCGAAGCCCGATGAGCTGACCGATTTCATCCTGAGTCAGCAACTCCGAAAGCGAGGCGACAGGAATGAATGTCTGAAACCAAAGCTGGAGCTTGCGAAGCTTTTCAGCAGGAGAGACTTCGGTCAGTTGGTCGATACGCTGCTGCATCATACGTAGCTTCCCTTGCAGCTGTAGCGCGATATCACGACACTTTTCAGGATTGTCATCCAGATGGCGATACCAATCTGGGGCAGATAGCACTTCGACCTCACAGGTCACAAGCGCGATTGCTGTCCCGTAATAGGGATTCGGGCTCATTAACGAATGATGCGGAATGATCTCATCCGGAACGATGATGTTGACCAGCGTCAATGCTCCGTCTGCATGCACCCGAACGATTTTTAACAGACCGCTCTTCAGATGATAGAGCGGTCCTGTTTCTCCTTGTCGAAACAGGACTTCTCCCTTGTGCAGGATCATGGGTTTCTCCTCGATTCTCTAAGTTTTTCTCTAGCAATTATAGCAAGCCCGGCATGTGGAAGTAAGCAAGCGTAAAAAGCAGTTTGCCGCTTTTTTAGGCTTGCTACAGCAATAATGCCTTTTGCTATAATGGGGAAATCACAGCTAGATAAAGGGAGTTGTCTGATGCTCAACTTTTTTACATGGGTAGGCTCCATAGTGGGGGTACTCCTTATCGGATTGATTGGCTATGTGGCTTACCGCTACTGGTACCATATGGGACAGCTTCCGAAGCCGGAGTTTCGTCATCTGGACACGAAAAAGCCAGTGCCTGCCGACTGGAGTCATGATGAGGTTACATTTACATGGATCGGCCACTCGACGATTCTGTTGAATATGTTTGGTACGAAAATACTGACGGATCCGGTTTTGGGAGAGAAGCTCGGGATTAAGCTTGCAGGTGTCCATTTTGGTCCCAAGCGCTTTACGCCTCCTGCCCTCGACTTTGCTGAGATTGGCGAGGTAGATATCATCTTGCTATCGCATGCCCATTTGGATCATGTCGATCTGCCTACCTTGCAGAAAATAGCGAATCGTTCCACACATGTGATTACGGCGCACCAGACGAGCAAGCTGTTCAAGCATATGCCATTTGGTTCGTATGAGGAAATGCAGCCGGGAGAAGCCGTTACAACCAAAGAAGGAATGACGGTTACTGCGATTCCTGTTCGCCATTGGGGCAACCGGTTTCCATGGAATCATGAATATGGCTACAACGGCTATATGATTGAGAAAAACGGCGTGCGCATCCTCTATCCAGGCGATACTGCTTATATCTCCATGGAAAATTTGGCGAAGCAATTCGGGCCTATCGATCTGGTGTTCATGCCGATTGGAGCCTACAAGCCAGACTCGTATCAAGCAGCGCATTGTACGCCAGAGCAAGCATGGCAAATGTTCAAGGAGACTGAAGCCAAGTGGCTGGTGCCCATTCATTGGAATACGTTTGTGCTCTCGCGTGAGCCTGTTGATGAGCCGTTCGAGCGTCTGTTGGCAGTAGCGGGGGACGAGAGGGATAGGATCGTTGTTGAAAAACAAGGGGAGACGTTTTCGATCCCTGTTCAATAGGCGTGAAAAGTTAGCGACTGCTTACATGGCAGTCGCTTTTCTAACGATATGAATAAATGGGGAGGGAATAGCTACCTTATTATAGAAATATTTTTATCGAAGGAGTTTTTTGAGGAGGGGTACATATGACAAAAGCATTGCCACAACGCTGGGATATGGATGTGATTTTTCCTGGTGGTAGTGAATCAGAGGATTTTCGGGCGTTTTTAGGAACTTTGGAAGGGGATATTGCGAACCTGAAAGCTCGGTTGGAACAATCTAGCACTGGTTTGCATGAAACAGCGGCTTTCAAGGAAGTTGTCACTCAGGTCCAAAGCATTGCTGTGCGTGTGAGACAAGCAGGTGCATTCATTTCCTGCCTGACTGCTCAAAATGTAAAGGATGAGCCAGCCAAGCTGATGGGTGGGCGTGTGAAGAGCATCTCGGCTGCGTTTGGTGCAGTATTGACGCGCTGGGAAGAAAAGCTGCTGGCTATCGACGAGGCTGCATGGGAGAATCTGTTGGCAGACGAAGAAGTGCAACCGCTTGCTTTTGTGCTGAATGAGCGCCGTCGCCGTGCACAGGAAAAGCTGTCGCCTGAACAAGAAGTGCTGGCAAACGATTTAGCTGTAGACGGGTATCACGCTTGGCAAGATTTGTACAATGCGGTCGTGGGACGTATGAGCATTGAGGTTGAGGTCAATGGAGAGACGAAGCAGATGTCTGTCGGGCAAGCGTCTAACCTAATGAGCAGTCCTGACCGTGCTGTTCGTGCCCATGTTTTTGAAAAGTGGACAGAAGCTTGGGGCAAGGAAACGGAGCTGTGCGCGCAGGCGCTGAATCACTTGGGTGGTTTCCGTCTCTCTCTGTACCGTCATCGCGGCTGGGATTCCGTTCTGCGTGAGCCGCTGGATATTGGACGGATGCAGGAAAAAACACTCGACGCGATGTGGCAGGCTATCGACAATCGCAAGGATCGTTTGGTTGCCTATCTGGAGCGCAAGGCGAAGTTGCTCGGTGTAGACAAGCTGAGCTGGTACGATGTAGGGGCTCCAGTCGGGAATGTACATAAAGAAGTGTCTTACGATGAAGCAGCTGCCCTGATCGTTGAGCACTTCAAACGTTTCAATCCGAGCATGGCTGAGTTTGCGCAAAAGGCATTCGATGAGGGCTGGATCGAGGCAGAGGATCGTCCTGGCAAGCGCCCAGGCGGATTCTGCACGAGCTTCCCAGTCAGCAAGCAGTCTCGCGTGTTCATGACGTATGCAGGAAGCGCAAGCAATGTATCCACACTGGCACATGAGCTGGGGCATGCGTATCATCAGCAAGTCATGTGGAATTTGCCAGCACTTAACCAAAACTACGCGATGAACGTAGCGGAAACAGCATCTACCTTCGCAGAGATGATTCTCGCTGACGCTGCTGTGAAAAATGCAGCCAATGACGATGAAAAACTGGTGCTCTTGGAAGATAAGCTGCAATCCATCGTCGCGTTTTTCATGAACATCCACGCTCGCTTTATTTTCGAGAAAAACTTCTACGAGAAGCGCAAAGAAGGTCTCGTTAGCGCGGCTGATCTAGACCGAATCATGGAAGAGGCGCAAAAGCAAGCGTACAATGGCGCTTTGGCAGATTACGAGCCGCACTTCTGGGCATCCAAGCTGCATTTCTATATCACGTCGTATCCGTTCTACAACTTCCCGTACACATTCGGGTACTTGTTTAGCATGAGTGTCTATGCGCGTGCACTCGAAGAAGGCGAGAGCTTCGCTCCGAAATATGATGCACTGCTCCAAGATACGGGCCGCCTGATGGTAGAGGACTTGGCGAAGAAGCATCTCGGCGAGGACATGACGACAGTTGAGTTCTGGCAAAAAGCTGTTGATCTGGCTGTGGCAGACATCGACGAATTCCTGCGCCTGACAGAAGAAGCATAAATTCACGAATAAATAAGCTCCAAGCAGTCTGTCGCTTTTCTGACAGGCTGCTTTTTCGTTGAGAGATTGTTAACATCGCAGACGAAATCTTCGGATAACCTTTACCTGCGGTTTATAGAATCCTCGCTATTTTTTCGTACAGTAAAAGGGAAGGGAGTACTTGCAAAGGGAGGCATCGTAATGGACACTGGCAGTCATCTTTTGTTGGGTGTCACACTGGCGGGCTTAGCCCATATCACGCCAGCAGTGGCACATGATCCGGCGCTTGCTCAGGCGCTGATGATCGCAACGGTAGTGGGATCTCATGCCCCGGATTTCGACACTGTGGCCAGACTTCGCGGTATTTCTTTTTACATTCGCTTTCATCGGGGAATTACTCATTCGATTCCCGCCCTGTTTCTGTGGCCCCTCATCATCAGTCTTCCTCTTGCCTGGGGGTTTGGTCTCATGGGGCAGTTCGGGATTTTGTACGGATGGACGCTGCTGGCTGTTGTGCTGCATGTTTTTCTCGATATGCTAAACGCCTATGGAGTTCAATGTATTCGACCTATTAGCAAGCGCTGGGTGCATTTGGATGTGCTCGCGATTTTTGAGCCACTGGTGTTCGCGGTTCATTTGGCAGCGGCGATATGGTGGATAGCTTTTAACGGAGATCCCAGCATGCTATTTCCGGGAGCATATGGGATGACGCTCCTGTATATTGGCGTGCGGGCTTGGCAGCATCAGCGTAACGTCAAGCGGGTAGTAAGGGCGTTGGAAACAAGAGGCATATCCCATGTTTTCCCGAGTATACATCCTTTTCACTGGCGATTCGTCGTAGAGACGGAGAAACTGTTTTACACAGGGAGAGTCGAGTATGCACGTGTGATACTCGAGGATGTGTATCCGAAGCAGCAGCGTGATGCAATCATCCAGGCTACTGTCGGTGTGGACGGAGTTCGTGCTTTTCTCGGATTTGCTCAACGAATCCACGTCACGTGGAAGGAGATTGCCGACGGTTATGAAGTCACGTGGAGCGATGTGCGTTTTTGGTACAACCGCAAGCTGCCATTTGGCGTAGATGTTGTCTTGGATCGTGATTTGAACGTAGTTGATCATCGGCTGGGCTGGCGAAAAAAAGCGTGGGACCCGCCGTTTGTATAAGGAAAGCTAGTATAGGTAAGCCCCGTCAGTTTGGTGAAGCTGGGGGCTTACTTTTTTTGCGTGTGGAAATTTAAAACAATAAATTTCGTAGTGCATAACGAGGTGCATCAGCGTCTGCTTCTTGCATTGCTTCAGTAAAACTTTCTGCTTAAACGCGGTCGCCCCCCTTGAGGATGCCTAGATAGAGTTTTTTTCTGTGCAAACAAAAATGAAGATCATCCATCAGTTTATGCTGATAAAAATAATCTTCTAAGGTTTAAGAGGTATCGATAAACCAACAAAGCTGGTGAGAAGAAAAAGCACAGGGCTCGTAGACCTTGACAGCGCCTCCCCAGTCGGAACTTTCAAAAGGGGACCACGCTTGTCGAACACTTCTTCTATGAGATACTTCCGCCCATAGGGTGGCTTTGGCTCGACGGTCCCCTTTTGGAAGTGGAGACGGACAGTGAATCACCCCTGCTGGCGTGTCAGAGTCGAAGAGAGCTGTGCTTTTTCTTCTCCTCCACTATGTTGACCCCATTCATAAGGACCTTTATAAGTTATTCTAACGAAATGGCGCTATGCAATCTCCAGAAAGAATGATACACTGAAAAAAACTAAACGTTCGATGGTGATAGAATGAATGTGTTATATTCGATCAGAGTAGAATGGTCTCCTGCGTATGAATGTATCATTAGCCTTTACACTTACATCTACGAGAAGGAGCGCAAGCATTGTTTGCTTGGTACGGCTTGGTTAGAGGAGACAAAACAAAAGCTCCCGGTCTCTTTTGCAGATGAACTCGCAGATGAACGCTGGGAGGTACTCCACCGTTTGGTGCTGCTTGTAGCGCAATCACCCCGGACCAAATCCGTTGAAGAATTTCTTGGGTGGCTGGAAAGCATCCCTCCCGGTGAAATTTATGAGCGCCTCGCGCCATGGGTGGAGACAATCCCACTGAACTTGGGAGAAATCCGTGATCGCAGCCTATCGTTGCTTACCCGGTGGAATGAACATTATTTTTCGAAAGTGGACCCACGCATTTTGGAGAGTCTGCAACGGAGCGCCGATGAGTTGACAGTCCGCGCCAAAGAAACGCCTCCAATCGATTTGGTCGATCATGTTACGAACGGTATCTGGATTGAGCCGATGGCAGATTTGCGAGAGGTTGTACTGATCCCGCAATATCATTGTGCCCATTCTTCTGTTCTCGACTTTTATCGGGGACTTGCCACTTGCATGTACCCTGTCAAAGATGCAACAACGACCAAACCACAGCCGCTTCTGGAGCTGTTGCCTATTACACAGTGCTTGGCGGATGAGAAGCGTCTGCAAATCTTGCGCTGCCTGGCAAAAAAGACGTGCACCCTCGGTGAATTACAGAAGCAAGTATCCTTAGCAAAAAGCACCGTCCATCATCATGTAACGGCATTGCGCAGAGCGGGGCTGATTCGTGCTCACTACACAGGAAGTACGACGATTTCCTACTACAGTCTGCGAGAAGCCTTCGTCGAGCGTCTCCCGGTCTTACTGCGTTCCTTCTTCCATACACCAGAGTGATTTTGCTTACGGAAATGGCATGATTTTGTTGAGAGGGTAGGTTGAATCAGTATGAGCAAAATGAGGCAAGTGTGGGAGGCGTATCACCCGATTGTTCATCTGTTGATGGCAGGCACGGTGTTCGTTCAGCTCACCCAATCGATGAGTATCCCTTTTCTGGCCATCTATCTCGGTGAAACGACGAAGCTCTCTCATGCCTATATTGGACTGATTATCGGTGCAGGTCCTTTGGCTGGAACAGTAGGAGGATTTGTTGGCGGGATTCTCTCGGATTTGTTTGGCAGACAAAAGCTGATGTTTTTTTCCTTGCTTGCTATGGCGTGCTCGATTATCGGATTCATTACGGTGGCTCATCCGATCGGTTTGCTGTTAATCAGCATGGTTATGGGATTTGCGGCTTCGATTTTTGCGACGGTTTCAAAAGCGCTGATGGGCGACTTGACTCCCGAGCATAGACGTTTTCGTGTGTTCTCGAACCGCTATCTTGCGAACAATCTAGGTTTCGCGATTGGTCCTATGCTCGGTGCTTTTTTGGGGATTTCCGGCAGCAATCTGGCGTTTTTTCTGACTGCGGTATCCTTGGTGAGCTTTGCCATCATTTTATTAGTGGCATGTCGGAGATGTGGCGTCACCGATGATGCTGGGGGGAACGGAGAAGTAGAGAGAGCTAGTTTGGGTGAGATCTGGCAAGTGCTCAGAAGGGATGTCGTCCTTCTTACATTTGTCACAGGCGGAATCCTGTTAGTGACGGTGTACGGTCAGATGTCTGTTACGCTCTCCCAATACTTGCGGGAAAACTTTTCAGAGGGAGTCGCCTTGTTTGGAACATTGATGAGCGTCAATGGATTTACCGTCTTGCTTTTGCAAATTCCAGTGACGAGGCTGGTTGAGCGTTATTCCTTGTTTACACGGATAGCAGGTGGCGCTGTATTGATGGCCATAGGAGAAGTCGGATTTGCTTTTTCGCCAGACTGGGCTTGGTTTATTACGGCGATGATCGTATTTACGCTAGGGGAAATCTTGATCATACCTGCGGAGTATGCGCAAATCGATGAGATCAGTCCAGCGAATATGCGAGGGACTTACTACGGGGCACAAAGCGCAACGATGCTGGGCAGCTTCCTTGGACCATGGGCAGGTGGTATGGTGCTCACCGCATATGGTGGCCCCGTGATGTTTTTGGTCATGGCAGTATTGGCGCTGGTTAGCTTGATCTTTTATTGGCTGGGACGTAGGCTGCATGAAAAGCGGAAGCAGCCTAGAATTGCAATTGTAGAGACTGCCATGTAACTTCTTGCCGATTGATTGCGAGTACCGTATAATGGAAAGTATCTTTTTCAAAAGGGGACGTTTTGATGTCGGTGTGTGTTCTTAACTAGGCAATTGGATAGGGTACTCCCAGTATTTTTGGCAAAAACCACATTTCATGTCGGCTTATTTGCTATGGAAAAAGGGAGGCCTTGATTAGTTAAGAACTTACGGTCATCCATCTACCCATTTGTTCGACTACGGGAACCGTGCTCTTACGCACGGTTTTTTTGCGTGACTATCCACGCGCACGTAGCGAACGTATGCCCTCAAGGCGGAGATGAACGAATGTTCATGCTCTGCCTTTTTTGCATGCATGATGGGTCCATCCCTTTTGAAAAGAGGTTTTCTACATGAAAAATTATATCGAAGACACCTATAAACAAGTGCGTTTACAAGAAGGCCAGCGTGTAATCGAACAGTTTCTGCTCGCGTGTTATTTTCATCCGGGTTTGCCTACGAAAGAGCTGGCGAGAAAGGTGCTCTTGCCTGTACCTGTGGCGACTGCGATCAAAAAAGAACTGATCAAGGCCGGTGCCGTACAGCAGGGGAGCGGGGTGAGATGCACCGCAGAAGGGGAAGCGTTCATTGAGCAAAAGCTAGGGTTTGGTGGGCTGGATCGAGAGCTGTACGAGAAGTTGATGAGAGACGACGAAGCTTGGAAAACCGAGCTGGCTGACTTGCAAGCGGAAATGGAGACGATTTTTGCTGGGCGTCCGCAAGTCGATGTACAGATCGATCAGTCCAAATGCACAGTCGAGACGAGCTTGCGCAGGGCAATCTTATGCTTGCGGCATCAGAGCTTGGTGGGCAAAAAAATATTATGCGTCGGGGATGATGATTTGGTTAGCATCTCGCTGGGGCTTTTGCTCAAGCGCCTGTTTCCGGGGAATCAGCAACGTCCAGGGCAAATTGACGTAGTCGATATCGATGAACGTTTTCTCCAGTACATTACGGATGTGTCCAAGCAAAAAGCATTGACCGTGGCCTGCCATCAGGCTGATTTGCGGCAGCCGCTGCCGAAGAAGCTGCAGGGTGGGTACGATTGCTTTTTCACCGATCCGCCTTATACGCTGCAAGGAATGGCTTTGTTTTTATCCCGTGGAATCAGTGGGCTGCAAAAGCAAAAAGGACTGTCCATCTTCTTGTCCTTTGCGCATAAATCGCCTGATTTCACGCTGAATATGCAACGGGAGTTCGTGCTGGCAGGCTTGACCGTACGAGAGGTGCTCAGTCATTTCAATGAATACGAAGCGGCGCAAATGATTGGAAACAAGGGACAAATGATCGTGCTCACCACCACAGAGCTGACGGCTCCGACGATCAAGCATCCATTTCTGGAGTCGCTGTACACAGGCGAAGAGACTCCTTCCAAGCGTGAGTATCAATGCAAGCGTTGCAAAAGATCGATCCAGGTAGGGGCACAGGCAAAAATAGTGACGATAGAACAATTGAAAAAACGCGGCTGCCCTCGTTGTAAGCACCAGAGCTTTGAACTGTTGTCCCGCCGGAGAGCACAAGACTGATTGTCTGCAAGTGGGCATATGGTAGTGGTGGAGGGGAGGGAGAATAAAATAAGATGGCTTACGAAAAAGCGTTTGCATTATTACGGATCGGGACGGGAATCTTGTTTTTCATTCATGGCATAGCCAAGCTGCAAAAAGGGATGGCTGTTGTTGTGACGACGTTTGGAGATCTCGGCTTGCCGGGGTGGCTGGCGTATCTGGTGTTGATCGTAGAACTGATCGGCGGTCTCGCGCTGATCATCGGTGTCGGGGCGAGATATGCTGCCTGGGGATTAGCTGCGATCATGGCAGGAGCAATTGTGACGGTGAAATGGGCGAAAGGGTTTGTTGGCGGTTATGAGCTGAATTTGATCCTGTTGCTTGTCACGATTTGTGTGGGTCTAAAAAGGTGAAAAAGAGATCCGGCTGAACCAGTAAGTGGTCAGCTGGATCTCTTTTTTTAAACAAACAGCTCGTAATACTCAGGAGAAACGTTTTCTAAAAATGGACTTTTTTCACCCGAATAGTAAAGGTGCAGCTCGTGCATGGCACGTGTACATGCCGTGTAAAAAAGCTTGCGTTCACTTTCTTCGCCATAGCATGTGGCCGAAGCATCATAAAGGATGACCGCATCGAACTCGACCCCTTTTGCCAAGTAAGAGGGAATGATCAAGATTCCCTTCTCAAAGGAAAGAGTAGCGGGCTTGATCAAGCGAATCGGCAATCTCTCTTGCAAAGCGTCATGGACGGCTTGGGCTTCCTCTAGCGTTTTGGTGATAACAGCGATCGTCTGATGACCACGATCGGCGAGCTCACGTATGCGCGCTTCGATTTGATCGGTATGAGCTTGAGGTGATGTCACTTTGGTTAGCGTTGGCAAGCGACCGTCGCGCATAAATGGCTCAATCATATCCCCGTTTCGCAAAAGTTGTCGTGTAAACAAGACGATGGGATAGGTGGAGCGGTAGCTTTTGGTCAGGACGAAGGTCTCCGTCTTTTCAGGCTCAAACAGGGATGTGACAGCATCAAAGCTATTCTGGTGATACGCATGGGCGTAAATCGCCTGATTCCAGTCTCCCAGCACGGTCATTTTGGCACGGGGAAACAAGCTCTTGATGAGAGCGAACTGAAAGGCGGAGTAGTCCTGGGCTTCATCGAGAAAGACATGACGGACGAGGTTGTTCGTCTGCTTACCCTCCAATCGTTCCTGTAAATACAAATAAGGAGGGATATCTTCACATGCCAAATACTGTTGCTCTAAACGCTCTGTTGTCTGTTCGCACACTGCGGGCCAATTGTCCAATACATCGTGTTGGAGTGTGTCTGGCGCAAGCGTCCCGAGCAAGTCAGGTGACAAGAAGAGCTGGCGGTAAATAGCGCGCGTATCAATAAATTGTAGTTCCCGAATAAAATCGCGCAGTGGCTGAAACTGCTTTTTGACGATCCAGTTGGCTAAGAGCTCCTGCTCGCGTTCGAAGTCATCGAAGGTATCCTCACGAAACTGCTTTTTGCGGCGCAGCGATTGATAGGCAGCTACATAAGCATCTCGGTCAAGTAGCTCCATTTCCTCTTCTACCCATGGTTTTGATCGTTCACGCTGTTCCCGTTTTTTCAGCTCTGTCAGCAGTGATTTCGCAACGAGTACCATCCGATTGGGGATCGGCAGACTCGTATCGAGAGAATAAAACAGTTCATGGATGTGCGCAGCACTGATTAGAGTCTGGTTTCTAAATGTAACGGGGCGAAACAGGATACCAGATTCCTTCAGGCTATTTGCGTATTGATCCATGGCTTGCAAAAACAAGTCGCTTGATTTGAAACGGATTCCTTCCAGCCGCGCCTCGCATCCAGACTGATCACTTGCTGTCAGTACATACTCCATCTGTTCAAGCGGGTTTTCTAGACGGAAGTCGTCACCGAGACGATGCTCCGCGTATTCCTGAAAAGTCGTTTGCTGCATATTTTCCTCGCCGAGCTCAGGAAGAACGGTCGAGACGTAGCTGTTGAACAAGGAGTTGGGCGAGAACAAGACGATTTGCTCCGCGGTCAATGTCTTGCGATAACGGTATAACAAATAAGCGATTCGTTGCAAAGCCGCTGACGTTTTTCCGCTACCAGCAGCTCCGGAGACGATGACGAGTCGGCTGCGTTCGTTGCGGATGATACAGTTTTGATCCCGCTGGATCGTGGCCACGATGCTTTTCATCTGCGAGTCAGCCTGTTTGCCGAGTACCTCCTGAAGCAGCTCGTCACCAATCGTCACGCCCGTATCGAACAGGTGCAGCAATTTGCCGTCGCGAATGATGTATTGTCTTTTGCACGTAATCTCTCCACTTACGCTTCCGCTTGGGGTATTGTACTCTGCTGGCCCCGGCGCGTAGTCGTAATACAGACTGGAGATCGGTGCGCGCCAGTCGTAGACGAGAAATTCTTCATCGTTTTTATCCAGCAAGGAAGCAATGCCGAGATAGATGGCTTCTGGCTTCGATTCCAGCTCTTCTTGAAAATCAATCCTGCCAAAATAGGGAGAGTGCAACAATCGCTGCAGTGTACGCAACTGATTTTGGGCATGGCGATGGATGCGTTCACGTTCGGACAGGACTTCCGCTTGTTGCTTAATACTGGCGTAAGTCTCGACAGCTTCGATGGCATCTTCGAAGTTGACTGTTACATCGTCCCAAAAATGCTTGCGAATTCCGATGATATCCTCGCTCACGACATTCACATGCTCTTTGAGGTCATCTATTCGGTTCTTTATCTCTGAGATGACTCGTTCAACACGTTGTTGTTCGTTTTGCCGATCTTGATCAGTCACGCTCATGGTACCGCTCCTTTTTCGTTCCCCATTTTTGGCCTGAAGGTTTGACAATCGAAAGTGAATGTGGTACTATTATATTGGAGATAAAATAGTTACATATTTACAATTGACCAACAGACCAATTCTCATTTTATCACGTGAAAATTGGCTTTTCAACATGGTATAGGGAAAATACAAAGTGAAATGACAGGGAACTCCTTTGGGGGTTCCCTTTTTTGTTGCGGCTATACTTGTCCGTCAAGCATTCCAGTGAGAGCTACCCATATACGGGTTGTTCCCACCAGTCTATTGAAAAGGAAAAGGATGTCTTCTCACCTGTGTTTGGAACGCGAACGATGAGTGCCATTCCTGGTCCGAGAATCCACTGTCCACCAGGGGTCGCCTCAACGGTGGAGGACGCCGGAATGATTCGCGTGGCAGTATGAATGTGATCAGAAAAGGTATCCGCCATGCCAGTGCCATGCAAAAGTTGCCCTTGGGCGGCGGGACAAGCGGGGAGTTGAACATAACCAGAAGTCACTTGACGTGAGAGAGTTGCACCAGTGAGGGAGGAGCCTTTGCCAAACAAAAAATGTGCTTCTATCGGGTGCGGGGATGGATTGGTGATCATCCAATGGTGGACAAATAAATGAACACCGGAGCGTAAGGGATTCGACAAGGTAGCGATCCCGATAGCCCCATCGCCCACGATCATTTTTTCCGATTGCCCCATAAAGTATTTACATTGATCCGCCATCGACATCGCATACGGAATGTGAACACTCCGACTCAGCTGTTCCGTAGCAGAAGGAGTGGGAAACGGATAGTACCCCATCTGCATGTAGACATCTGGTATTCCGCTGTAAAAGTACGAGGGGCGTGTATAGGAGGGCTTTGTCATGATTTCCTCTCCTTGTGAGTGGGGTAACTGCTAACCCTACAGCATATGGCCATCGTCCATAGAGGGTGTCAGGAGTTGGCGTTATTGGCAGGCAAAGTTCCGATGAAGTCATGGCGTAAAGAAAAAAGGCTGGGAGTCAGAATCCCAACCTTTAGCAAGCTTTTGTCTACGATACGGTTTTCCAAGCATGAATCGCAAGCAGCGCCCATCCAGCGAGGAACAAAACGCCGCCAATCGGGGTAATCGCTCCGAGAACCTTAATACCGGTCATTGCCAGCGTGTAGAGGCTGCCGGAGAAGACCAAAGTTCCGGCTGCAAAGCACCAGCCCGCCCATACGAGGCCAGAAGAATCCGGGTACCATTTGAGCAACAGGGCAACCAGCACCAGAGCCAGCGCATGTGTCGTCTGATAGGTCACGCCCGTATGGAAAATGCCCAGCGAATAGGCGTCCAGTTTTTCCTTCAGTGCATGTGCTCCGAATGCTCCTAACGCAACCGAAAGAAATCCACTGATACTGCCAAGCATCAAAAACAGCTTCATGAGTGCGTCACTCCTTTTTTCGCATAACCTGTACATTTGTCTGTTCTCTATTTTAACGTAAATCGGGTATGAAAGCCCAATTGTAATTTGGTGAACACGCCTTGGACTACCGTACAGACCGCTTGTCAACCTCCGTCATAAAGTAAAGTATCGCAGTGGCAACGCTTACAGGCTGCTGCGACGGGAGGTGACGTAAGATGAACAAATGGATTTCCAACGTAGGTGGTCTCCTCGGTGGCTACGCATTGCTGAAAGCACCGGTAGCTGGTTCCTTCCTTAATGGATTGGACCCGCTAATAGATGGAGTTGGTCTCACCGCTGTGGTCGTATTCGCAGGAGCTCTTATTTATTCTGGTGTACGCGACTGGTTCAAGGGTTAAGAAGTAAGATAGAAAACAAATCAAGGGTGTCTCCAATCGGGGATGCCTTTTTTTCTGGATGAATAACAGAGCAAATTTACAGAAATAGCCTTAGTCCGAACTACTACCGGACTAAGGCTGTTTAGATGCATCTTATTTGTGCTTTACTTGATTACTCTTTTTATTCGAGATTAAATCCATTATACCGATCAAGGCCACTATAAAAATAGACTGCAATAGAGGTTTTACATAGCTGGATTGATCGTAAATAAAGTAAGCTACTATTAAGTTGAGTATGAAAGTAATTAAGTACCCAAAAGTTTTAATTATCTCACCTCATCTCAGAACCAAGGGTCTATTATAGTAGATTCTCTTACATCTACTTCAAGATTACCACCAGTATAATTTGAATTTTTGGTAACTCTTATTTCTTTTTTGATTTCATAGTCTCCAATGAAGTTTCCGTTCATATCAAATTTACCAGCCGATAATTCTCTGTAGAAGTATTTAATAGCAAAATATAAGTTTTCTGTGTCACTACTAACGAAATAATAGACACCGAATCCACCAACAGCAGCTACACCAACTCTACGAGGATCTGGTAATCCACCAGCTTTTGCCCACTCGACTACGGCTGCTCCCAACGCTGTTTTTACTGCTGCTTTGAATTTCTTGGAAGTGTTAATGTCATGCGTTTTCATGTGTACGTAGGGAGTTGGATAAGAAGCAGCAGCTTTAAGACTGGTTTTAAACTCTGAGACAAGCAAATTATTGACTTTAGATATGGATTCAGGTGATGTTTCGACTAACTTTAAATTACCATCTACAATTTTAAAGTCAATATTGTTTTTCTGTAAGATACTGATAACTCTTTCATTGGCTATAGGTGATACTTTTTCATTGACTTCTGCCGCAGAAGCAAGAGGAACACTGAAAACTACCATTAAACAAATGGCAAGAAATAGAGTGTACAACCGTTTCACTATAGGACCTCCACTCATAATGTGTTTACAATTTTGATTATATATGGAAAAATTAGTAAATGAAAGAGGTCTCTGAAAATATTTTTGGCAATGATAGGGGGATAGTTGATTATTTTGTTTGAATTAAAAGCAATATCTATTCTAAATGTTGGCGTCTTTTAACCCGGTGCCCATATGCATAAAGTAGACCGACCGCAAAAGGGGGAGGCGAAACAATTTGACCAACGACAAGCGAAAAGAACTGGAGCGATCCATTGACGAAATTACCGAGATCGCCAAAGGGTTTAATCTCGATTTTTACCCGATGCGATACGAGATATGCCCGTCTGACATCATCTATACATAATGGGGCTGTCCCAAAAGCCGTGAAAACGGCTGAGGAAAGCCCCTTTTTTCGTGGAGATTATAAAGACTTTTCTCGTGCCCTAGCTGCAGTATCATATGACTTTTTGGCAAGACAGTAATGGTAATGACCATCTCCAGACTTCGCTTGTGACCAATGTCTGTCCCCTTTTTTCAAACCTTTCAGCTAGTTTTGCATACGTTTCCTTGCTTTTACTCATGATTAGTACCTCCCTTACAGTTTCACAAGCTGATGTACTCATGGCACCATTATTACCAAGTTAATGTACAATAAACTGAGCTCTGATTTGTCGAAAAAGCACGCATTGTCTAATTTTTTGTGAAAGGGTAAAATTATATTGTGAGTTTCATATTAGGAGGGATCATCAAATGAGAGATCGTAATATAGACGGAAGGTACAGGCAAAAAAGAGGAGATACTCATGTCGGTACCATTGAAGAAAAATATGGTTTGGATTTTGGTGTACGAAGCGACATGCATCTTGAGACCCTCCGCAAACGAGAGGGAGGAAAATCCCTCACACAAATCATAAAAGAGTACAGCGACAATGATGATGAACAATAGGCTTGTTGAAAATAACTTACTTCATGAGAAGTGAAAGGGCATCTAGGAATAAGAAATCCGAGATGCCCTTTCATTATATTATTACCCGGACGGAGGGAATACATGGCGAGGAGAATTAAACAAACGGGAAAATTGTTACATGTACCTAATAAAGCGATTCGATCGTTGTTGTTTTCAAAAGTGGAGAGTACAGCATTAGTAAGACGTTATCTTCAGGTGACGAAAGGAACCACTGTAAAGAGCATAGGGGACGCTCTGATGAGATCCACTAAAGAAACGCTAATCAAAATCGTAAACGCTTGTCCCGAAATCGATCAGAAAGCTATCGAGGATTGTTTTGAAGACAACCGCTATAGTGCTCGTCCTAGTTTTCAGCTATACATGTTAATCCCAATCGATCCGAAGCTTATGCATAAGGATTTTATGAAAAATTGGGGAAAGAACAAAGGCCTGGCCGCGTTAAATCAAATACTTATTGATGAAGTTCATTCGAAGGGAGAATGGAAGAACATCGAGATTATAGACCAAAGCGAAGTTGATCCTTCTACCCTTGAATTTTCGTTTTCATATCATGAACGATATGAGTACATCGAGCCTGAAACGGAAGATAGTAAACATGTTTATGAGTTGAAGTACGGGTTCTTTTGGATGAACATTGATGAGCGGTTTGTGAGCATTAGTGTGCCAACTGATAGTATCTCCACAGTGTTAGCACTTGCCATCCAACAGGTATTTAAAATTTATACAACATCGGTCAATATTTCAGATAACGTCATGAAACGTATGTTTAAGGTTGATGATTTGAAAAGCTCATCGCTTTATCATCCCAAACCACCCGAAGGTATGCCACAACGCTTTACCGTGGCAGATCCGCATATGGGTTCGATAATGGAGAAAATGAAGGGATACGAGGAATACGGCTCTGCACGTTCCACCTATCAGGAAGAAGTCGAGGAAGATACGTTTTCTTCGCTTGGAATCAACTTAAATAAAGGGAAAATTTATCTGACTCGACAACTAAAAGCTTCGACTCTTCGTCGCTGGGGACTTCAACGGATTAAACAGTTGACGGGTTATATGAAGGGTATCTATGAAAAGGGAACGTTAGATGAACAATTTGAAGTCCTTGGATTGAACGACGACGAAACGTTAAAAGATTTTACTCATACAAATGAAGAGAGAGCTGTCATTCTGTCCATATTAAAAACAATCATGAGATGTAAGCAAAATGAGGAACGAAGCATGTCAGTGATTGAGTATAACGTGGAGAACCTGTATAAAGTCTTACGAAAACATACCACTGCCATATTTAAACCATTTTGTGGAGAATGCCAGCATTATAATGAAATCGTATGTCCATCCTGTGGGAAAGCGGAAGTGGTTACCATTCAAAAAAAGGGCGAATTAGAGGGAAGTTGCGGATACTGCCATGAATCTGTTGCTCTCTCCCTTTTGACTTGTACGGAAGGTCACAGAGTGAAAGTAACTTCCTATTACGATGGAATGCAGATGATTCCGCAGATGAACCTAAATGAATTGTTGAACCAATTAGCAGAAAAGTATTTTAGGATACGTCTCCAACTAGGAGAAAAAACTAACTTCTATCTGATTGGCAACACGGTGTATGTTACTAAAACAACTACTTCGAGCAAAGTAATGTACCATATTTCCGATATTCGGAGTCTCAAGCCTGTGTGGGATCGAACACTGACTGATGAGAAGAAAGCAGAAGTGACAGAAATCCTGCAACTTTTGAAAGAGAAATGTAGCAACCACAGTGTGGAAGGCTGTCGCAAATGCCAAAGCGAAAAGAGCTTACTTTGCATCATGAAGCCGTTTGCGACGTTTACGGACCATAAGCTTCATCCTCATCATGGACAAGAATTCGGTGACGTTAGTTTTACGATGGAACTCGAGAATTTGGGAATTTCCGATGCGGTTTTTGTGGGAATGGCAAAGAGCTACGAAGAAGGGACGATAACCCAAAGTCATCGTTTGGGAAGAGAAATGATTCAACAATTTATCGCGAAATGCATTGATGATCGGGTTCATGTTTTGGGGCTTATTATCGCTGCGGATGTTGATCAAGGATTGATTGCTATGTGCAGACACCTAGCAGAAAAACACAACAAGAAAGTGATGATGTGGTGCTTTGATGAGCTAGTTCTTGCTGTGGATTTTGCTCTAGAAAAACTAGGATTGAATCCTGTTGATGTAAAGAAAGCTATCGTATCAGATACCCATAAAAGAACTACGGGTAAGGGAACTGGGAAAGCAAAGGGCAATAAAACAGCCAGTACGAAGGCAAGAAGTAAACCTATAAGAAAGAAAGCTGCAAATTAATAAACCCCAGGCACACAAGAAATCCTTTTTGAAGTGCACCCCTTAAAGTAGACATTGGAAAAACCCCTGCGGTTTACCGATGAAAACTTTAGGGGGTGTATTTTTATGCCAGCAAAGAAAGGGCAGAAGTTTAAGCATTATAGTGAAGAACTTAAGTTGCAAGCAATTCAGATGAGATTAAAGGGTGTTTCCAAACGGGTGATCATGGAAGAATTGAAAATTCATGATGAGGACCGACTAAAGGTCTGGATGCGGAAGTATAGGAAACTCGGAGAGTTTGGTCTTCTAGATCAACGTGGCCGTCGCGAAGAATACATAGATGCAAACAGATATATCGAAAAGTTAAAGCGGGAGAATAAGATGCTAAAAAAGTGCTTGGAAATCTGGATGCGGGAGGTGCAGTCCATAAGTATGCCGCAATCAAGAAAGCAGCAGGAGAATACACCATCAGTGAGCTCTGTAAGCTGTTTGGCGTCTCAAGAAGTGGATACTACGCATACTTAAAACGCCAAGGAATAGATCGGGACAAGTCTATGAAAGATTTAGTCCAGGCTGTGTATAAGAAGTACCACGGTAAATATGGGTATAGACAAATCCAACTATTTCTCCTGCAAGATCATGGGGTGTGGGTCAATCATAAGAAGGTACTACGTCTCATGCAAGAAATGGGGCTCCGTTCTCGAATACGTCGCAAGTATCGTTATCACCTTGCTTCATCGGTTGGGGGGCGAGTTGCCCAAAATATTCTACAGCGTAATTTCAAAGCAGATGTGCCCAATCAAAAGTGGGTAACGGACGTCACACAGTATCGTGTCTCGGATACTTGGCTCTACCTGTCTGCTATTAAAGATTTGTTTAATAACGAAATCGTGGCCTATCACATGGATGTTCGCAACGACAATCAATTGGTCCTACGGACCTTTGAGAAAGCTTTTGAAAAGACGAAAGACGTGACTGGACTGATCGTTCACAGCGATCAAGGATTCCAATACACGTCCTACGCTTACCACGACATGCTGCCAAAGGTTGGCGCCCAAATCAGCATGTCTAGAAGAGGCAACTGTTATGACAATGCCTCGATGGAGAGCTTCTTCTCGCATCTTAAAACGGAAGGGCTCTATCCTTATGATATCCGAAGTATCGATGAGGCACAAAGGCGAATCGAGAAGTACATTGACTTCTACAACAAAAATCGCCCGCAGAGAAAATTAAAAAAGCTGACGCCTGTTGAATTCAGACGCCAGCTAGTGGCCTAACGGCCCGGGTTTTTCTTACTGTCCACTAAACGGGGCCTTGACCATTTCGTGTGCTTGGGTTTTTCTATGAATAGTTTGATTTAGTGGAAAGAGCAAAGTTAGGCGTTATTGAAAAAAGAGAGCCATATTTCGCTCAAGAGAACGTTTTTTAAAGATGTGTATTGTGTAAATTGTGGATGACACGCTCTGTTCGCTATAAAAATGTCGCTTTAGAAGTTATAATAAGTGGTATGACACTTGAAGGCTTCATCGAAATAGGAGGTTAAGTAGTTTGGAACCTTTTGATAAAAAACCCACAGTATTAAGTATGTTTTGTGGCTGTGGAGGACTAGACTTGGGATTCCACGAGAGTGGGTATGACGTAGTGTGGGCAAACGATATTAATGAAGATGCTTGTCTTACGTATGAACACAATCTTGGACAAGTTGTTAGAGGAAATATTGAAGACTTAGAGATCCCTGTTATAAAGGATCTGGACATTCTTTTATCGGGTTTCCCTTGCCAGTCATTTTCAAATGCTGGTAATCGTAAAGGAATCTACGAAAAAAGGGGAAACTTATATAAGTTTACTTTGAAATACATCGAAGTCCTTCGTCCAAAAGTAGTAATGATGGAAAATGTGCGAGGTTTACTATCCACGAAAACGGAAACTGGATATTTACTTCCAGAGATCTTCCAAAGCCTAACCAAAATGAACTATGAGGTGCATTTCAAACTGGTAAATGCTGCTCATTTTGGGGTACCACAAAATAGATTAAGGGTAATTATTGTTGCGTTAAAAAAAGACGCGGCATTAGGTAAGTTTTATTTTCCAGAACCTATTACTGGACTAGACTTGTCTATTCAAAATACCATCTTTGATATCCCGGCAGATACACCAAATCAAGATGAAATGCTGAAATTAAATCCCCAAGCACTATATTTAGGGGACTTTGTTCCAGAGGGAGGTTCATGGAAGGATATCCCGACAGAAGTGCTACCTGATCGATTGAAGAAAATTAGAGATAATATGGAAAAGTACAGATGGCCCAACTTCTATCGAAGATTCCACAGAGATGAGATTGCTGGAACGATTACAGCTGCATTTAAGCCCGAAAATGCTGGTGTATGGCACCCTGTTGAAAAAAGAGTGTTTACAACAAGAGAAATTGCCAGAATACAGTCTTTTCCCGATGACTTTGAATTTAAAGGACGCACCATTAAAGCAAATTATGAAATGATCGGGAATGCAGTGCCACCGAAACTTTCCTATGCTTTTGCTAGAGAACTTAGAAAAGTTTTAGTTGGCGAAGACATCCCAAAAAGAGGGGAAGTCAGACTGTTTTCTCAGATAGGCTTCGGGTCAGTTCCAATTCGTGTTAACGATCCTGAAGTTATTTATGATTACTATGAACCTATTCAAGAACAGTTGAGTTTTATTAAAGCACTCGGACAATAATTATTAAGTGGGGGGTCTTTATAAGATCCCCTCTTGTTTTATGATCTACTGTCCAGACTTTGAAACGAATGCTGATAAATACTTTTGGAGTTGAGAAAATGTACTTTTCGTCAAGTGTGTTTATAGATAATTTCGAAAGATTGAGATTAACTGTTAACGATGGGAAGAAAGGGATAGAGCAAACTACAGGCTTAGCCACCTTTTTAGCTGTAGATATGGCACAGAAAGAAACTGGACAAGAAATTTTAAATTTACACCCAGAAAACAGACAGCATCGTGAACGGGTGACAAGCAATTTTGTAAACGTCCTTTGTGTAGGTAGAAGAGATGGGATTGAACTCCAAGTAAACAATTTGGGGATGATCGAATTTGAACAGAGGAAACTGGATAAAAAGTTTAGCTCGAACGTTTTAACTACACCAGTAAAAAGAGCATCCGAAACTGTTGGAACAAGGAATTACCCGAGTCGACCGGCACCTTTGCTTACATTGGGACTTGAACTTGTATCAGGTAATAAGTGGGGTGTGAAGAAGTTAGACAATTGGACAGAGACTTTTATGACTTTTTTCAACGATAGATTATGCGGCCAAGATACTTTTCCGTTAATTGTGTATCTTTTACGGGATCATTCTTTTGGTTCTATTCCTGATCCTTCCAAGGCTTTAATCGATGCTTTACAACTCAAGTTTACGAGTGAATTAAGTGACTATCTGGTGACCCACGCAAGGATACCTGATAATTGGGATACTGGAAGCTTTTTTTCAGAAATACCCATTTCAATAGAAGAACTTGAAGACATTGCAGCAGAGAGTGAGGAGCCTGAAATGGTTACAGGTAATCTTCAGGAGGGAGAAATAGATAACAGTTTACCTAAAAACTTAATTTTATTTGGACCTCCTGGAACAGGAAAGACATTTCGTACTGCAGAGTTAGCACTGCGGATGTGTGGGAATTGGTTAGCGGAATTTGGCTCAGCTGAAAAAAGATCCGAGGTCATGCAAACCTTTAAGCAGCTTCAAGACTTAGGGATGATCGAATTTGTTACCTTCCATCAATCAATCGCTTATGAGGAGTTTGTTGAGGGCATTAATGCCAAAGTTGAAGATGGAGCTGTACATTACATAATCAAAGACGGCATATTTAAAGAGATTTGTAGTAGGGCTGAACAGTCAGGAAAGAATCATATCCTAATTATTGATGAAATTAACAGGGCTAATATCTCAAAAGTATTTGGTGAGTTGATTACGCTAATCGAGGAAGATAAAAGGGCGGGCGAGTTAAATGAGATCAGAGTTCGCTTACCTTATTCTCAACAACTATTTTCTGTTCCCAGCAATTTATACATAATTGGAACGATGAATACAGTTGATCGCTCAATCGCACTTATGGACGTGGCACTAAGAAGAAGGTTTGAGTTTGAGGAAATCATGCCACAGACTGATTTACTTGGAGTAATAAAGGTAGACGATGAGGAAATCAACCTGTCGCAACTAGTAGAAACAATAAACAAAAGAATAACTATTTTGCTCGATAGAAATCATACATTGGGGCAAGCCATTTTTATGCGGGTATCTAGTTTAGAGGGGTTAATATCGGTTATGAAATACAAATTGTTGCCATTGTTACAGGAATATTTTTATGGTCAGTGGGATAAAATTGGTGTTGTTTTGGGTGATAACTTGAAAGAAGACAAGGATCTTAAGTTGATAGTGGAAGATAAAGAGTATGACACAGAAAAACTATTGGGAAAATCAGATTACATGGATCAGTATGATCCGATTTATACAGTAAACCCTAAATTTGGTACAGATGAAAAACACGATATTAAAATAATCAAGAGTATTTACGAATAGTGGGATGGTTCCATGATACCAGTCATTAGTGTAAAGGAATATGAAGCGATACTAATAGGTAATCGGTTCTCGCTTGAAAAAAAGATGATAACTAGGTCACAAGCCTCTTTGCTAGAGAAATTGGAACGAGAACAGGGCAAGTCCATTTTTAAATGGGGTAATAATCAGATCATCCCCCAACAATGGATAGGAGTAGCAAGTGTCGCAAATCTACAAGTGGAAATTTTACCGAAGTTGTCCGTGGATGATTTTCAAAATATCAGAAGAAATCTCCTTTACATGTTGACAGTCGCAAGAGAAGTTCCTTTTAGGGTTCAAGACCTTGGAAGATATGATACTCAAAAACACACGTTTTTGGAATGCTTTATTAAAGTTTTTATAGACAAATTGACCTTTGCCATTAAAGCTGGTGTGATCCATCAATACAACCAGATCGAAGAAAATGTTCCCTTTCTCAAGGGGAAACTAATAGTGCCCGAGCATTTACGAAAGAATTTTTATAACCGAAGTAAGTTTTATGTTGGCTATGACGAATATTCCATACAGAATATACCAAATAGGATATTGAAAGCAACTATAGGTAAGCTCACCAACATTTCGAAACTTTCAACTAATAAGAAAGAACTTCAGTTACTCAATGCCTTATTCTCGGAGGTAGATGAAAGGGAGTTTAGCATTAGTGATTTCAATTTGTTAAGCTTGCCAAGGACCGTACATCAGTCTTATAAGGAAATATTTGGAATGTGTAAGGTATTTTGGGAAGATGAATCACCAAATTTAAGTAGTGGTTCTTCACAAAGTTTTAGCCTGCTTTTTGATATGAATGTTATCTATGAGAAATTTATCCAAAACCTTTTAGTGCAGTATAAAGACAAAGTAATGGACGAAAAAAGCAATGTTTTGACAAAACGTGATGGGACATCAAGGTTTTTGCTTAAAAATCTACAAAATCGCGGGGCATTTAGGTTAATGCCAGATAATTGTATTTATAACCAAGATGAAGGAAAAATAGTAAAAATAATTGATACTAAATGGAAAGTCCTAGACAATAGAAAATTGAACTTTGGAGTTAGTCAGCAAGATATGTATCAAATGTATGCATATGCAAGAGAGTTTGAGTGTAGTAAGATTGTTTTACTATATCCAAACAATCAAATACTACCTATGGAACTACCGAAATATTATAACGAAACTTTTCATGACAGGAAAATTGAGATATCAGTAAAGACTGTTAATCTTAATTACAGGCTTCCGGAAGAGATTGATCGTTTGATTATGGAATTAAAGGAAATTGTACAAATTTAGTGGGTTAATTATAATTCATTTCTTAGACAGTTAACTGTTGAAAATTAGTACTAAGCTGCTTTACTCCTTCACTTGATGAAGGAGTTTATTTTTTTGCGGGCAATTTACTTTTTTGCACTAAAATACTACCATCGAATTATTAGTATAAATTACTCATATTTTATATCGAGGGTGCAGTAAAAACATACAGGAAATCATGCATGAAAGGGATTGGGTAAAATTGGCGATCAAATACGAACAAATTCTTGAATCAAAATTGAATAAATGGAAATCAAACCTTATTGATCTTTCCAAACGAAATCGCTTACTTAACTTTGCTGAAAACAGTTCTTCAGTCCTGCGTTTTAAGATGGAAATGGAGGATTTGTTCAGTGGATTACTTGAAGATTACCAATATAAAGTAAACAGCATTGTTGATATGCAAGCGTATGTTTTGAAAGAGAAAAGACGGAAGAAACGTAGTAAAGACATTACGGTTAGTGAAGCAGACCAACAAGTTAAATTATGGGGAGAGATTGCAGATAAGGATGAAGATGAAATTGAAAATGCATATGGAAAATTAGAAAAACAGCTCAATGGTATTCGTTTGAAAGCTAAAACCTTCAGTGATGAAAAAGGGATCAACACGCTTTTCATTGGCTTTGGTTTTTTAAAGTGGAAAGAATCAGATGACAGCAATATTTATATTAAATCGCCAATTGTACTGCTCCCCGTAATCTTAAAAAGAGAGAATGTAAATGAACCGTATTGTATCGAAAAATATTCTGATGAGGTAACAATTAATCCTACCTTACTTCAAAAACTAAAAGTTGATTTTGGATTAAATTTTTCCTTTAACCAAGAAGAAGGCGACCTCACATTAGCGGATATCATTACTCAATTTGAATCCCAAATCAGAAATCAAAAGGATTGGGAAGTAGTAAAGGACTCTTATCTAGGATTGTTCTCATTTAGTAAACTCGTAATGTTCAAAGATTTTGAGCAGTATGCTGATTTGTTAAAGAAACACGAGCTAGTTCAAAAATTGGCAGGCGTTTCTGATCAAACGACTTATTCTGAAAGGGATTCCTATGAAGATATTCGAGAACACGACAGAAAAACTCGGTCAGCTGAATCCTTTCAAATTTTAGATGCAGATTCAAGTCAGCAAGAAGCTATATTGGCAGTTCAAAAAGGAAAAAGTTTTATAATCAGTGGTCCACCTGGAACCGGTAAGAGTCAAACTATCACGAATATTATTGCTGAATCTCTTGCGAAAGGAAAACAAGTGCTATTCGTCAGCGAGAAAAAGGCAGCCCTAAATGTGGTTAAAAAACGTTTGGATGATCAATTCCTCGGTGACTTTTGTCTTGAGTTACATAGCAATAATGTCAGCAAAAGGTATGTATTAGAGGAGTTAATTCGAACTTCTGGGTTACTTTATTCGCCGAATCGATCCCCAGTAAATTTTGATTCTTTTGATCGAATGAAGGCAAGATTGAATGAGTATGTGGATGCTTTACACACAAAAATTGAACCCTTGCAATTAACTCCACAGTATGTCCATGGCCTTTTAGCGAAGATGCATGATGTTGATGAATTAGCCTATACCATTGAAGACATACAATCCGTCAATCGTTCACGATTAGAGGATATTAATGAACTCTTGCAAAAAATGGAGACTTATTCTGATGTGATAAAAAACCATGAACAACATGTATGGAGAGGGGCTTTACAGACACGTTTCACGCTTGAATTGCAAGGCAACATCTCCGCCAATTTTCGTAAGTTAGCTAATGGACTCGAAAGCGTGGAAGATAAAATTAGGAACATGCCTTCTTTTATCTGGGCGTATTGGGGGACGACTCCAGAAACAGTAGAGCGAATTCAAAATCTAAGTAACTCGTTGAATCAAATTCCCAAAATTCCTAGGTATTGGCTTAGTGATGATAAATCGTATGATACTAGCAAAGAAGTTTATGATCAAATGAAGGAAACGTTTCTACGATTTGCAGGGAAACAAAATCAGTTGTTCGAGTTTTATAACGAAAATGTGATTTCCTTAGATCTTGATCAAATTGAGTATACAATATCAAGAAAGTTCCAGCATGAATTGCATGGACTAATAAAGAATCCAGATACGTTTCTTGATGACATTGTAGCTTGTAAACAAGAACTTCTGAATGCCGTCCAAAAGACAGAGAAAGAACTAGCGATTTTGTTAAGTACGCAAGCTTTTTCAAATGAAATATTTGGAGTACAGTTTCCGAATGTATCTATAAACAATATTCAAGCATTTTTGACCATTGGGAAGTACATTTTAATAAATCCAACCCCAACCCCTGTATGGTTTGAACGAGCTAAACATCAGCAACTAATTGAGGAAGTCAGAGAGACGAAAAGCAAGTTTGAAGAGTACACAAGTGAGCGTATGGCATTTGAACAAAGGTATGATCTTGATTTACTGAACGAGATAGATGTGAAAGATGTTTTTCAAAGATTTATGAACGAATATGCGGGTTTCTTTCGTATCTTTAAGAGAAGATTTTGGGATGACAAGAAAAAGCTAAAATTATTTCAGAAAGAGAAAACAAACCTATCATACGAAGAGCTTAGTAAGGACCTCAGGCAGGCAGTAAAATTGGTGGAAAAGAAAGCCTGGATAACTGAAGCGGATCCTGAATTGAAGAGGCGTTTTGGTAAGACTTATCAAGGTGAACGAACCGATTGGGAACAACTGTGTCAGAATATGATCAATGTATATGAACTTTGTTCTTTCTTGGAAGCTGCCGAGCTTCCGAAATCAGGTATTGAAAAACTAATGCTTGACTTGAATAGCTATCAGTTGGAACGAGTGAAAACAAAGTTCCACGAAATAACGGAGGCACTCTCTCGGTTTAATAACCAGATGGGAATATTATTCGACCAGGTACACATCGCAAATGTATTGGAACAAAAAGACGAAGATCTTTTATTTGTTGAAGGTAATTTGCAAAGAATCCATGAAATATCTGAAGAATTACAGACAGGTGTAAACGAATTAACCCAGTTCTCAAATAAAAATAGGTGGAAAAACAGCAAAGAATTTATAGCAGATATCCATGAAATAAAAGAGTACATGGAAATGAAGCAAAACATTGAAAATGTGATGAATGATTATCAGTATCTCTATGGTCCACTGTTTCATAGATATGAAACCGATTGGAATGAAGTATTTTCGGCAATTCAATGGACTCAAAAGTTATTGGATATTTGGGATGGCAAGGTTCCTGAATCAATGATTGAGTTAATCTTTGATGAATCTCGCATCCAATATGCTCAATTCATGCAGCATGTTAGAGAAATAGCGATTGCTTGGAATAACACGGTAAGAGAGAGGGACTTCTTTTTTACGGTTTTCCCAAGGGATGCCAAATTATTTGGACAAAATACTTTCCAGCAAGCGGATTTACGTAACATCATTCAACATCTGGATGTTTGGGTTGACGAATCCTACAAATTAGAAGAATGGAATGCTTTTCAAAATGTATTGCAGGAATCTTCCGAATATGGAATTGCGGAATTTGTTTATGAAATCATGAATCCAGATGACCATCAAGGGAATACCCGTGACTTATTCCTTAAACGGTTTTATAAACTATGGTTAGATTATGCGTATTCTCTGCTCCCAAGTCTATCCCTGTTTTATTTTGATCAGCATCAACGACTTCTGGATGAATTTAAGAATACGGATCAAGCTCAAATAAAGCAAAATGGAGCACGGCTTCATCATATTTTGATGAATAATAAAGAAATGTTTCTTAATTCATTTACAGGTATACAACATACTGAAGCTTCTATTCTAAGTAGAGAAGTTCAAAAGCAAAAACGACATAAAGCTATTCGTCGATTATTTTCTGAGATACCTAATCTGCTTACAGCATTAAAGCCTTGTATGATGATGAGTCCCATGTCTGTTAGCCAATTCATCGATCCGAATATCATCAAGTTTGATGTAGTTATTTTTGATGAAGCATCCCAAATATGTTCAGAGGATGCCATCGGTTCTATCATGAGAGGCAAACAAATCATTATTGCCGGTGACAATAAACAGTTACCACCAACACGCTTTTTTGGGACTACAGCCGAAGAAGACGAGGAGTTTATTGATGAAGAGGATTCAACAAATGAAATTTATGAGAGTGTCCTTGACGAAGCAGCTGTATTTATGCCAACCGTACCACTAAAATGGCACTACAGGAGTAAACATGAGTCACTCATCGCTTTTTCGAACCGTGAAATCTATAACAACGATCTTTACACGTTCCCAAGTTCAAGTTCAGCCGATAACGATGGGGTGTCACTTGTTTACGTTTCAGAGGGAGTTTATGATCGTGGAGGAAGTAAGAAAAACCGGATTGAAGCAATGGCAGTAGCGAAGCTGATCTTTGAGCATTTCCTTAATTCACGCCGAAGCTTGGGAGTAATTGCATTCAGTGAAGCACAGCAAGAAGCGATACGTGATTATGTAGATGAGATACGAAAGAAACGACCAGAGTTCGAGAAATTTTTTACTGAGGATACTGCTGAACCATTTTTTATTAAAAATCTCGAGAATGTACAAGGAGACGAACGGGATACGATTATTTTTAGCGTAGGATACGGAAAAGATGGGAACGGGAAATTGCATTATAACTTTGGGCCACTTAACAAACCCGGTGGTGAACGTCGTTTAAATGTAGCTATTACTCGTGCAAAATACGAAGTCAAAATCGTTTCTAGCATACTCCATACGGATTTAGATGATGAAAAGCTGAACAAACTAGGCCCTCAACTTCTAAAAAGTTATTTGTATTATGCCAGCACCAGAGGAAAATTTAATCCGAATAGTAGTACCAATTCAGATGTTGGGTTTGATTCCCCATTAGAAGAAGATGTTTATGATGCATTAACGGCTCGAGGACTCATCTTACACAAACAGGTGGGATGTTCCTCATATCGAATTGATCTTGCGGTTGTAGACCCTAATCATCCAGGGAGGTATTTACTCGGTATTGAGTGCGATGGAGCTACTTATCATTCTTCCAAAACGGCACGAGATCGGGATAGGCTGAGACAACAAGTTCTTGAGTCGCTCGGATGGAAAATACACCGCATTTGGTCACAAGATTGGTTTAAACGGAAGAGACATGAAATTGAAAAAATCGTAAGTTTGGTAAACGAAATCAATTGTAAAAATTAGTACAGAACGTAATTGATTTTAATAAGTAGGATGTTTCTTTTAGCTGTTTCCCCCATATACATAAAGTAGACCGACGGCAAAAGGGGGAGGCGAAACGATTTGACCAACGACGAGCGAAACGAACTGGAGCGATCCATTGACGAAATTACCGAGATCGCCAAAGGGTTCAATCTTGATTTTTACCCGATGCGATACGAGATATGCCCGTCTGACATCATTTATACATTTGGCGCGTATGGAATGCCGACACGATTTTCTCATTGGAGTTTTGGGAAGTCGTTCTACCGAATGAAACTGCAATATGACCTGAATCTGAGCAAAATCTATGAGCTCGTCATCAACTCCAATCCTTGTTACGCGTTTCTTTTGGACGGCAATTCCTTGATCCAAAACAAGCTCATTGTGGCTCACGTCCTTGCTCATTGCGACTTCTTCAAAAACAATGTGCGCTTCTCCAACACCAATCGGGATATGGTCGAAAGTATGGCGGCCAGTGGAGAGCGGATTCGCCAGTATGAAATCGAGTACGGCAAGGATGCTGTCGAGAATTTGCTCGATGCGAGCTTGGCGATTCAGGAGCATATCGATCCGAGCTTGCTGCGTCCAAAGCTGCGTTGGAAACGAGAGCCAGAGGAAATGAACAAAAAGACGAAGAACGAACGGCGATCCCCATATGACGATCTCTGGGGATTGGACCGCAAAGCA
Source organism: Brevibacillus sp. DP1.3A (assembly GCF_013284245.2). Classification (NCBI taxonomy): domain Bacteria; kingdom Bacillati; phylum Bacillota; class Bacilli; order Caryophanales; family Paenibacillaceae; genus Brevibacillus; species Brevibacillus sp. DP1.3A. Next base: position 5,481,553 of record NZ_CP085876.1, on the reverse strand, counting down.
AAAGAGGAAGCCGAGCTGGTAAAAGCACCACGCAAATTCCCGCCAGAGCCGGAAAAAGACCTCCTGCTGTTCATTATGGAATACAGCAATATCTTAGACGATTGGCAACGGGATGTGCTGACGATCATTCGGGATGAGATGCTGTATTTCTGGCCGCAGATGGAGACGAAGATCATGAACGAAGGCTGGGCCACCTACTGGCATATGCGCATCCTACGGGAAATGGAGCTGACTGAATCGGAGACGATCGAGTTTGCCAAGCTGCATTCCTCCGTCATTCAGCCTTCGACGACGAGCATTAATCCGTATCATTTGGGTCTGAAAATTTTGGAGGACATTGAGAAACGCTGGGATAATCCGACCAAGGAAGAGCAGGAACGCTTCGGACGCAAGCCAGGAGAGGGACGCGCGAAAATTTTCGAGGTGCGGGAGCTGGAGTCCGACATCAGCTTCATTCGTAACTTCCTGACCAAGGACCTCGTCAGTGATCTGGATTTGTACATGTTCGGCAAGCAGGGCAACGATTGGGTTGTCGCGGAAAAGCAGTGGGAAAAGGTACGCGATGGTCTTGCGGGCACACGGGTTAATGGGGGATTCCCTTATGTACTCGTGCACGATGGGGATTACTTACGCTCCGGCGAGCTGTACTTGAAGCATCATTTCGAGGGGCTGGAGCTGGATGTCAAATACGTAGAAAAAACATTGCCTTACGTCTATTCCCTATGGGGAAAATCCGTTCATCTGGAATCGATGGTGGAGGATCGACAGGTGTTGTTTACGTACGATGGGAAGAAGGTACATCGTCGCTTTTTATAGGGGAAAAAGGCCGCATGCCCGGTGGAAGCTGACCGAGCGTGCGGCCTTTTCTACGTGTCCGAACTAGGACAACTGATCCGTAATTCCGATGTGACTGCTGATCCCGCCGTCCATGGTGATGCTGGCTCCGTTGATGTACCCGCTATGTGGTCCGACGAGATGATAAACCATCTGGGCGATTTCCAATGGATGAGCTACACGTTTTACCGGGCTTTTGGCGATGACCCGATTCATATAATCAGAAATATCCTCCGGACGTACGCCCATCGCAGTATCCACATACCCCGGACAGATGGCATTACAAGTAATCCCGTGCTCTCCCCATTCCGCCGCAATTGTTTTTGTATAGCCGATCATGCCGTGTTTGGAAGCGACGTAGGTGGATGAATGTGCAGAGCCTAGTAAGCCCTGAATGGAAGCGATGTTTACGATCCGCCCGTAGTTCCTTTCTTTCATTTTGGGCAACAGGTTTCTGCAAAATAGGAATACACTCTTCAGGTTGGTATTCATGATCCAATCCCACTCTTCATCGGAGACCTCGTCTACCCGGTGGAATGGCCCGCCCACTCCTGCATTATTGACCAAGATGGTGACATCCCCGAAATGCGATTCCACAAGCTGGATGGCTTCTTCAACCTGCGCTCGTTGACCGACATCACAGCGAATGGGCAAGGCTTGACCGCCTGCCTGATTGATTTCTTTGGCGACTAACTGTGCCTTTTCTTCTTGTACATCAAGAACAGCGACATGGACCCCATGTTGAGCCAAAAGTTTTGCTGCTGCGGCCCCGATCCCATTGCCTGCTCCTGTGATCATTGCTACTTGCTGCATTTGTAAACTCTCCTTATTAATCTGTCATTTAGAGAATGCCTTTAGGAGGAAGGATTTTGACTTCATCGATTCGAACGTGGAGGGGACGGGAGGCGATATCTAACACGGTATCTGCCACATCTTTTGGTACGAGCATCGCACTCGGATCAAAAAAATGCCGGTCCTCCGTCATGTTTGTATGAACGGCGCCGGGAAAAATGGTGGAGACTCTTACATTGTCGTTTTTCCATTCTTCATTGCAAATTTGGGAAAAGCCTTGGACGGCAAATTTCGAAGCACCATAAACGCCGTTTTCCGCAATGGGAATATAGCCTGAGACACTAGAGATATTGATGATTCGGCCCCCGTGAGCTTTCATTACCTTGTATCCTTCGCGACTACAAAGAAAGAGTCCAGTTACATTAGTGCGGAAAACATTCTCCCATTCTTCTAAGCTTGTTTGTTCAACAGGCTTAAACACGCCGACTCCTGCATTGTTGACGAGGACATCTAGACGTCCGTATATCCTTTGTACACGCGCAAATAGGGCAAGGACACTTTGCTCGTCTGTCACGTCTAGCTGTATATTCGTCACACTTCCCGGTTCAGCGTGTGCGATTTCGTTGGGATGAGGCGCGGATCGAGAGGTTGCCCAAACAATCGCTCCTTCTTTTGCCAGAACATTTGCCATTTCAAGACCCAATCCTCGACTGGCTCCTGTGATGACCACGACTTTATTCAGTAGTTTCATGTGTACCTCCGGATATAAAACGTGCATTCCAAGAATTGGGTTCATTCAAGCGTTTTTAATGGTACAAAAATTTGCTTTCCCCAACAAGCGCCATAGGAATGAATTTCGGTAAAAGTAGTAGGAATTTGCTTGGCAGGAACTAGGTATTTGATCGTGGAAAGCTTTGTTAGTAAACCTATTTCACCCTGGGAGGCTCATTCTATGGAAAAGCATGCGGCTGTTATCGGATCAGGTGTTATGGGACATGGAATCGCGCAGCTATATGCATTGGCTGGATTTCGTGTTTCTCTTTACGATTTGCAGGAAGAGTTTTTGATGAAAGCGAGAGCTAGCATCGAGCACAGCCTTTCCCTTCTGGTTGCAGAGGGAGTGATTGCAGACCAGTCTAGAGTAACAGCACTCGAACATATTGTCCTGACCACGGATTTGCGAGCGGCAGTATCTGATGCAGAAGTCATCACAGAAGCAGTACCAGAAGTCATCGAGCTAAAGTGGGAGCTGTTTGAAAAGCTGGAGCAATACGCAAGGCCAGATGCGATTATTGCTTCCAATACGTCTACGTTTTCGATTGCGCGACTGATCGAAAAAGCAACTACGCCACAACGCTATATCATTACACATTTTTTCAATCCGGCTCAATTGGTTCCGTTGGTCGAGATAGTCAAGCACGAGAGGACCGCGCAGGAAGTGGTTCGCAAGACGATGCAGCTAATGGAAGAGATCGGGAAGTCTCCGGTTTTGCTGAAAAAGGATGTACCGGGCTTTATCGCCAATCGGCTACAAACAGCCTTGATGAGAGAAGCTTTTCATTTGCTCGCAGAAGGTGTAGCAGATGCAGCCCAGATCGATACGGTGATGAAAGAGGGCATTGGCTATCGTTGGGCTTTTGTCGGGCCTATTGAGACGGCGGATTTTGGCGGACTTGATACGTGGAAGCGTGTGATGGATAACCTGGCGCCAGAGCTGGATGCGTCGACAAAAGCACCCGCCATCATTGAAGACAGAGTAGCAGAAGGCAATCTCGGCACCAAGACCGGAGCAGGTATTTACTCGTATAAGGATACGTCTGTTTCAGAAAAGCTTCGTGTACGTGACGAACAGTTCATTCGCTTGGGGAAAATGAAGCGCGGTTGAAATGGCTTACAGATAAATACTTTATTCGTAAATTTTTCACTAAATACTCATTCATTCCTAGCCGATATTAGATTGGGGTTATATCATGGAAAAAATTTCCCCAATACAACCTAGAAAGTAGTTGAGAATGAGTGAGAGTTGGCCTAATAAATTGGAGTAGAAGCTTTAAAACGAGGTTAATCGCAGCCTTTCTATTGATTCTGCTTGTTCCTACTATTGTCGTTGGAACACTGGCTTCCAATCAGGCGAAGCAGGAGATGGAAAAACAGATCTTGAACAGCGCTAAAGAAAATGTCGGGCTGGTCAATTCGATTGTGACGAGTACGATTAAACCCAAGCTGGACACCATTGAGTTTTTAGCCAAAACCGTTAACAAAAGCATGTATCCAACCAAAGACAGTGCAGCGCTCGTCATGCCGCATCTGGATATTTACAGTGGAATGCTTCCGGACACGAATGGCATTGGTTTGGGGACAGTGGACGGCCAGTATTATCAATCCCCGAAGGTAACAGTAAAGGCAGGTTTTGATCCGCGAACGAGAGAATGGTACAAGAAAGCGATGGAAAATAAGGGGAAGGCTGTCATTACGGAGCCGTATGTCTCAGCAGCATCAGGCAAAGTCCTCGTTACCATTTCTAAAACGACGGATGATGGATCAGGTGTGGTCGGAATTGTGATGGGTGTCGAGCAGATCAAAGGTCTGGCGGATATGGTCAGTATCGGAAGCGACGGGTACGTCATGATTTTGGACAGCAACAAGAAGTTCGTTGTTCATCCAGAAAAAGAGTCTGGCACTGTAGCGGAAGAGAGCTATTTTGAAAAATTGTATGAAGGTGCATCAGGTGACTTCCGTTACGACGAGCAAGGCAACGAACAAGAAGTGCACTACACGACGAATGAGCTGACTGGCTGGAAAATCGCTGGAAAACTGGATCGTTCGGAGATACAGAACTCTGTACAGCCAATCTTCACCTTTACGTACATGACAATCGCTATTTGCTTGATTGTAGGAGGATTGATCGTAACGGTTGTACTGCGCTCGATTATCCGATCTATTCATGCGGTCAAGGTACATGCAGTCAAAGTGAGTGAGGGTATACTTACTGAGCCTATCCAGGTTCGTTCCAATGATGAGATTGGTGAGCTGGGTCGCGCCTTCAATACGATGCAGGACAACCTGCGCACGCTCATTTCGGATGTAGAGACAAGAGCAGAACAAGTGGCCGCTTCGTCTGAGCAATTGACCGCGAGTGCGCAGCAGACGAGCATCGCCACTGAGCATGTTGCCACGGCCGTGCAAGAAGTTGCTGGCAGCGTAGAGAAGCAAACGAATGGAATTGACCAAAACGTCCACTCTCTCCAAAATATATCAGACGGCGTAGCGCAAATTGTGGAGAGTGTACATGGATTGACGGATATCGCTGAGCAAACAACTATTCACGCAGGTGAAGGCGGCGAATCGGTTCAGAAGGTAATGGGCCAGATGGACTCGATTCACGCGTCTGTGGAACAGCTCAATCACATGGTTCATTCCCTTTCAGAACGCTCCAGAGACATTGTCGCCTTCTCCGAAGTGATCAGTGGAATTTCGCAGCAAACAAACCTGCTTGCACTGAATGCAGCGATCGAGGCGGCACGGGCAGGCGAGCATGGCAAAGGATTTGCGGTTGTAGCAACAGAGGTAAGGCTGTTGGCAGAGCAATCGCAGGAATCGGCCAAGCAAATTTCCGACCTTATCGTAGAAATTCAACGTGATACGCAAGAATCCGTTGAGACTATGGAGAAAGTCAGACGCGATGTTTCGGAAGGCTTGCGAATTTCCAAAGGTACGATTGATAAATTCGAGGAAATTTTGACAAGCACGAAACAAACAAATCCTCGTATCGAGGAGGTCTCGTCGATCGCTCGACAAATCGTAGCAGCTGTTGCGGAAGTAAAGGTGACAGCGAACGAGTTGGCGATGATTGCAAAAGGCAATGCAGAAACAGCAGAGGAAGTAGCCGCTTCTACAGAAGAGCAGCTCGCATCGATGCAAGAAGTTTCAGCATCTGCCCAATCTCTGTCATCGTTGGCAGAAGAGCTGAATACGATGATCAATAAATTTCGCTACTAAATAGTCTACCAATACCGACCGTCCTGTCTATCATACATAAACAGGGCGGTTTTTCTATGGCTCGGGGGGCGATATATTCCCGGCTTTTTTTATCTATTGCAGTTCTATATATTTTTTACTTAATTAACCTTCCTTCGTTACCGATATAAAAAATTAGGACTTCACCAACACGAAACGTTTATCCAAATACAACTTAGAAAGTAGATGAAATGAAGTGAAAACTAAATTGCGAAATTGGTTTCGAAGCTATCGAACCAAACTCATTATCACATTTCTCTTGATTCTGTTAGTCCCTTCCCTTGTCGTTGGAAGCCTAGCTTACCATCAAGCGAAACAAGAAATTGACAAACAGATCATGGACAGCGCCAACGAAAACGTCGATTTGGTCAACTCCATCGTCAGCAATACGTTTGAGGGCAAAAAGAAGGATGCTGACTATTTGGCAAAAGATATCACACCTGGCGTGAAATCAGCTGAAGTTCAAGAAGAAATCATGCATCATTTGGATATGTATATGGGTATGCATGCGGAAGCGTCCAGTATCAGTTTGGGAACGGTTGATGGACAGTACTTCCGCGCTCCTAAGCAAGAAGTACAGGCAGGTTTTGATCCGCGTACGAGAGACTGGTACAAAAGAGCGATGGAAAACAAGGGGACTGTCGTCGTTACGGAGCCATATATTTCGGCGGTATCAGGTGAGGTTTTAGTAGCGGTAGCAAGAACGACGGAGGATGGCGAAGGGGTTATCTGCATTACCGTTGGGATTGAACAGATCAAACAACTGGCAAACTCAGTCAGCATCGGTACCGATGGAGATGTCATCGTAGTGGACAGCAATAAGAAGTATGTCGTCCATCCGGAAAATCAGGCAGGAACGCTGGCACAAGAGAGTTTTTACGACAATTTGTACCAAGGGGAAACAGGTAAATTCACTTACGAGGAGCAAAGCATCCCGAAACAGATTTACTATGTGACGAATCCGGCTACAGGCTGGAAAATTGCCGGGTCGATGTACCTGTCAGAGATTGAGGATGCTGCACAGCCGATTTTTGCGCAAACATTTTGGACGATCACGATCTGCTTGCTGCTGGGAGGACTCATTGTAGCAGCTGTACTGCGTTCCCTCCTCCAGTCCATTCAGGAAGTGAAGGTACATGCGGTCAGAGTGAGCCAAGGTAATTTGACTGACCCGATTAAAGTGCGGTCAACCGATGAAATCGGTGAGCTCGGCCATGCGTTTAACACGATGCAGGATAACCTGCGCGCGCTCATTTCCGATGTCGAGGCCAGAGCGGAGCAAGTAGCAGCGTCTTCGGAGCAATTGACTGCGAGTGCGCAGCAGACGAGCATTGCAACCGAGCATGTAACGACTGCTGTTCAGGACGTAGCTGGCAGCGCGGAACAACAAACGAGCGGAATCGACCAAAATGTTCGTTCATTACAGGACATTTCGGAAGGGGTCACACGGATAGTAGAGAGTGTTAATGTGTTGTCAGATACTGCTCAGCAAACGACAGTTCAGGCAGAAGAAGGAGGCAACTTTGTCGCTCAGGTCATGAGTCAAATGAAGTCGATTCATGAATCGGTAGAACAGTCGGATCGCATGACCAAATCGCTCTATGATCGTTCGAAAGAAATCGGCACGATCTCGGATGTCATCAGCGGAATTGCCCAGCAGACGAATTTGTTGGCATTGAATGCAGCGATAGAAGCGGCGCGGGCTGGTGAGCATGGTAAAGGCTTTGCGGTTGTTGCTACAGAGGTGCGTCTGTTGGCTGAGCAATCACAATTGTCGGCCAAGCAAATTTCTGAATTGATTACAGAGATTCAGCGGGAAACCAAGCAATCCGTCGACAACATGGAAAAAGTCAGCCTGGATGTTGCAGCAGGCTTGAACGTTTCGGAGGAGACGATTCACAAGTTTGAAGGCATCATGGAAAGCACCAGACTGACCAATCCACATATCGCAGAGGTTTCCTTGATCGCACAGCAAATCTTGGCTAGTGTTCAGGAAGTAACCGCGACAGCCAATGTGCTCGTCACCATCGCGAAAAGTAATGCCGAAACAGCCGAGGAAGTAGCAGCCTCTACTGAGGAGCAGCTCGCCTCCATGCAAGAGATCTCATCCTCCGCTCAATCCCTGTCGTCATTGGCGGAAGAGCTGAAAGTTTTGATCAATAAGTTTACTTATTAACCTGTGTCCTTACACAAACGAAGCGCCCTGTCTCTAGGCATACGAGCAGGGCGCTTCGCCGTATAGATGTGGTAACATATGGGCAACACAACCGATATGGAATGAGGAGATGTGAACGATGAACATGAGGATCAGAATAGAACAGGTAGATGATTATTCTGTTACGGAACAAGTCGTAAAAAGTGCATTCGCGAATGCAGAGTTCAGCGATCACAAAGAACATGAATTGGTGTCTCGCATCAGAAAATCTGATGCATTCATCCCCGCGTTATCTCTAGTTGCGATTGATGAAGAAAATCAAGAAATCATAGGACATATTCTTTTGTCGAAAATATACATTCGCAATGACAATCGGAGCATAGAGTCACTTGCACTTGCCCCAGTGTCTGTCTTGCCCGATTACCAAAGCAAAGGAATCGGAAAGAAGTTAATTCTCGAAGCCCTCCAAAAAGCCAAAGAACGGGGATACCAATCTGTTGTTGTTCTCGGGCATTCCGAATATTACCCGAAGTTTGGCTTCCAAAAAGCTTCGCACTGGGGAATAAAAGCACCTTTCGACGTACCGGATGAGGTATTTATGGCGTTGGAGCTGCAAGAAAATGCGCTGGCTCAAGTCTCGGGCGTTGTTGAATACTCCAGTGCTTTTTTTGAATAGGTAGGGATTGTTAATGAAAAGAAACGCAGTAGATTGTTGAAGCCATCTATTGTGTTTCTCTATTCCTAATTATGGTAATATGAAGTGCCTACCAATTCGAGAAAAAACGGAATCGTATGTCGGAGGGGAAAAGGAAACGATGGAACTCAGGCGAAACGAATCGATCGTGCAAGAGAATATAGCGGCAAACCTATTCAGAGGAATGGAAGGAGTAGGTGGGAAGTTAACGATTACGAGTGAAAGACTCTATTTTCAACCACACAGTCTCAATATTCAAACACAACCTCTCGAATTAAACTTGAATGATATTGCGGCAGTTGAAAAGCGGAACACGCTGTTCGTGATCCCAAACGGAATGAAAATCAAGATGCATAATGGGCAAGAGCATAAATTTGTTGTATGGAAACGAGCGGAGATCATTGGAATGATTCAGGATACAAAAGTGAAGCAAAAAATGACGGTGATCATTAAGACGAGGTAAGCGATCCGTTCAATGAAAATCGCCCTGCCACAAGCAATACTGTGCAGGGCTATTCCTATATTTTACAAGTCCTTTGCAATGTGCGGTTTGCTATAATGACTGGTACCCCCACCGCCAACCAATACTCTTCCACCTTGTCTGAAGATGAGCAATTTCCTAGATCCATTTGAAAGCAGTACCGTTATTTTTGCTCGATTCGCTGTTGCAATATAGATAACGTAACCACTTCTGGAGATTACTGTACGCCAGTTGCGATCGAATTCAGAGCGCAGAACCCGATTGGAATACACTTGGTTTTCCACGCGTCTCGCAGTGATTCTTTTCTTTTTCATCGAGTATCAACACCTCCTGTCAATCTATCCTATTCAGGAGATAGAAAAAAGAATGGACAAGAGTTGTAGGCGATTTTACTATTTTCGTTGCAACAACACAGGAAGCGTTCTATGATAACATCAAGGACGGTATTCATCGTAGTAAGCCGTCAAAAAGGAGTGAAAGACAATGGCAAAAAGCGCAGCACGCAAGCAACGGGAAAAGCTGGCCCGTGAAGGCAAAAGAAATCCAGAGCTCAACAGAAGCATTTTCGCTTTTGCAGACATGACACAACGGACGACGAAGACGAGAGCAGAAAAACTGAATCAACAGAAACACAAAAGGTCGTTATCCTACCAAAGTGATGATGGCCTTTTTTATTTGCGTGCGAAGCGTGCTGTAATCGTTTAACATAAAGTCATCCCGTACCAAAGTGAGGCATGACACCATGAATAATACCATTCATCCCGAATGCGCGAGAGCCATTCAACATCTCCTCCAGCTGAAGGACCCCAAACGCGAAGACTTTTTGGCGTTGAAAACGTACGGTAATGACCGCTATTCGGCAATGGGGTGGGAAGAGCTACAGTCGTACATCAATGAAAAGACCGTCGTCATTGTCGAGCAGTTTGAAAATGAACAAAATATTATGTCTGCCCTGCGCTGGGTAGCCAGAGGACTGCCGGTTTGGCTAGCGATTCGAAAAGTGCGGGCGGATTATTCTGTGTATGGATACAAGAAGTAGCCTGTCTTTCAAAAAAAATATATGCAAATAATAGAAATAATACTGCACTAGCGAAAAGATAGGTCTATTATTGTCAGTATCAGCAATATTGGAGGGAGACATCATGACAGATTACTTACTTAGCTTACTACAAATCATTATGATCAACCTGGTCCTGAGCGGAGACAATGCAGTCGTTATTGCTCTTGCCTGTCGCAACCTGAGTCCAGAGCTACAGAAAAAAGCCACCTTTTGGGGGAGCTTTGGTGCAATCGGACTGCGGATCATCCTTACCTTCATTGCCATCTGGCTGTTGAACATCCCGTTTGTCCAAGTCGTCGGAGGACTTTTGCTCATCTGGATTGCGGTCAAGCTGTTAAAAGGTGAAGATGAGGACAGTCACATTGGTGGCGGAGCGAGTTTTGTTGAGGCACTTAAAACCATTATTTTTGCCGATCTGATTATGAGTCTGGACAATGTCATTGCCGTAGCGGGAGCAGCGAACGGGAACCTGGTTTTGGTCATCATCGGTCTTGCCATCAGCATTCCGCTCATCATTTGGGGAAGCCAGTTGCTGATGAAGCTGATGAATCGTTTTCCCATCATCGTATTATTGGGGGCGGCATTGCTCGGATATACAGCAGGAGAAATGATTGTAGGAGACAAAGCAGTTGGCAGCTTCCTGGAGGGGGTAATGCCTTCGCTGCATATTATTTTGCCGGTAGCATTGGCACTTCTGGTAATTGTGATTGGAAACTATTTGAAAAGGAAGGAGAAAAATGTGTTAAATAAAGAAGTGACAAATAATCATGCGGAGACACTATAGCCATGGAATATCGCGATTGGTACATTCTCCAAACCTTGTACCAGGAACAAAACATCACCAAAACAGCCGAAAGCTTGTATTTGTCCCAGCCTGCTCTGACCAAACGGCTGCGGCAGATTGAAAAAGAGTTTGGCGTACAGATTGTGCAACGGGGGAGTAGAGGCGTTCATTTCACTCCTCAAGGCGAGTATTTGGCCAAATGTGCGGATGAAATGCTCCTCAGACTGCGCAATATCAAGGAGCATGTCTTGAACATGGGAGACGAGGTCAATGGTACGCTCCGGCTGGGGGTTTCCAACTATTTTGCACGGTACAAGCTCCCGATGATCTTGAAAAAGTTCAAGGAAGCCTATCCAAACGTCGAGTACAAGGTGATGACCGGATGGAGCAAAGACGTCTACAAGTCCGTGTATAATCAGGACGTGCACGTAGGCTTCGTCCGGGGAAGCTACAACTGGTCCGACCAAAAGCACTTGCTGTTCGAGGAATCGGTCTATGTCGTTTCCACGGAACCCATTCATATCGACGACCTACCCACCCTGCCGCGAATCGACTATGAGACCGATCCGATGCTGCGGGCGTTAGTGGACAACTGGTGGACCGAACGATTTTCCCAACCACCTCTGATCGGTATGGAGGTCGACAAGGCGGATACATGCAGTGAAATGGTAGCAAACGGTTTGGGGTACGCGATCCTTCCACGAGGCGTGCTGAATGGCAAAGACGATCTGCACATGATTGAGCTAACCACAGCAGAAGGGGAGCCGATCAAGCGAAGTACCTGGATGTTTTATCATGCCGACTCAATGGACTTGCAAATGGTCAAGGCATTTGTACGCTTCATGGAGCAGGGTGAGATAACATTTCTCGATTAAGCAAGGAAAAAGGAACTGCTGGGAACTCTCTGAATGGGAGCCAGCAGTTTTTTATTATTCACGCAAGGAATCGCCAACGATAACCATTTTGTATTTTTGCTGCGAGAACAATTGTTTTACACTAGGTGTACCCCCACCCTAGAAGCTTCATACAACGTCGGAGAGTAGGAGAGGGAACGCTTATGCTGCTACGCATTCTGTTTACATTGCTGTTCGGATCACTGGGAGGCTGGCTGTTTGCTACCATCCACAGCCCACTTCCTTGGCTGCTCGGAGCACTAGTCACCACAGTTATCTGTAATATGCTTGGGGTCAAAAATCTTTGGATTCCCCGTTGGTTTCGTCAAGCAGGATTGACAGTGATCGGGATCACCCTTGGTCTGCGAATGACACCTGAAATCGTCGATACGATGACGGGGCACATCGGTTTGATGCTCGTCACCACGATTTTGACCATCTTGATCAGTTTGATGAACGCTTGGATATTTTATAAGGTCTGCCGAGTAGACGGAATAACGGCGATCTTCAGCAATATCCCCGGCGGATTATCAGAAATGGTGTCGGTGGGGCAAATGGCAGGGGGAAATCAGCAAGTCATCACGATTTTCCACTCGATTCGTGCGATTAGCGTCGTGCTTTGCACACCTTATCTTGTGACATTTCTACCTACCCATGCTGCCATACAGACAGCTACTACAGAACACATGCTGGGGATTGGGCAGACGGTCATGATTCTTGTGGCTGGTGTCATTGGAGCGTTGATTGCGTCTCGCTGTTATATACCCGCTCCGTTCTTGCTAGGTGCCTTGCTCGTGACCGCTTTGATTTCGATGAATACATCACTTGTGGGAGAGAGTCCTGCGTTGCCAAGCATCTTGGTCCAAGTGGCGCAAATATTCATCGGGGTCAGCATCGGTCTTGGTTTCAAACGAGAGGACATCGCCAAAAACCGCCGATTCTTTCTGTTCGGCCTGATGCACTCCCTGTTTTTGTTCGTCATGGTGATTGCCCTTGCTATCGGCATTTCTTACGTGACGGCTACTGATATCGTGACGGCGATTCTGGCTACGGTGCCAGGTGGACTCGCCGAAATGAGCTTGACTGCCTTGGCGACAGGAGCCGATCCGCTCTTAGTGACGGCGTTTCATCTGTTTCGTGTGGTCCTCGTACTCACGTTGTTTTCCTTCGGCGCTCGTGCGTGGACGAACCGCCACAGCAGGATCAAACAGCCAAAGGAGACCGGTGCTTGACGCAGTATTACAGTCGAATCAATGGTAAGGCCTGTACGTTCCCTGATCGGAACGGCAGGTCTTTTTGGCGTGAAAAAAATGAAAATAATCATAAATATGGTGTTTATCCAAATTATCTGAACAAACTAGGAAGCGTTTTCATCGGATGCTATGATCTCCTTAACATATTTGAAAACGCTATCATTCGAGGGGGTTATAAAGATGAAAAAATCAAACAAATGGACAAAGTGGACCGGAGTACTCCTCACTACGGCAATGGCACTTAGCCTCGCAGCCTGTGGAGGTGGTGGGCAGACAGCATCCTCTGGAGGAGCTTCTACCTACCCAGAAAAACCTATCTCGGTTATCGCTCCGTCTGGGGCAGGCGGCGGTTTGGATAAAACAGCGCGTTCCCTCGCAAAGGTGATGTCAGCAACGAAGCTGGTAGACAAGACGATCTCCGTTGAAAACAAGCCAGGTGGCGGACAGGCAGTAGGTTTGGCTGATTTCGTGACGCAGGATAAGAAAAACAACTATAAACTCCTGCTTCCTTCTACACCAATCGTCATCAACAATGTGAAAAAAGAAGGAAACAGCCCGCATTCCTACAATGATATGACTCCGTTGGCACAATTGACGAAAGATTACGGCGCGATTGTAGTAGCAGCCGATTCTCCATACAAGGATCTGAAATCGTTAATGGATGCAATCAAAGCTGATCCAACCAAAGTAACGGTTGCAGGCGGTTCTGCTCCTGGCTCGCTTGATCACTTGACCTTTTTGATGCCAGCTGTAAAAGCGGGAATTGATCCGAAATCAGTGAAATACATTTCTTACGATGGCGGCGGAGAAGCGATCGCATCTCTCTTGGGTGGCAATGCTGACGTACTGGCTACAGATGTATCCGGTTCGGGTGAATACTTGAAATCCGGCAAAGTAAGAATCTTGGGTGTTTCTTCCCCTGAGCGCTTGAAAGGTATGTTCAAGGACATCCCGACGTACAAAGAATCCGGTTATGACACGGAGCTGATCAACTGGCGCGGTGTATTTGGACCAAAAGACATGACGCCAGATGCTGTTGCTTACTGGGAGCAAAAATTGAAAGCGATGACAGAGACTCCTGAGTGGAAAGCAGAGCTGGAAGCAAACGGCTGGGACGATGGCTACAAAAACGGTGCAGACTTCAAGAGCTACCTGGGTGAGCAAGAAAAAATGTTCACGGAAATCCTGGGCTTGCTCGGAATGGCGAAATAAAAAGGTTTGATGCGGGATGGAGAAGGAGCGATTCTTCTCCTCCTTCATTCTGGATTCTTGTACGAACAGGAGGGAACACACGTGAGCAAAACATTTGACCGCTTCGCCAGTCTGATTTTTCTCGTGTTGGGCGTAGCATTTGTGGTCGGAAGCCAAAACATTTCGGCGAGCGCTTACGGTAGCAATGTCGGACCAAACATTTTTCCGATGGGACTCGGAAGTCTGCTGATCCTGCTCAGCCTGCGATTATTTTATGAGACGTTCAAATACAAGCAAGAGGACGAGAAAGAGAAGCAAAAGCTCGATTACAAACGGTTCCTCATCATTCTTGTCGCGGCATTATTCTACGTATTGCTTTTAGAGGAAATCGGCTATGTGATTAGTACCTTCCTTTTCCTTTTAGTTGGATTTCAGACGATGCAGAAAGGGAAATGGCTCAACAGCGTGCTCATTTCCGGTGCGTTTTCATTCGGTGTCTACTTGTTGTACGTAGAAGTTCTCGATGGCACTTTGCCTGGTTTACCAACATGGTTAGGCTTGTAGGAGGTGGATGAAATGGGTGCAATTGATTATTTGCTGAACGGATTTGCTACTGCCCTGCAATGGCAAAATATCATCTTTGCGTTTGTCGGCGTCTTGATCGGGACAGTAGTCGGGGTATTGCCAGGGATTGGGCCAATCAGTGGCGTGGCCTTGTTGATTCCAGTGACAGCTTCGTTGACGAGTGGACTGCCGCCAGAAGCAGCGGCGACCAGCGCCATTATTTTGCTGGCAGGGGTTTACTACGGAGCGATGTACGGCGGCTCTACCACTTCGATTTTGTTGAATACACCTGGTGAGTCATCTTCTGTTGTTACCGTACTGGACGGATACCCGATGGCTAAGCAGGGAAGAGCGGGCGTCGCTCTCTCCATCGCTGCGATTGGTTCGTTTTTTGCAGGGCTAGTCTCGCTTATCGGTCTAGTATTTTTGGCAGAGCCACTCTCAGAGGTAGCGCTCAAGCTCAGTCCGGCAGATGAGTTTTCACTGATGATCTTGGGGTTATGTGCACTGAGCGGGTTGGCAGGTAAGTCCGTCACCAAAGCACTGATGATGACGGTTTTTGGCTTATTGATCGCGACGATCGGGCTAGACAATGTATCCGGCGTGGCGCGTTTTACTTTTGATATGCCCGAGCTTTATTCCGGTTTGGAATTTTTGACGATTGCCGTAGGGGTATTTGCGCTTGGGGAAGTGTTCAAGACGATCCTCGAACGTGATGTGAATGAGGGGGAGATCGCCAAAATCTCCCGAATCATACCGACCAAGGAAGACTTGAAGGAAAGTGCTGGACCGATTCTCCGTGGATCACTTGTTGGATTCTTTAAAGGAATCGTTCCTGGTTCCGGTGCTACACTGGCCTCCTTCCTCGCTTATTTGCTGGAAAAGAAAATCAGTAAAACGCCTGAAAAATTCGGCAAAGGGGCAATCGCTGGGGTAGCGGCTCCTGAGTCGGCGAACAACGCAGCATCTGGCGGGGCGATGATCCCACTTCTAACCTTGGGGATTCCAGGTACAGGGACGACAGCGGTATTGATGGGTGCATTGATTATGTACAACGTGCAGCCAGGTCCACTCTTGTTTGAAGATCATCCAACCATCGCTTGGGGCTTGATCGCCAGTATGTTCATCGGAAACGTGATGCTCTTGATCCTCAATATGCCGCTTGTAAAGGTGTTTGCGAAGCTGATTGAGACACCACCTAAATATTTGATCCCGATGATCGTTGCCATTTCCGTGTTTGGTGTATACGCAGTCCGAGTCTCGGTCTTTGATCTAGTCTTGCTGCTCCTCTGTGGACTCGTCGGTTACTTTTTGGCGAAAAACGATTTCCCAATGGCACCACTCGTTCTTGGCTTGGTGTTGGGTCCGATGATTGAAAACAATTTGCGACGCGCGCTGACGACGTCCAATGGTGATTTTTCTATCTTTATTGAAAAGCCAGTATCGTTGGTGTTCCTCATCATTGCGGTTCTCTGGATCACCGTTCCCTTGATCATGAAAATGAGAGGGAAGAAAGTAATCGTGAACGAAGAATAGAGGAGGGCGATTCTCATGCGCGATGACAAAAAGATCAAAGAGGAAGTCAAACAGCAGTTCGGTGCGAATGCCGAAAAGTATGTGAACAGCCAGACACATGCTACGGGAGAGGATCTCGCTCTCCTGAAGCCTTGGCTGATTCCTTCGCCTGATTGGGTGTTTCTCGATGTGGCAACGGGCGGCGGTCATCTTACCAAGGCAATCGCTCCACATGTCGGTCAAGTCTTTGCGACTGATTTGACACAGCCGATGCTTGCAGCGGCGCGAAACCATCTGAAATCTCACACTAGCAATGTCTTTTATGTGGTTGCGGATGCGGAAACACTGCCGTTTTTGAGTGAATCCTTTGACGCAGTCGGGTGCAGAATTGCGGCTCATCACTTTCCGAACCCAGAGGCGTTTGTAAAAGAAGTGGCCCGTGTCTTAAAGCCAGGCGGAAAATTCGTGTTGATCGACAATATCGCAGCAGAGGATGAAAAGCTCGATCGATTTGTGAATACGCTGGAAAAACTTCGGGATCACAGCCATGTACGAAGCTACTCACGCTCCGAATGGTTAGCATGGATAGAGCAAGAGGGACTGGTGGAGAGTCATTCGCGCATCCGTAAAAAGACGTTCCCGTATGCCACTTGGGTCAGACGTACGACTGAGACTGAGGAGCAGGTTGAGCAAGTAACCGCGCATATCACAAGTGCCGATGAGGAAATCCACGCCTACTTTGCTGTAGGAAAAGAAGGAGAGCAAGTCGTTTCCATCCAAGTTGATGAGTGGATGGCGTTGTTTGAGAAACCAGAATGATAAGGACGATGCTTCTAAGCTGGTCCCCGCTTACAATCAAGCGGGGGCTTGTTCTTTTTTGTATGGGTACCTAAGTAACGATTCGTAATGATAAGGGGGCTTTCACGACGGTTTTTGGCATTATTTTTTTGGGATATTTTGCTCTGTATTTACTATTCGTTTGAATTCGGTCAATATAGAGTACGAATGGTCTATATGAAGGAAAATATGCTACTATAACCACAGGAGGTATGTGATGGATGAAGTTGACCTGAGAATTGTTCAATTGCTCGAGGAAAACGGTAGGATATCTCATGAGGAAATCAGCAAGCTACTGCACATCTCGCGACCGGCTGTCCACCAACGGGTTGCCAAGCTCGAAAAGAATGGTGTTATCAAGGGATACCGTGGCATCATTGACTGGAGAAAATTAGACCAAAGGCTGAAGGTATTGATCTTCGTCAAAGCAAGATGTCAGGACTTCAAAGAAATCACAACAAAGATTGTGAACGTTCAGGTACCGAACGTGACCATCATCGAATGCCAGCGGCTCGCGGGAGAGTGGTGTATGATGCTAAAAGTACGTGCGACGGCACCGGAAGATATCACCAATCTGATCGATGAAATGGTCCAGTATGACGAAATACTGGAAACCTCCACGACCTTCATCTTGTCGACGATCTACGAGGATGGCTGGAAAGAAATTTGAAGACCAAGGTGGAAACACAATGACAGGAAAAAAAGATTCGAAATTATTTGTCGTTACGATTGCGTTGCTAGCGGTCTACCTGTTTTGGGGAGGCACTTATCTCGGAATGAAGATCGCCATTGAGTCGATGCCACCCTTTATTATGGCGGGTGCGCGATTTTTTCTAGCGGGATCGATCCTGTTCCTGATCGGGCGTTGGAAAGGGGCAGAGCTGCCCAGTGCAGCAGAATGGAGAGGGGCCGGAGTTGTTGGGGCGTTGCTGCTTCTCGGAGGTAACGGTGTAGTCGCATGGGCACAGCTCAAGGTACCGTCAGCAATCGCGTCCTTGCTGATCGCTACGGTTCCATTATGGATTCTCGTCTTCAACTGGATCGGTGGCAACAAAAAGAAGCCAACAGTTGGAGTCATGGGAGGAATCCTGTTTGGCTTGGCGGGGATCGCTGTGCTGGTTGTCCATCCCGAGAGCTCAAGCAATCAAGGGATCGATACCATCGGAATCTTGGCGCTCCTGTTTGCCTCGATCTGTTGGGCAGTGGGATCGCTGTATTCGCGCTATGCAAAGCTCCCAGCATCACCTGTGATGGCGACGTCCTTACAAATGATCATTGGAGGAAGTTTGCTGGGGATCGCGTCGCTGTTTCTCGACGATTGGACGAAGCTGCATATATCGGAGATTTCTCTGCGTTCCTGGATTGCCTTTGGCTATTTAGTTGGATTTGGTTCCATTGTCGCCTACACGGCGTACATTTGGCTTTTGAAAAATGCAGAGCCTTCCCTGGTCTCCACGTACGCCTATGTGAACCCGATTGTCGCAGTATTTCTAGGTTGGCTGATCGCTGATGAACAATTGACAAGCCAAACCTTGATTGCTGCTGTCATGATCATCGCATCCGTTGCCATCATCACAATGTTTCGGGAAAAGAGTCCAGGTGCGACACAACCGGTAGCAAGAAAAGAAAAAGGGAAGCTTCAGGTTCATAAATGAAGCTTTCCCTTTTTTTGCTATCAGGCATTATTTGGCCGTTTTTTGCGGTACCCAGCGGTATTTTCGTTCCGGACGCCCGACGGTTCCATAGAACGTCTCAACAGTCACTTCATTAATAGAGACGAGAAATTCGAGGTATCTGCGCACAGTCGAATGGCTCATGCCAGCCAGTGCAGCCAAATCATCGGCATTCATGCTTTGGGTGGTCTCCTGCATTTTGTCCCTGATCAGCTTTAACGTCAGCTTGTCGATGCCTTTCGGGAGTGTGGTGACTGTCTCAACGGCTTTGGTAGCAGGAGTGTGTGCAGCTTTTGTAAACAGCTTGTCCACTGCTGTTTGATCAATGGTTGTATGCTGCTGCAACTGGCGTCTCGTATTTGCATATTGCTCCAAGGTAGACATGAATTTATCGATCATAATCGGCTTGATGATGTAGCTGTATGCCCCGCCACGTATCGCTTCTCTCACGGTTTCCACATCGTTTGCGGCCGTGATCATGACGACATCGATCCCGCGAAAATGCTTCCGAACTTCACGCAACAGGTCAATCCCATTCATATCCGGCAAATAAATGTCCAAGAGCAGAACATCCGGCGTAACGACGTGAAGCATCTCCAATGCCTGTTTTCCAGTCGTGGCCGTGGCAATAATCTGGAATCCTTCCAGTTTACTTGTGAATTGTTCATAGATTCTAGCTGCAATTTCGTCATCTTCCACGATCATGACGGTAATGGGTTTCTCAGACATGATGGATTGCCTCCTCTCTACTTGCTTTGTCCCATTTCTTGGGGACGTCGACGGTGAAACGCGCTCCGCCAAGATCACTTTTTCCGAGTGAGATTTGCCCCTCTAATAGCTCGATGGCGTTTTTCACAATAGCCAAACCGAGTCCTCGATTTTCACCTGATTTCGTAGTGACACCGCTTTCAAAGATACGGGGCTCCAATTCTTTTGATACCCCATGCCCATTGTCCTCGATATCAAAAATGATATCGCCACCTAAATCAGTAAAGGATACGTGAACCATTGCGTCAGAGCCTTTGTATTCGAGTGCAGCTTCCATCGCGTTGTCGATCAAATTACCGAGAATGGTGACAAGTACCTTCGTATCGATGCTGTCAGGTACATCTCCCAAATAGCTGTCCTGATCTATTTCGAGTAATACCTTCAGCTCTTTGGAGCGATTGATTTTCCCTAGCAGACAAGCTGCGATGAAGGGCTCTTTGACTGAACTCATAATGAAGGCGAGAATATCCTGCCGTTCTTTAACTTCATCGGTGATGAGTTCGATTGCTTTGTCGTACTCCTTTAGCTTGAGTAGACCGTAAATAGTGTTCAAACGATTTAAATATTCGTGATTTTGTGCACGCATATTGTCCGAAAAGGAACTGATCTTCGTAATTTCTTCGGTGAGCTGCTCGATTTCAGACTCTGGACGAAATGTGAAGACGACGCCTCTAATTTCATTATTACTCAAAATAGGAGAGTAGTCGGTTATAAAAATTTCGTGCCCCAGCAAAATTTTGTAGTTCATTTCTTGCGTATTTCGATTGACAGAAAGAATGATGTCGCGCAATTGCGGGCTAGCGATCGATTTCCCTACGGTCAAATCCTCTTGGAGGAGGGAACGTGCGCGTTTATTCATCGAGACGACACGCCCTTGCATATCGACTGCTACCGTAGCATCGCGAATCGATTCAAGAATAGCTGCTTTTTCCGTAAACAAAAATGAAATTTCTTCTGGCTCCAGACCAAAGATCAATCGCTTGACTCTTCTGGCAATGATAATAGCGCCAATAATTCCGATAACCAACAGCACCAAGGATAAGGAGACGACTCTTTCCTTGTATTCCGCGACCTTTTTTTCTACATCACTCATGACATAGCCGACAGAGGAGACGCCGATTGTTTCGCCTTTCTTGTTGACGATCGGTGTTTTCGCTTTGATGGCTGGACCTGAAATGCCTGTCCCCCGATAAATGACCGAGCGGTTTTCTAAAAAGACGGGGTCATTGCTGGTTCCCATCGGTAATCCAATCTGCTTTGGGTCGTAGTGAGAGTACCGAATACCGTCCTTGTTTCCAATCACCACATAGCTGGCGCCAGTTTCCATCCGAATGGTTTCGGCTATCGGTTGTATCACCTTGGAAGGATGATCGGTCTCGAAGGCTGCAATGATGCGCTCGTCCATGGCAGATAGCTTGGCGACCGTCATGGCTTGCTGTCCAATATAACGATCCAAAATGTCATCTAATATGAAGGAAAATAAGGCAGTTCCTATCCCCATGCTGATCAGGACAACGATGGAAATGAGCAGAACCATTTGGGTCAAGAGGCTGATGCGGGCTTTTTTGGGTGTATGAACCATGGGCAAACCACCTTCGATGACAGTTCAAGATGTTAGGAATGTATGAAACCGTTTACTCCATTCATTATAACAATAACGCTTTCACATTTGTGACACAAAGTAAAAATGTAACAACGCGACAGCCAATAGGTTTATGAAAAAAGTTTTGACAATTTTTTTATAAAAAATTGAACAAAATATGAACAACAAGTGAATATTATGTTACAATAAGAGCATCAAACAAACACGGTCACGCAAAAAATCTATGATGATAGGGGTTTTGTGTTATGAATAACGATCGAAAAGCAGCGGATGTATTAAGATGGATGGCTTGGACAGTATTATTTGTCGGTGCTGTTATTATGGCTTTCACTGCAAGCGATTTCAGATCGCAGAACATGCCGTTGATGGTGTCGATCGGATTTTTGATCGCTGGTATGAATATCTTCATTATGAGCACGGTATTTCGCTTGATGACACTAAAAAGAACTGACGCCTAACAAGATAAAATAGTCCCATAGAGAACCTCTCATTTTCTTCATTATTTTGAGAGGTTTTTTTATTTATACGGAATTTTGCCGTCAGCCAAATGCGCTGGCGTTTTTTTGATTTTTTTATTAAAAGTGAAAAGAAATCTTGACATTCAAGATTGGGCGAGATGACCAAAAATGGGTGCTGGACTTCATTAGAGGAGAATCCTAACAAGAATATGATCAACTCGTGAATGCTATGTGAACACTTTGTAACAGAAAAGCTACGAAATATTGAACGTCGTTAAAAACGAGTACAAAAGCTCGCAGACTCTGCTAGTATGTATATGCGGCAAATAGTGAAGTTCACTTGTGTTAAAAAACCTCTATTGTGAGGAACTCTCGAAAAGTGTGAATGCACGTTAAAAAAGAAGGTTTTCCAAAACCTCGTTCGAGACCTCTCTATAGTGAGTGACTGCACTATAGACATATGTGAGGCGAAGTTCATCTGAAAGGAACTGCGCTCTCAAAGTATTACATGCTCGTTGTTTGTGACTAGGAGGGATTAGGAGAATGAGCGGAGGAAAAATGCTGAGGCATATCCAGTTTTGGATCTTGGCAGTGTTGGGCACCGTTCTGCTGACAGGCTGTGGTAGCGAATACCTCGTCTTGAATCCAAAAGGACCTGTAGCAGAAACGCAGTACAATCTCATTATTATTTCCACGATATTGGTCGCTGTCATTATCGTTCCGGTTATTGCGCTTACCGCTTTCATTGTATACCGCTATCGGGATACACCGGGCAATAAAGCAAGTTATAAGCCGGAGTGGGCACACAGTACAACCCTAGAGGTAATTTGGTGGATTATTCCTATCGTTATCGTTGCATTGCTGGGTTACTTTACTGTCCGTGATATTTATTTGTTAAAAGAGAACCCGAATAAAGAAGTTGCTCCTATGACCATTCAGGTTACGGCTTTGGACTGGAAATGGATGTTTACGTATCCAGAACAAAATATCGCAACTGTTAACCATCTGGAGATTCCAGCAGGTGTACCGATTCGCTTCCAGGTATCTGCTGATGCACCGATGAACTCTTTCTGGGTTCCAGAATTGGGTGGACAAATTTATGCGATGGCGGGAATGGCTACCGAGTTGTATCTGCAAGCAGATGAACCAGGTACATTCGCTGGATTTAGCTCCAACTTCTCTGGTGAAGGCTTCGCTAAAATGCAGTTTAATGTAGTGGCAAAACCGAAAGAAGAGTTCGATAACTGGGTCAAAGAAGTAAAAGGTACGACTCCAGCTATGACGAAGGCAGATTATGAAGAACTTCGCAAGCCTGGCGTGACAGATAAGTTTACGTATTCTGCATTCCCAGAAGGTATGTTTGAAGAGATCGTTGCCAAATATGGCCATGGTCACGATATGGACTATGTGATGGAGAAACCTCCTGCGCCTGCAGGTGACAAGTCTTCTAATGAGACTTCGCAAAATACGCAGCAAAAGACTGAATCGCACAACATGCCTGGAATGAATCATTCCAGTATGAACCACTAGGCGAGAGGGAGGAGGAATACCACGTGTGGGAGAACATTAAGGATTTTGCATCCACGTTCTTTGTAACAGGTGACCCGCTGATTTACGGTGCGGACGTATCGATTGTACTATCCATGGTTGCGATCGTATTCGTTCTGACTAAGTATAAAAAATGGGGTTGGCTATGGCGTGAATGGTTGACTACAGTTGACCATAAGCGTATTGGTATTATGTATTTGATCGCATCGCTTCTGATGCTGTTCCGCGGTGGGGTTGACGCCCTGCTGATGCGTTTGCAACTGGCATTCCCGAACGTAGAGTTCCTGAACTCGGATCACTATAATGCCATCTTTACGACTCATGGTACGATCATGATTTTGTTCATGGCGATGCCGATGATGTTTGCCTTGTTCAACATGGTAGTACCGCTTCAGCTCGGCGCTCGAGATGTAGCGTATCCGTTCTTGAACGCACTCAGCTTCTGGCTGTTTATGCTCGGTGCGATGCTGTTCAACATTTCGTTCGTAATCGGGGGCTCCCCGGACGCTGGTTGGTTGTCTTACCCGCCATTGTCACAAAATGAATTCAGCCCTGGACCAGGTCAGAACTTCTATATATGGGGGATTCAGATCTCCGGTATCGGTAGTTTGGCGACAGGGATTAACTTTATCGTAACGATTCTCAAAATGCGTGCACCTGGCATGAAGCTTTCCAAAATGCCATTGTTTAGCTGGTCCGTATTGTCCAGCTGCATTATGATTATCTTCGCTTTCCCAATCTTGACTGTAACACTTGCACTGTTGTTCCTTGACCGTTTTGCAGGTGCTCACTTCTTCACGATGGACGGCGGCGGTAATCCGATGATGTACCTCAACCTCATCTGGATGTGGGGTCACCCTGAGGTATATATCGTAGTAGTACCAGCTTTCGGTATCTTCTCTGAAATCGTGGCTACGTTCTCACGCAAAAAGATTTTCGGCTACAAATCAATGGTTTGGGCGATGATGATCATTGCCGTTGTATCGTTCTTTACATGGGCTCACCACTTCTTCACAATGGGTACGAGCGCAAGTGTTATCGCCTTCTTTGCGATATCAACGATGATTGTTGGTATCCCGACCGGGGTTAAGGTCTTTAACTGGCTGTTTACAATGTACCGTGGTCGGATATCCTTTAAACAACCAATGCTGTGGACCATTGCCTTTATCCCGTGCTTCGTAATTGGTGGAGCGACAGGGGTAATGCTGGCAGTAGCTCCGGCGGACTATCAATATCACAACAGTTACTTCTTGGTTGCCCACTTCCACCAAGTATTGATCGGTGGGGTAGTGTTCGGTTACCTGGCTGGTATTTACTACTGGTGGCCAAAACTGTTCGGTTTCAAGCTCGACGAGAAACTGGGCAAATGGGGCTTCTGGTTCTGGAATATTGGTTTCTACGTGTGCTTTATGCCGCAATACGCGCTCGGTTTCATGGGTATGACTCGCCGTTACTATACGTACGGTTGGGATCGCGGTTGGGCAGACATGAACTTGGTATCCACTGTTGGGGCATTCATGATGGGTATCGGTTTCATCTTCCAAGTATGGCAAATCGCTTACAGCATCAAAAATGGTGAGCGCGACACGACAGGCGATCCATGGAATGGTCGTACGCTGGAGTGGTCGATTCCGTCACCTGCACCGTTCTACAACTTTGCTGTTGTACCACAAGTGAAAGAAATGGATGACTGGTGGGCAACAAAAGAAGCAAAAGCAAATGGCACCTATAAAGAAGAACCGGCGAAACTGGAGCCGATTCATATGCCGAAGAACTCTGGAATTCCGTTTATCATGGCGAACTTCTGGTTCTTGGTAGGTTTTGGTTTCACATTTGGTTGGGTTTGGATGGCCGTCATTGGATTCATTGGAGTATTCGCATGCATGTGGGCACGCTCCTTCCAATACGACACGGATTATTACGTACCGGTGGAGGAAGTGCGTCGCACTGAGGCTTCACTGGGGAGGGTGGTGTAACGATGGCGCAGCATCATGACCATGGTCACGGCCACGACCACGACCATCATGAAGAGCATGAACAATTAAAGGTTCTTGGTTTTTGGATTTTCGTTGTAACAGACTGCGTGCTGTTCGGTACATTGTTTGCAACATATGCGGTAATGATGAATAGCTTTGCTGGTGGACCAACTGGACAGGAATTGTTCCAGCTGCCAGGTGTTATTGCTTCAACCTTTATCTTGTTGACAAGTAGCTTTACCAGCGGGCTCGCTGTTTTGGCGATGAACAAAGGCAATGTCAAGCAGCTGATTGCTTGGCTGGCTGTAACTGGTCTTTTGGGACTGTCTTTCGTAGTGTTGGAAGTCACTGAGTTTATGCACTTGATCAGCGAAGGTGCAACTATGGGTACTAGCGGCTACTGGTCCGCTTTCTACACACTGGTTGGTACGCACGGATTGCACGTAACGCTTGGTTTGTTCTGGATGACTGCGTTGATCTTCCAGCTGAAGCGTCGTGGAATCACCGCGGTTACTCGCCGCAAAATTACCAACCTGAGCTTGTACTGGCACTTCCTTGACGTTGTGTGGATCTTCCTCTTCACAGTCGTTTACTTGATGGGGGTGATGTAAGGTGGCACAACATCAAAACCATGGCGGACATCATAGTCACGGATCGATGAAAGAGTACGTGATCGGTTTTATCCTGTCGATCGTGCTCACCATTATCCCACTCGTGCTGGTCATGAACCCGATTTTGAGTAAAACGGCGACCATGATCACGATCTTGGTAATGGCGCTCTTGCAGTTCGTAGTTCAGTTGGTCTTCTTCATGCACATCCGCGAAGGAGAAAAACCACGCTACAACGTACAGACATTGATTCTTGGACTTGTGTTTGTATTTACAATCATTGCAGGTTCCCTCTGGATCATGTTGTTTAACAAATATTAATCAGTTAAGAGCGTGGCACAGGCGATTCGTTGCTTGTGCCGCGTTTTTTTTGTTTTTGAAGTGGCGGTAGTGGGAGGAAGAAGCGCATTTCCAGTCTGCGCTTCGGCCTACGCCCCGCAAGGGGTGGGGACTGTCCGCTTCGGAAAAAATGGCGGGAGCGCTTCAAACGTTGAAGTTTCGAAGAGGTAGTTCATAAGTGAAGCTGAAATTCCCCGCCATTTTTTCCTACGCTGAGTTGGGCTCCAGAGGCGCTTGGACTGGAAATGCGCTTCTTCTTACGCGGCTTTTCGTCAACTAATAGAAGTGATTCAAGAAGGTGAAAAATTGTTTGGCTAGTAACTCTCTCTTCTTGTAGCTATAATAGAAAGAATTTTACGCAAAAATATGCAAAGGGAGTGGAGTCGATGGCTGGGCGACTGTATTTAACAAAGCCTTGTGCAGAACTTCAAGCAGAGTATATTTCCTTTTACGAAGAGTGGAAAGAAAGTGGAGAGCCTATCGTACCGTGGGTGGTGGATCGGGAGCCTTATGATTTTCCTGCGTATCTGGAATTTCTGAAGAGTGAGAGTAGCGAGGAAAATCTTTCGGAGGGATATGTTCCTCATTCGACGTATTGGCTCATAAATGAAGAGCAGCGCATAGTGGGGGCGGTGAATATTAGGCATCGTCTCAACGAGCGTTTACGAAAATACAGCGGGCACATCGGATATGGAATCCGCCCTTCCGAGAGACGCAAAGGATATGCGACGGAAATTTTAGCGCAAGCTCTAAACATCACGAGTGAGCTGGGGATAAACGAAGTATTGGTGATTTGTGATTATGATAATGTTGCATCGGAAAAAACGATAGTAAAGAACGGTGGCGTGTTTGAAGCGGAATGTACGGACGAGGATGGGATTGTGATCCGCCGTTACTGGATTACACGATAATGATGGAAAAGAATATCATGCATTCGGGAAGTCCACCTTTTCTATCATAGAGAAGGTGGACTTTTTTCATGAAAGTGTTTTTAGGACTTTTCTTTTTCGATACATAGTATATAATTATGTTATGAAAGTTATTTTGGAAGGGAGAGATTTCTTTGTTTGATATCGTAATTATTGGAGCAGGCCCGGCAGGAGGAAGTGCAGCGTTGTTTGCTGCAAAAGCAGGTAAGAAGACGTTGCTGATTGATAGTGATAAAAGCATGACCAAGCGCGCGTGGATGGAAAATCACTACGGCATCATGGAAATCTCAGGTCCAGACCTCATTGAGATCGGTAAAAAGCAAGCAGCGAAATTCGGTGCGGAGCTGGTAGCCGACCAAGTAAGCAGCATTACCAAAACAGAGCAAGGCTTGCTCGTAGAGACAGCGGAAAAAGGCAGCTTCGAGGCTAAGCATGTGATTCTGGCAACTGGAGCGCTCGTGACTTTGGCAGAAGCGATTGGGGTAAAAACCAAAGAAGGTACAGAGCCACGGATCAAAACTGTTGTCGATGTCGATGCACAAGGGAAAACGAACATCGAAGGAATTTGGGCAGCAGGTACGTGCGCGGGAGTGAGCGTACATACGATCATTACATCTGGTGATGGCGCCAAGGTTGCAATCAATGTTATCAGCGAACTGAATGGCGAGCGTTACGTCGATCACGATGTTTTGAAAACAAACTAAATCAGGTTAGAAACACCTTCTTACCATTTTGGTCAAGGCCCCGTTTAGTGGACAGTAAGAAAAACCCGGGCCGTTAGGCCACTAGCTGGCGTCTGAATTCAACAGGCGTCAGCTTTTTTAATTTTCTCTGCGGGCGATTTTTGTTGTAGAAGTCAATGTACTTCTCGATTCGCCTTTGTGCCTCATCGATACTTCGGATATCATAAGGATAGAGCCCTTCCGTTTTAAGATGCGAGAAGAAGCTCTCCATCGAGGCATTGTCATAACAGTTGCCTCTTCTAGACATGCTGATTTGGGCGCCAACCTTTGGCAGCATGTCGTGGTAAGCGTAGGACGTGTATTGGAATCCTTGATCGCTGTGAACGATCAGTCCAGTCACGTCTTTCGTCTTTTCAAAAGCTTTCTCAAAGGTCCGTAGGACCAATTGATTGTCGTTGCGAACATCCATGTGATAGGCCACGATTTCGTTATTAAACAAATCTTTAATAGCAGACAGGTAGAGCCAAGTATCCGAGACACGATACTGTGTGACGTCCGTTACCCACTTTTGATTGGGCACATCTGCTTTGAAATTACGCTGTAGAATATTTTGGGCAACTCGCCCCCCAACCGATGAAGCAAGGTGATAACGATACTTGCGACGTATTCGAGAACGGAGCCCCATTTCTTGCATGAGACGTAGTACCTTCTTATGATTGACCCACACCCCATGATCTTGCAGGAGAAATAGTTGGATTTGTCTATACCCATATTTACCGTGGTACTTCTTATACACAGCCTGGACTAAATCTTTCATAGACTTGTCCCGATCTATTCCTTGGCGTTTTAAGTATGCGTAGTATCCACTTCTTGAGACGCCAAACAGCTTACAGAGCTCACTGATGGTGTATTCTCCTGCTGCTTTCTTGATTGCGGCATACTTATGGACTGCACCTCCCGCATCCAGATTTCCAAGCACTTTTTTAGCATCTTATTCTCCCGCTTTAACTTTTCGATATATCTGTTTGCATCTATGTATTCTTCGCGACGGCCACGTTGATCTAGAAGACCA
This sequence comes from Brevibacillus sp. DP1.3A, assembly GCF_013284245.2. Lineage (NCBI taxonomy): Bacteria > Bacillati > Bacillota > Bacilli > Caryophanales > Paenibacillaceae > Brevibacillus > Brevibacillus sp. DP1.3A. The sequence goes on along the minus strand of NZ_CP085876.1, from coordinate 5,452,825 downwards.
AACTCTCCGAGTTTCCTATACTTCCGCATCCAGACCTTTAGTCGGTCCTCATCATGAATTTTCAATTCTTCCATGATCACCCGTTTGGAAACACCCTTTAATCTCATCTGAATTGCTTGCAACTTAAGTTCTTCACTATAATGCTTAAACTTCTGCCCTTTCTTTGCTGGCATAAAAATACACCCCCTAAAGTTTTCATCGGTAAACCGCAGGGGTTTTTCCAATGTCTACTTTAAGGGGTGCACTTCATTTTGAAGAAGGTGTTTTCTTTTTTCTTCCAATCAACGATAGCTTGTATCGTGATCTCGTTTTTGACATAATGAAGCTAATTGTGCTCAGAGAAGAGAAGAATCCTGTCAGGTTGAAGAGCGTTCCTGTTGCTCTGGAGAATTGATGCGGATTCTATTTTTATCTAGATGGCCCTATGTAAGAAGGGAGGGAGACAGGTAGCATGTTCGTCAATTATATGGTGATTAGCTTGATCGTTTCTTCCTGCACGATCGCGCTAATTTTCTTGATTCGAAAAGTATTTCGCACCCAGCTGTCGGCTAGATGGCAGTACAATTTGTGGTTTCTCTTGCTGGTCGCTTTGACGCCAGTATTTATTCCGAATTACTTTTTTGATTTTGGAAATCTATTTGTCTCAGACATGAATCAGCGTAATGCAGCCGGCAGCTCGACGCTCGCTGCGCAAGCTCCTGTGTTTGAAAATGTGAATTGGGTACAGGATTTAACGTTGTCGGTAAATAGCCATACAACTGACTCCTTTCCTACGATTCTCGTCAGCATATGGGTAGTCGGCATGATCGTTTGTGCTTCGATCACGTTATCAGCCTGGTTAAAAATCCGGCAGATCAAGCGGACAGCATCTGTGATCACTAATCAAGAAATCATCGATTTGTTTGAACAATGCAAGAAGGATGTAAAAATAAATCGGAACATCGTGTTAGCAGAATCCAAGCAGGTCAAATCTCCGATGACGTTTGGCGTTTTTACGACGTATGTTATTCTTCCCAGTCATTTTGATGAATGGCTGTCGATCAATGAAATGAAGTATATCTTTTTGCATGAGCTCATGCACAAAAAAAACAATGATATCGTCATGAACTACGTGACCGTCGTGTATCAGCTTTTGTACTGGTTCCATCCATTAGTTTGGCTGGCATTTCGGGAAATGAGAGTGGACCGTGAAATTGCTTGTGATGTAGCTGTGTTGAACTTTTTAGACAAGCGAAATTATGTGGAATATGGTCATACCATCATTAAGTTTTTGGATAAAGAAAGTCGAACTGGAAATGTTGTTTTGGCCAATCAGTTAAACGGTTGCAAGAAGGCAGTGAAAAAACGAATCGAGAAAATCGCATCCCACAAGGCCGAATCAAAGCTGTTGCAGTTAAAAAGTACGTTCATTTTTTCCATGATGGGCGTCTTGGTTGCCAGTCAGGTTCTTGTTGGTTCCGCTTTAGCTGACGATCGCAGTCGCTATCATTTTCAAGATGATCGAACCATTTACGAGGATTTAGACAACTATTTCCGTGGTTATGAAGGTAGTTTTGTCTTATATGATTGGAAAGCCGACCAGTATCGGATTTACAACAAGGCAGGAAGTACACAACGAATTTCACCGAACTCCACCTACAAGATTTTTCTCACCTTGTTTGGATTGGAGACCGATGTGATTTCGAGGGAAGGCTCCCTGTTAAAATGGGATGGAATCCGTTATCCGTATGAGCAGTGGAACCACGATCAAGATCTATTTACCGCGATGCGATACTCCACGAACTGGTACTTTAAAGAGTTGGATAAGAGCATCTCTCCGGATACATTGCAAGCTTTTCTGGAACAATTGAACTACGGAAATTACAATACATCTGGTGGAATCGGCGAATATTGGATAGAATCTTCCTTGAAGATTTCTCCGGTGGAGCAGGTACAATTATTAAAAGCGTTCTATACGAACCAGTTTGGTTTTCAAGAAAACAATATCCAGACGGTGAAAGATTCCATCCGCTTATCGGAAAAGGCGGGTTCGATTCTTTCCGGGAAAACAGGTACAGGCGCCGTCAATCAAAAAGACGTGAACGGTTGGTTCGTTGGATATGTAGAGAACAAGGAGGGCACCTACTTCTTTGCTACAAATATACAAAGCGAAGATGACGCGAATGGACCTGCAGCAGCAGAAATAACCTTGTCTATTTTGAAAGCGAAAGGTCTTTACTAGCCTTTGTTCTTTCAGTCATGATTATCGAAAGGGGGAGACTTCATGTCTACATCTATGCCAAGTATTTCAGAAGCGGAATGGCGAGTGATGAATGTGCTATGGGAAAGGTCACCGCTGACGGCCAACGAAATTATTTCCTCCTTGGAAGGTCAAACGGATTGGAACCCAAAAACAGTACGTACTCTTTTGAATCGTTTGGTTCAAAAAAATGCCGTTGGAGTCAATCAAAACCAAAGAGTCTATACGTTTTATCCGTTGTACTCGCAAAATGAATGCCAGCACGCTGAGGCACAGTCCTTTCTGGAGCGGATTTACAGCGGAGCGCTAAAATCGATGTTGGTTCAGTTCATTCAGAAGGAATCCTTATCGGACGAGGAGATTCAGGAGTTGCGTTCCATATTGGATGCGAAACAAACATCGACTGATGCTCCTAAAAAATGAGGCACGCCCTTTCAAGCTGACTTGGAGAAACCATTTACGGTTATCCAGTTTTCTTGAGAGGGCGTCTTTTTTATTTTAACAAAGAAGGAATGTAGCTCTTTTCCTTGCAAGAAAAAGGAGATTGACACTAGTGGATTACGCGTGTAATATTATCGTGAAATCAATTGACTACAAATGTAATACGATATTACAAGAATAATCTACAGTTGTTATCTTCCTAGAAAGAGGTATGTCATCCATGAAAGCTCACCAATCTAAACGGATCGGATTCACAGTGAAAACGATTTTTCTCACGCTTCTCACGCTCACTGGTTGCTCTTCTCCAGAAGCACCTGTCGTAAAAACGGAAACGACAGCATCTGCAATGGATCTAAAGTTCGCTGCGCTGGAAAAGAAGTTTGATGCGAAGCTCGGCGTATATGCGATCGATACCGAAACAGATTTGGCAGTTGCTTATCGCGAAGATGAACGATTCGCTTTTGCCTCTACGTACAAGGCTTTAGCCGCAGGTGCAGTTTTGCATCAGAAACCGTTGGAAGAGCTAGACAAAGTCATCACCTACACCAAGGATGATCTCGTTACTTATTCACCCATCACAGAAAAACACGTAGCGACCGGGATGACTCTTCGCGAGGTTGCAGACGCCGCGGTTCGCTATAGTGACAACACGGCGGGAAATCTGTTGTTCAAAGAATTGGGTGGACCTAAAGGCTTTGAATCAGCTTTGAGACAGATTGGTGATAGTGTTACGACATCCGAGCGCTATGAGACGGAATTGAATGAGGCTAAACCAGAAGATATTCGCGATACAAGCACACCGAAAGCACTTGCAACGAGCCTAAGAGCCTATACGGTAGGGGATGCGCTGTCGGCGGAGAAGCAGACGATTCTTATCGAGTGGCTGCAAGGCAACACGACGGGAGACAAGCTGATTCGGGCGGGCGTCCCCAAAGACTGGAAGGTCGGAGATAAGACGGGAGCAGCAAGCTACGGAACGCGAAACGATATAGGTATCATATGGCCACCGAATAAAAAGCCCATTGTCATTGCAGTGCTGTCGAGCAGAGATAAGCAGGACGCCACTTATGATGATGCGCTCATTGCTGAAGCTACCAAGGTTGCTGTTGACGCACTGACGGCTGTAAAACCGTAATAGATCAACAAGTGAGGTGATCACCAGATGATAGACAACGGTGCATACTTACTCGTAAAAAAAGGGGACCTCAACCAATTTGCCACGCGCAAATATCTCACCAAGGATCGCTGTACAATTGGGCGGAAGGGGACAAGCTTTCAACTGGACATTACATTTAATAGTCCGTACATTTCGAGAATGCATGCAGCCTTCCAAAGGATCGGGAACGATTACAAGATTATCGATCTGGAAAGCAAGCATGGCACAGAGGTAAACGGGACGCCCCTTCATTATTCGTCTCACATTCTTCGTCACGGCGATCAAATAAGCTTGTCAAAAGGGATAGCAGAGCTCGTCTTTTTACGAGAGGTCAATAGACTGGATGATACGGTGGAGCTCCCTCTCACGCAGCCAAAGAGCGATTCGCTTTTGCCAGGTTTAGAGTTTCATCTGGAGAGAAGAGAAGTTCGTCTCGACGGGACTAGACTGCATTTGACCGGAAAAGATATGGATTTGCTGAAGCTTCTCTACCAAAAGGCGAACCAGGCTGTTAGTTTTGAAGAAATTATGCTGACAGTCTGGCCAGAGCGAATGCTGCATGAGGGTAATGTCCCGGATGTCGGACGAGTGGAAGTCAATGCGCTCGTCTATCGATTAAGGAAAAAGCTTCGGCGCTTCGGGCAGCAAATCACGACGATTCCGCGATATGGATATCGCTTAGATGTTTAAAACAGGGAAAAGCAAAATCCATGTTAGAAAGGTGAGATTCGTTTGAAGAATCATAAGGGTTGGATAGGGAAAGCAGTATGTAGTTTGTTCCTGACAGTCGCCGTTACTCTAACATCTTTTTCTAATCAAACGACGATTGCCCAAGTTACAACATCAACTCCCACTCAGATTACCAATCCAGGGAAAAGCATTGTGTTAACAAAATTAAATGACAAAGTATGGTTACATACATCCTATAATGAATGGAATGGCACAACCTATGACCACAATGGCTTAATCGTTTCTACGTCCAAAGGAGTCGTCCTGATTGATACAGCATGGGGGGACACTCAAAAAACGGAAGAGCTATTACAGATGATTAAGAAGCATTGGAAGAAAGACGTTGTTCTGGCTCTGATTACGCATGCACATGATGACAGCATTTCAGGTATCCGGGCGTTACTCCATCAAAAAATAGATGTACGCAGTACACGTTTGACGGCAAAATTAGCGAAAGAATATGGATATCCTTCGCCCAATCCGACACTCGATGAAAAGCCCGTAATAAAGGTAGGCGACACCATCTTAGAAGCCTATTATCCTGGGGAAGGGCATTCGAGTGATAACATTACCGTTTGGCTTCCCCAATCCAAAATATTATTCGGTGGATGCTTCGTCAAATCATTAGATGCTAAGGACCTCGGAAATCTTTCAGATGCCAATGTAGAACAATGGGATGACTCCGTTCAGAAGGTAATCGAAAAATATCCACAGGTCGAAACGGTTGTACCTGGACATGGGAACACGGGAGGCAAAAACTTGCTTGATCACACCATTGAGCTAATCAAACAACATTCTCAGAAGCAAGAAGCTGCCTTGAAATGAATCTCCTTCAAAACAAACTCCTTCTCAAGATCAACATGAGAAGGAGTTTGTTTATGTAAGGTGTTTTCTTTTTTCTTCCAATCGTCTAAACTTTTGATATAGGCCAGAAGTCATTGCTCTATTACCATAATCATTCAGTCATAGGAGTCCTTATTATGAAAAAAATCGTAGGTATTTCCTTGATGGTCGCTTTACTAGGCTTCAACGCCTATTTGTGGCCGACACTGATTCACGCAGTAAAAACAGATGGACGAACGGATACAAAAACAGCATCTGTCTCGCAAAAAGCAGGTACTGCAATGCCTGCTATGGATTTGGCCAATCAAGGTCCGCGCAACGCAAATGTTTCCGCCTATCCGGTTGAAAAGCCTGTGGCTGTGTCAGCTCCTGCACCTGTACCAGCGTCAGCGCAGAAACAAAGCGAAGTGAAGCCAAAAACAAAAGCAGTAGCAGCTGCTAAAACGAGCACACCGAAGAAGAAAACACAAAAGACGAAAACCGCGACAAAAGCAGTCAAGAAACAGACGGCACGTCCTCCGGCAAATAAGGTGCCAACGTATCCGGCCTGGGATGATAACGGCCTCTATGTCGTAGACGATGGAGGACCAGGAAGTAGTTGGGTGAGGCTGTCGGATGGTTCTTTGCTGCGTAAGAGCGACGGGACACGGACATTTAACATGCCCTATGATAAGAATCCATTCACTGGAGAGATTAAGCCGACAGTGGAGCCGATGTCAGAAGCGGCGTATAAAATGTGGAAGGGCAATCAAGCCCAGCAGCCATCGCCATTCAGCCCGTCACCGTTCGGGCGATAATAGATTGCGAAAAATTGCTCCGCGAAAAGGAGCAGTTTTTTTCGATATGTAGTCAAATTTGAATATAATAATGTATAGTACTTTGATTTGACCACTCAGGAGGGTGAAGCAATGATTGCAAGAGAAAGTAAAGTGAATAGGGTAGTAGCGGGGCTGCTGCTTGGTCTCCTGATGGCTTCCATGGACAATACCATTGTTGCGACGGCGATGGCTACGATTGTCGGTGAGATGGGCGGCATGGATAAGTTTGTTTGGGTGACATCAGCGTACATGGTCGCTACGATGGCAGGGATGCCGATCTTCGGTAAACTCTCCGATATGTATGGGCGAAAACGTTTTTACATATTTGGTCTCATCGTATTTTTGTTAGGGTCCATTTTATGCGGGACGGCAAACAGCATCGTTGAGTTGAGTATTTATCGGGCGATTCAAGGGATTGGCGGCGGAGCGCTGATGCCGATTGCCTTCACGATTATTTTTGACGTATTCCCGCCGGAGAAGCGTGGAAAGATGACGGGACTTTTCGGAGCTGTATTCGGTACGTCCAGCGTATTTGGACCTTTGCTGGGTGCGTATATTACCGAATATGTCAGCTGGCATTGGATCTTTTACATCAATGTACCGATTGGTGCTATGTCCCTTTGGTTGATCTCGATGTATTACAAGGAGTCTCTGGAATTCCGCAAGCAGAGCATTGACTGGTGGGGAGCGATTACGCTGGTGGGTGCTGTAGTGAGTCTGATGTTTGCACTGGAGCTGGGCGGCAATCAATACGCGTGGGATTCGATGCAGATTATTGGATTGTTCTCTTCCTTTTTCTTGTTGTTTGTAATTTTTCTATTTGTCGAGAAGCGGGCATCTGATCCGATTATTTCGTTCTCCATGTTCAAGAAGCGGTTATTTGCCGCGACAAATGCGATTGCACTGTTGTATGGAGCTGCTTTCATTATCGCTACGGTGTACCTGCCGATTTTTATCCAAGGGGTATATGGCGGATCAGCGACGAATGCCGGATTGCTGTTGACACCGATGATGCTCGGTTCGGTTGCTGGTAGCCAGCTAGGCGGATTCTTGACGACGAAGACCAGCTTCCGCAATATTATGCTTCTGTCCGCAGTCTTTTTCATTCCAGGTATTTTCCTTTTGAGTACACTGACACCTGATATTCCTCGTTCGATCGTTACGCTTTATATGGTGATTGCAGGGTTTGGTGTGGGCTTCTCTTTCTCCACATTGGGAATTTCAGCGATTCATGGCTTTGATATGCGTCAAAGAGGATCGGCAAGTTCGACGAACTCTTTTTCCCGTTCATTGGGGATGACATTGGGAATCACCGTATTTGGTATCTTGCAACGTAATTCGTTTGAAAACGGCATGTTCTCAGCCTTCGGGGGTCAAGGGATGACGAATGCCATTACAGACCCGCGAGCGATTTTGACACCAGAAGCGCGCGAATCCATTCCGGCTCCTGTTTTGGATCAAATGATCGATATTCTCGCTTCTTCGATTGCGAATACGTTTATGTGGGCGCTCATTCCTGCAGTTCTTGCTCTCGTGTGCATTTTACTGATGGGAAATGATCGGGCGCTGGGGAAATCGCCTTCCGCACCGAAACCGGAACGCGGGTAGAGGAGAATCGTCATGAGTCTAAAATTGCTTGTTCTGGGATTGCTGATGGAAGGGGAGAAGCATCCCTACGAGGTTCAGCAGCAGGTGAAGGCCAGGGGAATGGATTGCTACATGAAATACGCCAAAGGTTCCCTCTACTATGCCTTCGACCAACTGGAAAAGAGCGGGATGATTGAGGTCAAAGAAGTCATTCGCGAGACTAGCCGCCCAGAGAAGACGATGTATGGGATCACGGTAAAAGGCGAAGAGCAATTCCAACAGCTTCTCTTGGAAGAACTGCAAAAACCAATGCAGCTGACCAATCCGATCTACGCGGCTCTTACTTTTGCTTCGTACGGTAATCCACAGAAAATGGATGAGGCGCTTGAAGGTAACATCCAGGAGGTAAGACGGTTAGCTGGATTATTGGAATCGATCCAGGAGGAAAAAAGAGAGAGGCTTAGCTGGGGCGCACGAACGATTCTGATCGGTGCCATTGAGCATTTGCACGCAGAGATGCGCTGGATGGAACGCATCCGAGAAGAAGCTTGGGGCCGTTGATTTTGAATATATTATGAACATTGGACTATTTTCATCATTATGATAGTTTTTCGTTTATAATAGTGGTAATTTCAATGGCAAGGATGGTACCCGCACATGATGAATTCTGCCCTCGGACGCTTTCGTCTCATCGGCCTGATCGAAGGTATCTCGTATTTAGTACTTCTCGGGATTGCTATGCCGCTTAAGTATTTTTGGGATTATCCAGCCGCAGTAAAAATTGCCGGCTCGCTTCATGGATTGTTTTTTGTCCTGTATATTTTGGCGTTGGCACATGTTACAATGACCAATAAGTGGTCCTTCTTGAAAGTGATCGGGGCATTTATTGCTTCATTACTGCCATTCGGCAACTTTGTTCTGGATGCACGCCTGAAAAAAGAGCAGTAAGTATACACATTACAAATTACGTAAGGCACTAGAAGGCGGGTCATTGTACCCGTCTTTCGTACATATTCAAAAGAGAAAAAAATGGAGGGGATCTGTGTGGAGACCAGAATTTTAGCAGGAATTCTTTTGTGGGACGAAAAGGAACAGTACTTTCTTGAAACCGTGATGGAGGACCGTTACAAGCTGGTTTTGCCGCAGATTATCACGCTTGCGAGCACAGAAGAAAAGGTAGCGACGGATGAATTGAACGAGCAATATGTCGGTCAAAATGTGATTGCCAGATGCTTTGTTTGATGTGAACTGATAATTCCGAAAAAGGTGTGGATAGGTGTGGAACTGCGTGACCGCTATGCTGGAAGTTTGCTAGGGTTGGCTGTTGGAGATGCACTCGGCACTACTATAGAATTTCGCAAACCGGGTACCTTCGAACCACTTACAGAAATGGTCGGGGGAGGGCCTTTCGATTTAAAGCCAGGAGAATGGACGGATGATACGTCGATGGCGCTGTGCCTGGCTGAGAGCTTGATTACGAAAAATGGCTTCGATCCGGTTGATCAGATGAACCGATACGTAGCCTGGTTTCGAAATGGGTATATGAGCTGCAAAGATCATTGCTTCGATATTGGGAATATCACCAAAGAAGCGCTGTGGCGTTTTGAGCAGACGAATAATCCATTCAGCGGATCGGATCATCCGATGTCAGCAGGGAATGGCTCCATTATGAGACTAGCACCTGTCGCGCTCTATTATGCCAATCAACCGGCGCTCGCTATTGAATATTGTGCGCAAAGTTCTCGCACCACTCACGCGACGGCAAAGGCAGTAGACGGCTGTCGTTTTTTGGGGGCATTGCTCCTGGGGGCTCTACAGGGTATTTCCAAAGAGGAATTGCTTGCTGATTCGTTCTCTCCTGTAGCCGATCTATGGGAAAAGCAACCGCTTGATCCTGATATCGCCCGTGTCGCGAATGGCTCCTACAAAGAGAAAACTAGAAAAGAGATCAAAGGATCGGGGTATGTCGTCGATTCGCTTGAAGCGGCGCTTTGGGCTTTTTATTCCAGTAGTTCTTTTGAAGAAGGCCTGTTCCTAGCGGTAAACTTCGGTGATGATGCGGATACGACGGGAGCTGTCTATGGTCAATTGGCAGGTGCTTATTATGGAGTAGAGGGCTTGCCTCAACGGATGCTTGCGCTGTTGGCCAAGCGAGAATTGATGGAGGAGTTCGCACGGAAATTGTATCAAAACAACCAAACTTTACCGCTTTTATAAAAATACCTTCAATTATATGATTATCACGATTACAAAATCATCATGGTACCCGGTCTGGGTGGGGGTAGGAGAGCAATGGGTTTGGCGTTTGTTTTGATCATCATCGGGATCAACATTTTGTACGTTTCGTTTTTTACGCTGCGACTACTGATGGTGATCAAGGGCTATCGGGTGTTGGCATCCCTATTGGCGATGGTGGAAGTATTCGTGTATTTGAAAGGGTTGGAGATTGTTCTGGACAACCTAGACAATCCGATCAATCTCGCAGCCTACTGTATCGGTTGGGGAATGGGTGTATTCATCGGCAGCAAGATCGAGGAGTATTTGGCCTTGGGCTATGTCACGCTGCAAGTTGTTGTGGATTCCGTTGACTTGGAGGTTCCTGTGAAGCTGCGTGAACACGGCTTTGGCGTTACTTCCTGGGTAGCAGAGGGACGCGACGGACATCGTCTCATGATGCAAGTGTTGACGAAGCGCAGCAACGAGAAAAAACTGTGGAACCTCATTCATGAGATTGCGCCAAAAGCATTCGTGATCTCTTTTGAGCCGAAACATTTGAAGGGCGGCTTCTGGGTGAACCGCCTGCGGGGATAATCTCTTGTGACGAAAACAAAAAAGCAGCCAGTCCTCTTTTGCGGAAGCAAAGCAAGAGAGGGCTGGCTTTTCGCATTGTTACTGCTGGCTTGCTTTTGCTGCCTGGAGCAGCATTTCTTTGGAAACTGTTGGCGAATCGGTAGCTACCCGATACATAATCGGTTGCTCTCCATCTTGATTCAACCAAGACAGCTCTTGATACTGACCGGATTCACTAAACAAGAACTGGTCGTTTTTCGTGTAATGCGCTTTTTTTCCGCTGACAGTTACTGCATCGTATTTCGTTGTTTCTGGCGTGCTCAATTGTACATCTAGCTGTTCTTTCGGAAATTTCTCTACTGTGACAAAGATACGTTCTTTTTGCTCGTTCTCATACAGGCTCGTATAGGCTTCGATAGGAGAAGTCGCTTGTGGAACGACTTTCCATACGACATTTTTACCTGTTTCCTTGCTTTCTTTTTGAAGCTCATGCAGCCACTGCTGTCCTTCTTGACCCATCATGACACCGTAGGGGGTACCTTGTTTGCCCTCAAGGAATGAAAAGCTGTCAGGGAGCTCGTGTGGCAAGGCATGTGAGAGAGAAGCTTCTGCACTGAGGACGGCAGTCCATGCCTTCCAATCTTTCACGACATCCGGCTTTTCTATGCCGATCATGGGATTTTGTTGAAAGAGAGGGTGTTTCTCTTTTTCCAGCGCTGCGAAATAGACGAGGGCGGTCTCGCCTGTTGTCAGTTTGTTCGTTACGTTTGCCAATTCCAAACGTATTTCTTCAGGCGTGATTTGCGTCAATGTAAAATCCGTAAGCGCTTGAACTTCCATACGGACAGAGCCTTCATCAATTTTGTACAACAAGGTGTGTGTCGCATAACCAAAACCAGTGAGCAGGGCGAACGCTGCTACAACATGTACCAGCTTTGGGCGAAAGCGCATCCCTTTGTACAAACGCCATTTGCCAGCCAACTCATTTTTGGCTACTCGTTCGATTTTGCTGTCCAGTGAAGGGTCAATCTGGAGCTTCCCTGCTGCCTGTGCATACTCTCTTCTCAACTTTTGCTCAATGAACATGAAAAGATACCTCCTCACGATTAATTCGATTCTCAAAATGCTCTCTCAACTTTTTCATCGCCAAGTGATGTCTCGATTTCACCGTTCCGAGCGGGATTTGGAGAATACCTGCAATTTCCTCCAAGGAACAGTTTTGATAGTAACGCAGTACGACGATTTCCTTGAGCTTGAAGGATAATTTCTCTACGGCGGGAATGACCTCCAGCTCATCACTGATCGCCCCCAGCTTATCCTCCATCCCTGCAACAGGTGCTTCGTAGCCTTTTTCCTTTACCCGCTCCAGCAGGCGGAATCTTCGCCAAATGCTTCGATTCCAGTTGCGAACCTGCCGCACAATCAATCCGTTGAACCATGGGATAAAGGGCTGCTCCACATCGTACCTGTCGATGCTTCGAATCAACTCCACGTACACTTCACTCATCATGTCGTCTACATCCTGTTTGTGCGGCGCCAGAAAATAGATCAGGTTGTAGGCGTACGTGCGAGTTGCTCGATAGACTTCTTGAAAAGCTTCTTCCTCTCCTTGGCGCATCCGGATGAGCCAAGGCTTTACATTTTCCTCTTTCATAGGCCGGCCTCCATTCAGGTCTTACATGATATATTGGCTCCCATTTGCTTGGTAGGTTCACTTCGTTTTTTTATTGTGTTTTATTAGAAAATTTTAAACAAAAAAACTTTTCTTTGTCTTTTTCAGTAGTTTTGAGTAGTTCGACATTAGTATACAAAATAAGACATAGAGCAAGGGGGGATTTAAGGTTGATTAGTTTTCATCAAGTAAATAAACATTACGGAAGCTTTCACGTCCTCAAGAACATCAACCTGCACATCAACCAGGGAGAAGTCGTCGTGGTCATTGGCCCGTCAGGATCGGGTAAAAGCACGATGGTTCGCTGCATCAACAGATTGGAAACGGTTACAAACGGAGAACTCGTGGTAGACGGGGTGAAAGTAAACGATAAAAACACCGATATCAACAAGCTGCGTCGGGACATCGGCATGGTGTTCCAGCACTTCAATCTATACCCGCACAAGACCGTATTGCAAAACATTACGCTGGCACCAACTAAGGTATTGGGCGTATCGCAGAAGGAAGCCGAAGAAACAGCTCTCTACTATTTGGAAAAGGTAGGGATTCCGGAAAAGGCAGAAATGTTCCCAACGCAACTATCTGGCGGTCAACAGCAACGCGTAGCGATCGCACGCGGACTGGCCATGCGACCAAAAATCATGTTGTTTGACGAACCGACCTCTGCACTTGACCCCGAGACGATCGGCGAAGTGCTCGACGTCATGAAGAAGCTGGCGAAGGAAGGTATGACGATGGTGGTCGTGACGCACGAAATGGGCTTTGCCCGCGAAGTGGCAGATCGCATCGTGTTTATGGATCAGGGAACGATTCTTGAAGATTCTACTCCAGAGGAGTTTTTCGCAAGTCCGCGTGAAGAGCGTGCGCGTTTGTTCTTGAGTCGGATTTTGAATCACTAAAAAAAATAAAACGATAGAGAAAAGGGGTATTCAGATGAAAGCAAACAAGCTTTGGAAAAAGGTAGCAGGGATGGGTCTGGTTCTGATGCTGAGCGCAACTGCGTTGGCAGGCTGTGGTGGGGGTAGTACAACAGAAGGCGGCGCAAAAGGTACACCAGCTGCAGCAGGTACAGGCACATTGGCAAAAATCAAAGAAAGAGACAAATTCGTAGTCGGAGTTAAGTACGACCTGAACCTGTTCGGCTTGAAAGACCCGGCAACCGGAAATGTAGATGGCTTCGATATCGATATTGCGAAGGCAATTGCGAAGAAAGTGCTCGGGGACGAAAACAAAATCGAGCTGAAGGAAGTAACCTCCAAAACGCGTATCCCGATGCTGAAAAACGGTGAAATTGACGCGATCATCGCAACGATGACTATTACAGAAGACCGCAAAAAAGAAGTAGACTTCTCTGACGTATACTTCCTGGCAGGTCAATCTTTCTTGGTGAAAAAGGACACCTCAATCAACGGTCTGAAAGACATGCAAAAAGGCATGAAGATCGTGACCGCAAAAGGTTCTACTTCTGCGAAAAACATCAGAGCGAGTGCTCCTGATGTAGAAGTACTTGAATTCGAAAACTACGCGGAAGCCTTCACAGCACTCAAAGCTGGTCAAGGTGACGCGCTGACAACTGATAACGCTCTTTTGTACGGCATGGCGAAGCAAGATCCGAACTACCGTGTAACAGAAGAGACCTTCACTGAAGAGCCATACGGTATTGCAATCAGCAAGGGTGACGCTGAATTCGTGAAAACCGTGAACGATGTGCTGAAAGAAATGAAAGAAAACGGTGAATACGACAAGATTTATGAAAAATGGATCGGAACAAAACCTAAAAAATAATGCGGTTCGACTCCATAAAGAATGAGCGGTTTACTCTGCCGCTCATTCCCTTATATTCCTAACAGAATTTTGCACACAAGGAGGATCGCATAAGAGATGATCGATTTTTCTATCTTGTTTGATCACATGGATATGTATCTCAAAGGCTTTTGGAACACCTTGCAGGCGAGCCTGCTTGCTCTCGTCGGGAGCTTTGCACTGGGGACGCTCTTTGCGATCTTTCGGATTTCTCCGATTCGACCACTCAAGTGGATCGCTACGGTTTACGTAGAGTTTGTGCGTAATATCCCGCTAATTCTCGTCGTTTTCCTCTTTTTTGTGGGCTTACCGGCAATTGGTATCGTGCTGGAGCCTTTCATTGCAGGTACGCTTGGCTTGACGGTGTATACGGCAGCATTTATCGCGGAGACGATCCGCGCAGGTATTCTGGCGATTCCAAAAGGACAGACAGAAGCCGCTCGTTCTTCGGGATTGACGTACGGACAAACGATGCGCTATATCATCTTGCCGCAAGCGATCAAGGTCGTGATCCCGCCGATGGGCAACCAGTTTATCAATCTCGTAAAAAACTCCTCTGTATTAGGTGTGATTGCAGGTCTTGACCTGATGTACTTTGGAGACCTGATCTCCGCTGATACGTTTGTTACCTTTGATGTGTACATTTTTGTAGCTGTTTTCTATCTGATTCTGACCCTTCCGTTGAGCGCGTTCGTCAGTTATTTGGAGCGACGCTTGGCTGGAAGCCGCTAAGGAGGAGGGGACATCATGGACTTTATCGGAGCCTATACGCCCAGTCATTTGACCTTCCTGCTCGAAGGCTTTTGGGTCACCTTGCAGGTCGCTTTCTTGTCAATTGTCTTCAGCTTTACTATTGCGATACTCGTAGGGGTTTTGCGTTACGCAAAAATTCCCGGAGTCTCACAAGTTCTCGGGACAATCGTAGAGCTGATTCGCAATTTGCCGCTCTTGTTGATTATTTTCTTTACGTATTTTGCTCTCCCGGAAGTGGGAATCAAGCTGGACAAGTTTTGGGCCGCTGTTCTGGCATTAGTTATTTTCGAAGCAGCGATGTTGTCGGAAATCGTGCGAAGCGGTTTAAATTCGGTCGAAAAAGGACAAATTGAAGCTGCACGTTCTTCTGGTTTGAATTATGTCCAGACACTGTGGAATGTTGTCCTGCCACAGGCTCTCAGAAGAATGGTTCCGCCGATTGTGAGCCAATTCATTTCGCTCTTGAAGGATACGTCGCTGGCCGTCGTAATCGCATTGCCAGAGTTGATGAACCATGCGCAAATCATCAACGGACGCAATGTCAACTACGTCATCCCGACCTTCCTGATGGTGGCAGTGATGTACTTTGTCGTCAACTACGCGTTGTCAGTCGTCTCCAAGCGACTGGAAAACAAGCACGCTTAAGCGTTCTATCTTTGCAGATCTCCGATTCTTAGTAAAATAAGAATAGGAGATCTTTTTCCGTGCGAAAGGAGCAGCTATGCGAGAACGCCTTTTGATCCTGTTTATTATCATGCTGGCAACTGCTTTTTTTGGAGAGATGAAGGTAAACCCCGTAGGAGGGTCGTTTCGTTTTTCCTTGGGCATCGCTGCTTTCTTTTTCGGGTTGTTGTGGTTTTCGTCCGTACCTGTATTGTTGACGGGATTTTTTACAGGGACGTTTATCTTCGGATTTCGCGTCGGAATGGATGTCTTTTTTGCGTACCGTCCGTACATGGAGAGTGTGGCTGCGCATCTTCCCTCAGCCTTTTTCTATTTCAGCTTTACCGTCCTGTTTTATTTGCTCCGTGCGCGTAGCTATCGGGAATTTCCTTTATGGTTGGGGCTCATAGGTGCATCTATTGATTTCGTCTCCAATGTGGTAGAGATCCAAGTACGACAGTATTTCACTGATTTTCCGCCGATCACCTGGCAAAGCTTTTTGATGCTTCTCTTTTTTGGGGTCCTGCGCAGCTTTTTTGCTGTCGGCTTGTACAACAGCTTTTCAATCAGGCAGTTACGGGCAGTGGGAGAGGTGCGTCAACAGGAGTTGGAGCGTCTGCGGATGATCAATACGGAGCTGTATGAAGAAGCCTTTTACTTGCGCAAATCGATGACGCATCTGGAGGAAATCACGCGAGAGAGCTATCAGCTTTACAGGCGTCTGCTCACCTCGGGTCATGCGGAATCCCCGACGGCCTTGTCGATTGCCGAGAATGTACATGAGGTGAAAAAAGATTCGCAGCGGATGCTGGCGGGTATTTCCAAGCTGATTAATCAGGAGGGACTAGCACCACAGCTGCCGATCAAAGAGCTGTGTGAGTTGGTTGCACGCGCGAATCAGAAATACGCAGAGATGTTGGGAAAAGATATACGAATAGAGTGGAGCTGTAATATCAACCTATCGACCAGCCAAATCTATGCGCTGCTCTCCGTGCTAAACAACCTGGTAGCCAATGCGGTAGAGGCGATTCCCACGTCGGGACGGATTGAGCTGAATGTGAAGCTGATTCATCGTCATCTGGTGTTCAGTGTACTTGATAGTGGTCCGGGAATCCCGCTAGAAGAGCAGGAATGGGTGTTTCAGCCCGGGTATACGACCAAATACGATGAACAGGGAAATGCATCTACCGGAATTGGATTGACGCATGCCCGCGGAATTGTCCAAAGCCTGCAAGGAAGCTTGCGTATTTTACCTGATCAGAAGCAAATGACGCACTTAGAAGTACAAATTCCGACCGACCAATTGCTCGGAAAGGAGGGAGTGTAAGCAATGATACGTTTCTTTTTAATTGAAGACGATGCTGTAGTGCGCCGCATGCTCGAAAGGATTATTCAAGACAGCGGGTTGGGTGAAATTGTAGGGCAAGCCAGCGACGGCAGTCACGTATCGATTGATCAACTGTATGGGGTCGATGTTATTTTGATCGACTTGTTAATGCCGGGGCTCGATGGCATCCAAACGATCAAAAAGTTGCAGGCAGATGGCTTTGCGGGTCGTTTCATCATGGTGTCACAGGTGGAAAACAAGGAAATGATCGGGGAGGCTTATTTGCAGGGGATTGATACCTTTATTCAAAAACCGATCAATCGCCTGGAAGTCATGGCTGTGCTGAAGCGGGTATCGGATTACTTGTCGCTGGAAGCATCTTTGCAAACCATCCGCAAATCATTGCAAATCTTGGATGTCAAAGCAAAAGAACCGCATACCAGCGGCTTGAAAAGTCAGTCGTCCGATCAGGATATTCTGGCACAAAAAGCGAGAAAACTGCTTTTGCAGCTAGGGATCGCAAGTGAAGCCGGGGCTCCCGATTTGCTATTGATCATGGAATGGCTCGTACAGGATGAGCGACAAGGAGACAAGCTACACGAATTGCAGCTCAAGGAACTGTATACACAAATTCTACTGAAGGTGCATGCCAGCCTGGATGAGCATGGAATTACTAAAGAGGTGCGTGCCATGGAACAACGGATACGCCGGATGGTCCTGCAAGCCTTTACGCATCTTTCCTCCTTGGGGTTGACCGACTATGCCAACCCGACCTTTGAACACTTTGCACCACGACTGTTTGACTTTCAAGAAATTCGCCAACGGATGCAAGAGCTGGAGGCGGGCGAAAAAACGACGAAGTGCCGGATTAGCGTGAAAAAGTTTTTATCTGTCTTTTATATGGAAGCAAAGGCGCTATAAATAGCAAAAACGCGGGAGCCGATCAAAACGATCTAATCTCCCGCGTTTTCTTATTCATGCCTTTGCCTGATGAACAAGCTCGGAAAAGGCACCGTACAAACCAATTGCCCCATACTGCTGCTGGTACTCCTGTATCGACCCATCACGCACGATTTTCCCGTTCATCAAGAAAATCGCTCGATCCGCCACCGCATCTGCCACCTGCAACTGGTGTGTCGTAAAGAGAACGGATTGACCCGAGAGCTTTACTTCCCGCACGAGATCGACAAAGGCATCCATCCAATATGGATCGAGTCCATTGGTCGGTTCATCGAGGACGACGAGTGCAGGCTTGGCCAATATCGCTTGGGCAAACAAGAGGCGCTGCTGCATGCCTTTGGAGAACTGAGATACCCGTTTGTTTCTCACTTCATGCAGTCCCACCATTTTCAGCAGTCGATCCGCCTCTTCTGCGGTGCGATTGCGCAGGGAAGCGTAAAATTCGAGCGTTTCTTTCGCAGTAAGTCCGGCAGAAAACGTAAAGTGATCCGGCATATAACCGATTTCTTGAAGATACTCTACGCGATTATCGTTCCAGTTTAACCCGTTTAGCTGAATGGTTCCCGAAGAAGGCGGGAGAATACCGACCAGCATCCGCAGGATCGTACTTTTTCCTGCACCGTTACCGCCGCATAACGCGACGACCTGACCGGGTGCAATGTCCATACTGAATGGGTGGACGATTGTTTTCCCGTTGATTTCCTTGGTGACCTGATCGATGGTGAGTCCTAACATATTCATCGCATTACCTTCTTTCCCATACCCGGATGGCTATGAACAGGGTCGCACTGATCCAGAGCAGACTGAGTGCGACGAAGATGAGATCACCAAGCGGGGAGTCGGCCCAGTACACCCATTTGTAGTATTCAGGTCCAAAGATCGAGCCACCGCCTAATCTGGCAACGGAAAAGATTCGTACAAACTCCGCTGGGTTGAGAAATGTTGCAAGCTGAAGCAGAGGCTTGATCCATGTATAAGGGACGAAGCTGAGCACAGAGATGAGCAAAGTAGGCCATGCCAGAATATAGAAGAACCAGACGCTGACTCCCATTGTCAAAGCCTGCCAACGGTTTTTACTGATGGCGCCAATCAGCATGGCTAGACCTAAAAATAACAGAATGAGACAAATGGAAAAGGCAAGCAAAAACAAGAGCGTCGAAAATGCAAAGCTTTTTCCTAACAGCATGCCAGCCACACCAGACAACCCATACCCGAAGGCGACAATCGCAACTAATACGAGTGCTTGTCCCAAGTATTTCCCCAACAAGAAGGAGGAGGTTGTCATGGCATAGGTAGAGAGGAGCTGCCAGCTTCCCTCTTCTTTTTCCGCCGTCAAGGAAAAAGAGGAGAGAAGCATCGTCATCAGTGGGAGCAAATACAAAATCAGATTCAGCATGGTACCTGTCGTATACGTATAACCCTTCATGTAGGACTGCGATTGGATGATCAAGAGTCCCAAACTAAACAGGGAGAACAGAGCCATAAACGAGTAGGACCATGGATTCCGAAAGCCTACCTTCACTTCTCGTTTGGCAATCAGATTGATGTGCAAAGACTCCACTCCCTCTGTTAGTTATGTGTGGTTGGGGTAGTGCTGTTGCTTCCGTGATCGGCTGGTTTGCTTTCGTGACCGCCACTATGTTGCCCTTCGGAAGACTGACCGTCTTTGTTCATGTGCTTGCTCATGCCATTTTCCCAGCTATGATTTTTCAACTCTTCCGCACTCATGACAATGCCTTTCTTTTGTTCCTGAACGAAGCTGTCTGCAGCAGACTTCTCTTTGAAGGAATAGATGCCATATGTCATTGGTGTTTTGAAGTCTTTGTCGTAAGCGTAGGTCGCTTGCTCTGCTTTTGTCCATTCTGCTGTGTAGTAATCGCGGACAAATTGTACAGCCACGTTATCGGTTCCATTCTCTTTCGTCCAGTTGTTCAAGCAGCCGAGATCATCGAACTTCAGTGCTTTTCCATCTTTTAAGACGATTTCAGTAGCATTGTGATCGTTAGGGACATGCATTTTGCAAAGATCGCATTTGTCTACGCCTTCCGCGATATCTACAGGTTTCGGCTCTTCGCTTCCGCAGCCGACCATAAGTAGGCTAATTCCGATAATTGCTCCGATTGATGTGCACCATTTTGTCATTTTGTTCATGATTTTCTCACTCCTATATAAATGATCGAACAACTTCCTATTAACAAGATAAGTCCAAGAATACCTGCACCCCAACCGCTCGTTTTCCCAGATTCCATTAGCACGGTGTCCGAGGGTTGCATTAAAGGAGATGCGTCCTTGATTGCTGAGCCTGCCCCACTTGTAAACAAGCCTTCCAGAAACACGAATCCCGGGGCTTGGAAAAACAGCTGGTAGGCAGGAACAGCGTCGGTCAAACCTAGGTAAAAAGGATTCATCTCGTACGGCAAATCACTGCGGGAATCCCCGTTCACATCGAGTCCTTGCAGATTGTCCCAGTAGTTTTTGTTTAAGTTGTTGTTCTGACTATCCTGGGCTTGCGCTTGGATGACGTTGGAGACAAATTGATTATCGGTTAATACGTTGTCAGAAGAGGACAAAAACTGCATACCGATAAAGTTGAGACTGAGTAAATTGTTTTTGACCGTAATGCCGGATGATTGCTCTAAGTACAGTCCAACGCGGTTCCCCTCAATCGTGTTGTTCGCAACCAGCGTATCCTGTACGGTAATGAGAAGAATTCCTTGCGAACCAGGATTTTTTTGCTGTTTCAAAAATTGATTCCCGGTAACCGTCAATTTGCGCGACTCCATAAGCTGGGAGCCTGTCACATTTTCCATTCCAATGTTGTTGATGACTGTCGTATCAGAGGTGCCCATGAAGTGATAGCCGTACCGCGAACTCGTCACCAGATTTTGTTCCAGATGGTTTCGATCGCTATTTTCGACGTAAAAGCCATCTTCGACATTCGTTACCTGATTTTTAATGAAACGGTTATGATGCGATTCACGCACGTCAATTCCGTTTCCTCGCTTCGCTTTTTCCGTTTGCTTTGGCTTTACTTCAGGCTGCGCTCCGTGATTATGTCCAGAACTGGTCGTTGGACTGCCATCGCCTTTAATTTTTCCGATGACTTGAACGTTGTGCAGCGTGTTGTAGTCTGCTTGGCGTAATTGAATACCGATCCCTTTTGTTTCAACAATGACATTCTCCAGAAAGTTTTGATCGCCACGGATGACAAGAGCGGCTACGTCACTGTTGATTCGCTTGTCCACGATATGGATTCCTTGCACGCTCACATTGTCGCTTTCAATCGTGAGCGTTGCCTCCTCTTCGGTCGGATTGATGATCTTCACTGGATCATTGGCTACCAATTGAATCGGCTTGGTAATGCGGATAGGACCTTTGTACAAACCATACGGGATGGTAACGGTATCGTTAGGGCGTGCTTGATCAATCATCGCCTGCAAGGAGTCAGAATCTGCAGACGTCGCCTTGGCTGTGATAGGCAGCTGTAGAGCAACGATACAAATGACGGAGACGAAAAGTAGCGGGAGAGATAATTTTCGATTGTTCCATCGTAATGACAGGGTGCATCCTCCCCTATTCCACTAGAGAGCTCTCTGGTTTTTTGCCGATAATCGGCTGCTAGCTACATTTAGGATAACAGCCTCTTTTCATTTTCGTATGACTCAACCGGGCTATAAAACGTGTCAAAAAACGCAACGATTTTAAAAAAATGGAAGGGGGCGAGAGGCTTACACCTGAGGTGGCATTGTGCAATCAAAGCGGTCATACTAAATGAGAGAGAAGAAAAGGAGAGACGATAAATGGATACAAACATAGAGAAAGCACTGCGCACGACGCTGGAGTATTGGGATCGGATGAAAAAGAGCCATGAGGACGACGCGGAGGACGATGCGAATCAGTTTGAGGCTTCGTTTTACCGCATGATGGAGCAAATCCGTGAGTGGTACGATCAACTGGAGACGAAGCCTGATACGCTAGAGGATGCGCTGCTTCTGCCGGACATGGCAGAGGTTGCAGAACAGCTGCCTGTAGAGATCATGCTGAATTTTGAAACCGAGCTGGAATTGATCGTAGATGGGCAAATACGGGAGGAGGATGAGAAATACGATTAAAAACAGAGAACTTGTTGCATCCTATCCTTGACATGATTTACTAGAATTTTGTGTTTGGGGAGGGTAAGCACAAGTGGTACCTACTCTGTTGTGCGTCATTATCTTCATCATTCTTTTACCACCCATTGTATTTTTGGGTTACATGTATGCTCTGTCTAAACAGCCGAAGCACTCCATTATTCGGTCCCATCCGTTTTTGGGGTGGATGCGTTATTTGCTGGAAAAGCTCGGGCCTGAGCTTCGCCAGTATTGGTTTGACGATGATACAGACGGTAGGCCGTTCTCCAGAGCTGACTTCGTGGGCCTCATGTATGCGTCAAAATACCGGACGGACCTGATTTCGTTCGGAGGGAAACGTGATTATGAGAAGCCCGGCTTTTATTTGTCCAATGCGATGTTCCCGAAGCTGACGAGTGAGCTGCGCATTGATAATGAAAAAGTCGTCCCCGGCAGAAAATATGAGATTACCCATGAAGGACTGTTCACGAGAAGGGAAAAGTTTATCGAGGAACAAGAAGTAAAGCCGTGGTTGCTGCATGACGAGGACGTCATTGTCGTGGGAGAAAACAGAAGGCAGCCCTGGCGGCTGAAAGGGATGTTTGGTGCTTCGGCTACCTCCTTTGGAGCAGTGGGAGAAAATTATATCCTATCCACTGGGCATGGGGCACATATGGCAGGCGGCTCTTGGATCAATACCGGAGAGGGTGGCGTTGCAGAAGTTCACCTCTCGACAGACGCGGATATCATTTCGCAAATCGGGCCGGGGATGTTCGGCTTTCGTGATGACAAGGGCAAGTTTTCGATCGAAGAATTCAAGAACAAGGCTAACATTTCTAATATCAAGGCATTCGAGCTGAAATTTCATCAAGGGGCTAAAATACGCGGAGGTCATCTCGAGGGCTCCAAGGTCACGGAAAAAGTCGCGGCAGCAAGGCTGGTACCAGTGGGACAAACGGTCAATTCACCGAATCGCTTCGAGTTTCTCACCAATCCTGAGGAAGCCTTGCGATTCATCGGCAGTTTGCAGGAGGCGGGGGGCAAGCCTGTCGGTGTAAAAATCGTCGTCGGCGATCCGAAGCGATTGGAGCCGTTTTTTGAGAAGATGGTGGAGCTGTCGATTTATCCGGATTTCATCACGGTAGATGGCTCTGAGGGCGGTTCAGGCGCAATGTTCAAGGCAATGGCAGATGGCATGGGCTTGCCGCTTTTCGCCGCGCTCATCATTCTCGATGATACGATGAGGAAATTCGGCGTACGGGACCGGATCAGGATTTTTGCTTCCGGCAAGCTCGTTACCCCTGACAAAGTAGCGATCGCCATGGCATTGGGAGCGGATTGCGTCAACTCCGCGCGCGGCTTCATGATTGCAACTGGCTGCATCATGGCGATGCAATGCCATACGGGCAAATGTCCGACAGGAGTCACTACGACGGATTCCAAGTACCAGGAGGCGTTGGTTCCGGCAGAAAAGCAGTGGCGTGTCATGAACTATATTTTGCAGTTGAGGGAAGGCTTGTTCTCGCTGGCGGCAGCATGTGGCTTGGAGAGTCCGACTGAGCTTAGGAGAGAGCATGTCGTGTTTACCAATGAAAGCGGTGAGACCATGCGTGTGGTTGACTTGTTTCCGTACCCGGCCGTGTCCAGATAAGTATTTACAAAGAAGATAAATAATGGTACTGTGAATAAATCAGGCTATAGTACACCTTCCTTCTAACCCAACTAGCGATTAGGGGTACTGCTTTCCTGATTTTTTTATGCCTATAATTAAAATGAGAAGGCCGTATGATCCTGTGTAAGCGATCATGCGGCCTTTGTTTATGTCTATCGATTAGGAGATCGTGTTTTGCCCAGGCTTCCAGTCCATTGGGCACAATCCGCCTGATTGCAGAGCTTCGATCACACGGAGCGTTTCATCTACGCTTCTACCAACCTTGGAGTTGGAGATGACTGCGTATTGCAGGATGCCTTCTGGATCGATGATGAAGCTGCCGCGCAGCGGGGCTTTGGTTGCTTCGTCCAGCACACCGTATGCCATGGTCGCTTCTTTGCTGTAATCGGAAGCGAGCGGGAACGAGAGTGGACCGATGCCGTCACTCGATCTCATCCATGCTTTGTGTGTATGTATGCTGTCGCCGCTAATGCCAAGCACCTCGACATTCAAATCCGCGAACTCCTTGATCCGGCGGTTGAGGCTGAGGATTTCCGTCGGGCATACTTTCGAAAAGTCAAACGGGTAAAAGAACAAAAGAAGCCATTTTCCACGATAGTCTACCAAGCTCTTTGGCAGGGGAAATCCGTTGTCAAACGTTACGGTGTCCATCGTAAAATCAGGTGCAGGAAGTCCAATACGTGCTGTCATATCAATCTCCTCGTTTCTGATACCGTATGTCTGGTACTGGTATCAAAGTATCACGAAAGATCAAGACAATCAATTAGTTCTGAATATCAGAAGTATGGTGGAGCTTTTTTGCATCGTTCTTTTGTAGAAGGAAGAAAATGATTGGAAGAAAGGCAACCAAGAAACAAAAGGCGGCGAGAATCGGAAATATGGACATTTCTAAAACAGCACGACCGAGATAGGTTTGCCAGCCAATTGCAGCTAAACCAAGCAAGTAGGCGATACCTGTGAGATGGATGAATCCAGTACGAATAGTGGACACGTGCTTTTTACGTTCCGCTAACCAAGCGACAAAAGGTACTGCTTGCAGGGCATGAAAGCCAATCCCATGGAGCCAAATGATATTCCCTTGCTGCCCGACCACTCGACCATCATTGAATGAAATCCAGAGGCCTGCCGCAAACGATAGCATAATCGCAATCATTGCATAACGGATGCCAACTGCCAGCTCTGGGTGTAGGGAATAAGCTTTTTTGCGGAAAAACTGAATGGCGACGAATACATAAAAGAGGACCAAGAGAAGAGCCACAAAAGTAAAAATGGAACCGACAGCAACGTCGAAGGGTGTGCCATTTTTGACGAACCTCGGGTCCACGCCGCGGAAGTTTTGTACGGTTTCCGCTCCATAAGAATAGAAAGCAAGCAAGATATAAGACCAGCGAAAGAAAGCTCTACTTCGCGTGCCTAGGGCAGATAACGGCATAATTGCGGCTGTCGACAATAAAAATATTCCAAGTGCGGCGTTAAAGGAAAACGCTTTCGAGACATCGCCATTAGGAGCGACGGGTCCTCCGTACAGCATGACCCAGATTGCGCATATGGCAGCGAGTAAGAAGCCGAGCAAGCCGGTATACACTAACCATTTCTCCCCTTGAAAGAAAGGGGATGCTGTATGACTTTTCATAACAGATTGATTCATGAATCGAATTCTCCCTCCTGTAAAGTTTTGGTACTCTGCTACTCACTTTACAGGGGTGAAGAATATGAAATAACGGGCAACGGAATGAAATCGAATTAGGTCCGGGGACGGATTTATGTGTCGTTCCTGCGGGAGAGCTTTACCATCAGGAAAAATTGAAGTAAGATGGTTAAAAATTACAAAAAGGAATAAAAAATCAGGCTATTGTACACCTTCCTTCTGAGCTAAAGGTTTGGTTCACCAATAGGGGTACTACTTTCCTGATTTTTTTCGTGATGCCAATGAAAAATCAAATCTACCTTCGCCGGAAAAATAAAATCGTCGTACATCAGGGGCAGCATGAACTGCCTACCTCTTATTTAGCTGCGGCTTTGCGCAATATAGAGAGCTTGGGCTATACCTTTTCACTGGATTTACTAGAAAGAATCCGGACGCTGTCGGAAGGAGAGTTTTTCGCGCTCTATTCGGACGTGGTAGCTGTGCTCAAGATAAAGATCGGAGCATCCCGCCAGTACAAGCCGATGTATCCGAATTTTCCTAAGCAAGTCATGGAGGCTAGCGAGGGTGAGCTGTTTGTAAATACGATCATTCACTATTTGACGTTGGACCTTCCTGTGCACGAAGTGAAAAAACGTTTGCCTTTGCTGCGAGAATCTCGCCTGAAGTTGATTCATCTGGGCACAGACGAAGAGCTATTACAGATAGGAATGAACTTGCTGCGCTCCAATAGCTCGCTTTCTGCTACTGACAAGGAAGACTTGGAGGGCTTGATTCAGGCCTATGAAGGCATCGCAGAAGCTCTGCCAGCAGAGATTCCTCAAAAAGAAAACGTGGCGATCGCTGCTAGCCTGCTGCTCAAGTATGACAAGCTTCCTACTACTTTTTTTGCCCACTATTGCAAGACCGCGACTGATGTATTACGTCTGGCCGTGGCACTGTCTGATGGGGATGTGAGCTTGGCAGAGCCTGCAAAATTTCGCAAGTTCAAACGCGGTGAGAGGAGATTGCTTCTCCACCTGCTGGAAGCCAGCTCGAATATCGTAGAAGATATGAATCGTTACAAAAACAGATGGATTCGTCTCGGGGAAATCTTGCATCCGTTTGAATATAAGGATCGCTATCCGAAAGCGGCAGAAGCATTCGATATTTTGCGCAATAATCACAAGATCGAGACGTTCAATAGCCAAGTAGAGCAGGCGCTGGTCCGTGCGGATGTGAATACGGCGATCAAGCTGCTCGAACAGCGTCCAGGGGAATTTGCCCGTCGTCTGGATCATTTGTTGCGTTTGACGGAGCAGGGGAGTTCAGTTCTTTCTGCCTTCGAGAAAATTGCGGATGGTGTATCGACTCCAGTTCTTTTGCAAGTCATGAATCACTTCAACAAACGGGATAGCTACGGGGAATGGCGAACCTTTTTTCCGAAAGGGCAAGTGGCAAAAGTACAGGCAATCGAAAACCGAGTGGCAGGGCTGCAAGAGGACATCAGACAGAAGGCAGCGGATATTTGCCGGACATCCTTGTTAAACCGTTTTGCCCAATTGCCGTCGCTGGGTAACGTCTATATCGACCCGCGACTGCAGGAGCATCTCGTTCCATTTTCGATGCGATCCGCCAGCAAAGCACTACGCACGATTGCACGTGGCTCCCGGCTATCGATCCCGGATGGAGGAACGATTCGCTTTTTCCTGTGGTGGAGGGAAGGGATCGTTAACGATGTCCCTACAGGCAGAGTCGATATCGATTTGTCTGCCGTGCTATATAATGAAGACTGGAAATACATGGAGCATATTTCCTATACCAATCTGCGTTCCGACAAGTATCAAGCGTGTCATAGCGGGGATATTGTGGAGGCTCCCAAAGGCGCGTGCGAATTCATCGACATCGACATGGATTCTGTCATCCACTATGGGGGTCGATATGTCGTCATGAACCTGTATTCGTTTACGGATCAGCCTTATTGCGATTTGCCTGAATGCTTCGCTGGCTGGATGATTCGTTCGGCGCCACAGACAGGGGGAATTTTCGAGCCGCAGACGGTACAGGACAAGATTGACCTCGCCGCAAATACGCGGATTTGTATCCCGGTCATTCTCGATCTCGTGGAAAGAAAAGTGATTTGGACGGATATCGCCCTGAATTCCGATCCACGGTTTGCCAACAATGTGGAGTCCAATGCTGGAGGGGTGGAACTGATGGGAAGAGCGCTCACCTCGTTGGTGAAGCCTACTCTGCATGAGTTGTTTATGCTTCATGCACAGGCGAGAGGGACGCTGACTGATCAAGCAGGAGAGGCAGATACGGTATTTTCCTTGGAGGAAGGGATTACGCCGTTTGATACGGAGATCATCATGGCGGATTTCTTGCAGTAACGTTAGGGGAGTGTAAGGCTTGGGTTCGGTATTGTACCGGACTCAAGCCTTTTCATTTTGTCTATTCTAGCTAAAAATTTTTCTGCTTTGTTCATGAAAATTTCAAATAAAACCCAATTAATAGTCAGAACGAGCTATTTTTTTGCTAGTAACTGGAACTCTATAATGTCAAATGTAAATGGACAATTGAATTTGGAAAGAGGAGGAAGAAGAATTGGAAATGGATTCGTTTTATTGGGAAATGGTCAAGAAAAATATTGGCGTGTATACCACTGAGGAACAAAACCGCTTAAAGAAAGGAAAGGTCATCATATTTGGACTCGGCGGGGTCGGGGGAATGGAAGCGATTCTTTGCGCCCGCATGGGGATCGGGCAGGTCACCGGAGTAGATCCTGATGAATTCGAAGTTTCTAACATCAATCGTCAAATGCTGGCAACGGTACATTCATTGGGTAAATCAAAAGCGGCGACGGCTGAAGAAGTTCTTCAATCCATTAACCCATACATATCTGTTCGATGCGTCCAAGCAAATGTTGATGAAGACAATGTGCTTGAACTGATGAAAGGGCATGATCTGGTGATAGAAGCAGTGGACGATATACCCTCCCGCGTCATCATCCACCGGACCGCGCGTGAGCTGGGCATACCAAGCGTGGGCATGTCAGGGAGCCCCCCAACCCGCGGGTTTGTCTCTTCCTTTTTTCCAGACGGCATCTCGTACGAAACAGCATTGAACATTCCAGGAGCAGGGGAGAAGTTGACCAATGAAGCGTTACGCCAAGAGATTGCTGACATAAAAAAAGCCAGGGCCTGGCACTCTGTCAAAGAAGGAGCTCCAAAGGAATGGGCAGAGGATTTTTGTGAGGGAAAGGCTGGCTGGATTATTACACCAGTTCGTGCCCATCTCATAGCGCTTTTCAGCTTTCATGAAGCCGTGCAAATCTTGACGGGCAGAGAACCGTTGGCACGTGCACCCAAAGGAGTTCTCATTAATCTAGATACGGACACACCGGTAAAAGTGACAACTCCCCCTGATGGAACGTGGAACTATGCAACATTATAACGATTTTGAAAGAACAAAGGAGATGATCGTATGACATTGATAGAAAATAGCCAATTATATAACAACAGTTTTACCCGCAATTTCGGAATCATTACGAGTGAGGAGCAAGCCAAACTGCGAAATGCTAGAGTAACCGTGGTAGGTGCAGGTGGCGTGGGAGGAATTACATTGATTCAACTCGCCCGGATGGGTGTAGGGAAGCTTCATGTCATCGATCAAGACTCGTTTGAGGAAAGTAATCTCAATCGCCAAATGCTCAGCTTTGTCAGCAAAATCAACTCTCCCAAGGCGGAAGTAGCGAAGGAAATACTTCACGATATCAATCCAGAGCTGGAAGTAAAGGTTACAAGGGAGTTTGTTACCGAAGAAAATGCACATGATCTGCTGGGTGATACAGATGTGATTGTAGATGCTACGGATAATCTGGTTGCACGGGTAATCATCCATAGAACAGCAGCCGATATGGGTATTCCCTCCATCTGGATTGCGGTAACACCACCTTTCCGCGGAGGAGTCATGTGCATGACCCCGGACTCCTTGCCCTATGAGGTCGCCATGAGACACCCTTCCTATCAACAGCCTCTCACGCCAGAGATGCGTGAAAAAATTAATCAGATCAAAGACGAGCGTGCAAAGTATTCCGTATCGCAAGGCGCTTTGCCTGAATGGGCAGATGCCTATGTAAAAAAAGAGGCTCCATGGGCAGTGCTTGCTCCGGTAGCGAATATCGTCGGCGTATTGGCTAGCTTTGAGGCATTCAAACTAATCATTCAGAGACCAGACCTATTGCCAGCCGTTGCTCCCAATCTAGTCAAAGTCAATTTAGCTTCCGTCCAAATGGTACAGGTGGAAGCCCCGGCAGAGGGAAGCTGGGATAACACGCTACTATAAGGACTCTTATGTTGCATACCACCATTATCTTACTGGTAATCGCCCTCTTGTCATTAGTGGCAAAGGATCTGGTTCTCGTCTACGCTTCCCTCTTGCTGCTCGGATTATCTTTGCTAAAAGCAGTGCCTGTCATGGATGCAATCCAAAAACCAATTTTCCATGTGGGTCTGTTTTGTCTAATGGTATTCTTGTTGATTCCGATTGCCAAAGGAAAATATGATTTCATCTCCCTTGGCAAGGAAATGGTCAGTTGGAAAGCAACGATAGCCATTTTAGCAGGTTTTATCATCTCTTATGTCGGGGGAAGGGGCTTAAGTATTTTGCCAGATCAACCGGTTGTTTTCATAGGCGTAACACTTGGAACACTTTTGGCAGTGCTACTGACTAATGGGTTGCCCGCAGGCTTAATCATTGCAGCAGGATGCATTGCGTTGCTGTCGAGAATCTTCAATTTCTAGCACCCTCTAAATCTAATTTGAAAGAAGTGCCAAACTATGAATTTCAATCATCAAATGAAAAATCATTTTCTTATGCTAGTCCTATCTTTAGGGCTACTTGTTCAAGGGTGTTCAAATCCTGATTCCCCCAATCAAAATAGTACAACACAAGCTCAATCCGTAGTGGAATCAACCAGTGAGATCGTAACGGAAGAGCTGAAAGTGCCAAGCAACGATCAGGACGTCTCCTTATATGTGAGGCATATGAGTGCCAAAAACAAGGAAAAGTTCACCAACAATGAGGTTGTATTGTTTCTTGAACCGTTTAGCGTACCTACCGCCCAAGCATTTGATGTTCCGGGATACTCCTGGATGGAGGAATACGCAAAGCAAGGTTACGACACATGGGCGATGGACTTCCGAGGGTTTGGGCATTCTACCCGACCAGTTGAAATGGATAAACCACCTGTGGAGAATGCTCCAGTCGTTCGTGCCAGTGAGGCGGTAAAAGATCTGGAGGCTGTCGTCCAGCACATAAAGAAAACTCGACAAGTGGATAAAATCAGTATCGTAGGATGGTCTTGGGGTGGAGTTGTTGCAGGGATGTACGCGACTGAACATTCCGATGATATTGAAAAACTCGTGCTTTATGGTGTTATGCATGGTTTTTCTTTGCCTTTGATGGCAACTCCATTTGAAGCAAAAGGGAAGCCAGGTGAAATCAATCCCCAATTACCAGCGTACCAGGTTGTCCAGTTTGACAAGGCCATGCACCATTGGCACATGATGCTAGATAAACGTGATCTGGTTTCTGGAGAGGCAATGAATGCTGTATCCAAGGTCTTCGTAAACTCTGATCCTAACAGCAGCAAGCAACCTGAACAGTCCATCCGCCGTCCAATGGGACCTTTGGTAGATCTGTATTACATCTGGACGGACAGACCAATTTTTGATGCAGCGAAAATTACGACGCCAGTGTTGATCATTCGAGGAGATCTGGACTTTTTTGCAGATAAGTCCCTCTTCCATAAGCTGACCAATGCATCTGCAAAACAAGAAGTGGTTATCAAAGATGCAACACATTGGGTGTTGTATGAAAAAAATCGTGATCAACTCTTGCGTGAAACAGACGAATTCCTGAAAAAGTAAGTAAACTCGTAAGGATGTGCTGGAAATGAAGCCGTTTCAAATTTTGGATGCAACACTGCGAGAAGGAGAACAGCAAGCAGGCGTTCGCTTCACATGCGAAGACAAGATTCGCATACTGCATCTCTTGGAAAGTTATCATATTAACCTCATAGAAGTGGGCCACCCTGGAATTTCTGCCCTGGATGAAGAAATCTGCCGAAAAGTGGCTCAATCGGCAAGACGAGCGCAAATATTAATGCATGCGAGAGCTACTGTTGAAGAAGTACATGCAGCAAAGCGCGCCAAAGCAGACTGGGTGGGGATATGGGCTTCCATTAATGATGTGTCTATCCAAACCAAATTCAGTCATCATCAGGAAAGCTATATACATGAGAAAGTCCAACAAGCTGTTATCGAAGCAAAAAAGCTTGGCTTACAGGTTAGATTCACGATTGAAGACGCTTCACGGACAGAGTGGGAAAGGATATCCAGCTTAGGTCATGTTGCTTTACAGGCAGGCGCAGATCGCATTAGTTTGGCAGATACTGTCGGGATATGGGAGCCTGATACATGCAAAAAAATCGTAACTCATGCCATTGAGGAATTTGGATGCGAGATTGAAGTGCATCTGCATAATGATTTCGGTCTTGCTCAAGCGAATGCGCTGGCGGCTATTGATGCAGGCGCCTCTGTCATTGATACAACAATTTTAGGAATCGGTGAAAGAGCTGGTATTACTGACTTGATCCAGCTTACTGTCGCGTTGCAAAAGCTGCGAAATGATCATCGTTATTCTTTGGATAGAATTCCCGAGCTTGTACAAGCGATACGTCTGACGACAGGGTATAGACCGGACGAACTACGCCCTATCACTGGGCAAAATGCCTTTACGCATACATCGGCTTACCATGTCCAAGCCGTAAAGAGAAATTCCAAAGCGTATGAGCCATTTCCTCCCGAAACAATTGGAAGAATACGGCTTCTCGAAGAAAAGCGTCCTCCACTAGGAAGCCCAAAGCTGCCTGTTTCCTTACAGGTAGGAAAGCCGTTTCCCAAAGGTGCTTCAGAGCTACGGTATCATCGTGACGGTCCAGGGATACGCTGGGTTATGATGGATTCGCGTGTTGATGAGCGAGCCTCATTCTATGTGATCCAAAGGATCTTTAGATTATGCGATTTGTCCGGTGTTTCTGAAAAACATGTAGACAGACATGCGCATCATTGTGACAGTGCCTTCCTCTTTTGGGGAGATGCACCTGATGGCACTGGTCTGGTGTGTCATGTTCAACTGGGTGAAGAAGAGAAGACTGTTGAGAGTCCAACAGCTATTTTTATCCCAGCAGGCGTCGAGCATTCCTATCACTATGTGTCAGGGCGCGGAACTTATACAAATATTGTATTGTCGCCTGAATACAACAAAAGCCTTTTGGTTTCAGCAGCATCTTCTGAAATACCAGTGACCTAAGAGGTACAGGAATTTGTTGAGTTTGAAGAGTGGGCGGCCATCTGGGCATGAGTACGGTATCGACCGGGCTCATGCCTTTTTCGGCTGAATACTTGAGTATTTGTGGTTACATCGACAAAACCCCGCCATAGATCGGCTCTTGCTGCGTTTTTTGTCCCCAGGTGCGCGTCCCATACTCGAAATGCCACCATTCTTTCGGATAGTTGACGAATCCGACAGTCGTCATCAAATGATACAGCAGTCGGCGATTGTCTCGAATCTCGATGTCCTTTTGTGTAGGCTGTACGAGTTCTTCATAATGCCGAGTTGCAGCCCTTTCACTGAAGTCATCGAAGGCTGTCCCCATCTCCAGCCAGCCATCAGGTCCTGCGATAGTCAGATCGACTGCGCCACCGGATAGGTGAGGGGACGGCTTGGAGAGGTCTGTTGTTGGATAAGCGACGAATTTGCTCAATTCTTCGGTGAGCGCGGGTCCTTCCTGCCAGCCTTGTGAAAGCAAGGCTTCACGGAAACGTTCATACAAGGATGCCTGTACCTCGAACGAGCGCCAGCCGTCCAACACGACGAGCTTGTAGCCAATAGGCAGTTGCGCGGCTGCCATGGCGAGCTTGCGTGCTGCCCCTTCTCGCAAAAAGGCTTCTGGCTGTGTTCCGGCATAGCCCTCGTGGTAGTAGGCTGGATAGACTGTGATTTGTTCACAGAGGGAAGAGAGGGGGATCATCGGTTCGCTGCATTCCTTGATCGGCAGTGGGCTGGGCAGGACCATGTCTGGTATTTTTGGAATCGGAGGAAATAGCATGACTGCACACCACTTTCGATTGTTTGCCAATAGGGTAACGAAAATTTTCAGGTAAGTAAATGGTGATTATCTTAAATTTTCTGCCAATAGACACCTGCGAGGAATCGGCAGCTTTTGCTTGAATCCTCGGTAGCTTTTGCTATTATTAAAGCAAGTGCTTGTCAACGAAACGAATGACATTTACATATGGAAGAGAAACAGGTCCTTGTTTTTGCGAAACCGATTCGCAGGAGCAAGGTTAAAAGGGAAGTTTGGTGAAAAGCCAACGCGGTCCCGCCACTGTAAGAGAGTAGCTGTTCTTCAAGGCACCATGCCATCCACTGCCCATCCGGGAGCGGGAAGGAGAAGAAGAGCGATGATCCTCGAGCCAGGAGACCTGCCTGTTTTTATGTTTACACTGATTTCCTTCGGGTCAAAGGAAGAGGTGAGGATTGTTGCTTTCGGCTATCCGCGCTTTGTTTTTCCTTACGTACTGGGGAAACAGAGCGCTTTTTTTGTTGGCTTCGGAAAGTATTTGGAGGAAACAACGGAGTAAAATACATCACTTTTTGAGGTGGTTACGATGGAGAAAAACGATAAGAAGCGGGGCTTGACCCTCGTTTACACGGGAGACGGCAAAGGAAAAACGACGGCAGCAGTCGGATTGGCTGTGCGGGCGACAGGGCGCGGAAAAAAGGTGCTGATGGTTCAATTCATCAAGTCGCCGGAGCGTACATACGGAGAAAAGATTATTTTCGATAAATTGGGCATAGAAATTGTGCAAATGGGTGTTGGCTTCACATGGACGAAGACACCGGAGGAGCATCGTCAGGCTTTGAAAGAAGCTTGGGCGTTTGCGAGCGAAAAGCTCTCTTCCGGAGCGTACGATGTCGTCATTCTGGATGAGCTGAATAATGCATTGGCGATTGACCGCTTCCCGATTGACGATGTGTTGCCATTGTCCGATGTCTTGGAAGCGATTCAAAACAGGCCAAGTCATATCCACCTCGTGATTACGGGACGGGCAGCAAAGCAGGAGATTTTGGACATCGCAGATTTGGTGACAGAGATGAAGCCAATCAAGCATTACTACGATGAAGGGATTCCAGCTGTGCTGGGGGTAGAGTTTTGACAAGCGCAGGTGTAATAGAAACATACGGTCATGGTGGAGACTTGCTGACCGCAGCGCAGCGCTTTGGTCGAGAGCCAGGGCAGTTTCTGGATTACAGTGCCAATATTAATCCGCTGGGGATGCCAGCAAGCGTTCGTGAGATGCTGCTGGCTTCGCTAGCTGCTGTAGCGCATTACCCAGACCCTGGACATCGTGTGTTTCGTCATGCATTGGCAAAACGGCTGCAAGTGCCGGAAGAATGGTTGCTGCCTGCCAATGGTGCAGCGGAGGCAATGGCATTGGCTATCCTCGGTCTTTCGCCGCAAACGGTTGGTGTAGTGTATCCTTGCTTTTCGGAATACGCGCAACTTTCCGAGCAGTATGGTGCTCGCGTCATTGGCTGTTTCGGGAAGGAAGCGAACGGGTACAAGCCCGATCCTGAAGAGCTGCACACTCTTTTTACGCAGTCTGATCTCGTATTTGTCGGGTCGCCAAACAATCCAACCGGAATCCTGTATCAACCGGATGAGCTGCGCCAAATGGCGGAATGGACGAAAGAGACCAATACGTGGCTCATCGTGGATGAGGCTTTTCTCGATTTTGTGGAGGAAGAGCGGCAGTATACATTGGCGACGCAGCTGGAGCGCTTTCCCCGTGTGATTTTGATGCGTTCGATGACGAAAATGTACGCGATCCCGGGATTGCGCCTGGGTTATGCGATTGCGCATCCAGATGTCATTGCGAAGATGCGCCAGAAGCAAGTGAGCTGGAGCGTGAATGCACTAGCCCTTTTAGCTGGAGAACTGTGCTTGCAGGAGCAGGCATACGAGAAACAGACGCGCAGGCTCATAAAAGCAGAACGTGCGTATTTGACTGATTGTATCCGTAGTGAGTTGGGCTGGCAGGTATGGCCGGGGGAAGCAAACTTTCTGTTGCTGCGATCGCCAGCAGGATTGCCAGCTGAACAATTGCAGGCACGGCTCGGCAAAAAAGGCGTTCTGATCCGCAACTGTGCGATGTATCCCGGTTTGACGGCACATGATGTGAGAATCGCAGTGCGTGGACGAGAGGAAAATGAACGACTTCTGGCAGCGCTTCGCGAGGTCCATGCGGAAGGAAGTGAACAGCGATGAGCTTGGTGCTGGTAACAGGCGGTGTCCGTTCAGGAAAAAGCCGCTACGCGGAAGAGCTTGCGATGACGTTGAGCAGTCGAGTCCTGTACGTGGCGACAGGCAAGGCCTGGGATGATGAAATGAAGCAGAGAATCGAGCTGCATCAGGCACGTCGTCCGTTGGATTGGGGCTGTGTGGAGGTAGGAGAGCGCTTAACCGATTACTACGCATTTAGTGAGCAGTATGATGTGGTGTTGATCGATTGTCTGTCCACCTGGGTGAGTAATCGATTGATGAGCGTGGATGAGTCGGAATGGAGAAGTCCTTCACACACGCAAGCCCTGTTGCAGGAGGCAAAGGCATGGCTGTCCCTCGTTCAGAATTCCCCGCAAAGAGTCATTGCTGTCACAAGCGAGGTCGGATTGGGCGGTGTAGCCTTGAGTCGTTTGGGCAGATGGTTCGCGGATGTGCTGGGCGATGTCAATCAGAGAAGTGCGCGACAAGCGGACGCCGTCTACGCGGTTTTGTCGGGGATACCGTGGAGGATCAAAGGATGAATGCATTTTTACACGCGATCTCGTTTTTTACGCGTATTCCGGTTCCGTGGCTTCGTCCTTCAGAGGAGGCATGGAGAAAAAGCGTCAACTGGTATCCCGCAGTTGGTTTGGTCATCGGTTTATTGCTATGGGTTGTACATCAGGCAGGCCTGCTGTTGTTTAGTCCTTGGATCGCGGCTATTTTGACGTTGGTCGCATGGGTCTACGTGACTGGTGGTCTTCATATGGATGGGTGGATGGACCTCGCGGACGGTCTTGGCAGCAGCAGACCGAGAGAGCAAATACTTGCGATTATGAAGGACAGCCGCGTAGGTGCGATGGGCGTTCTTGCTGCGATTATGCTGTTGCTGATCAAGGCTGGTGCAGTCGCAGAACTCGTACATCCGGGATGGGGCAGCTTTTTAATCGTAGCACCAGTGGTAGCGCGGACACATGTGCTTTTGTCGATCAAGCTCTGGCCGTATCTTTCGGCAGACAAAGGGATCGGAAAAGGCATCAGTGCTGGGCTTTCCGTTTCCTCTATCATCGTGAGCTACATCCTCGTGTTTGCCGCAGGTTGGTATCTTGGGGGCTTGCAGGTCATCATAGCCATTTTTCTGTCGCTATTGTTCGCTCTATTGTTTTCACGCTCGGTTGCAAAAAAACTAGGCGGTTTAAATGGAGACTGCTACGGGGCTGTTATCGAAAGCAGTGAAGCGGTCGTTCTGCTGGTGTTAGTGGGGAGCTGGTGGTTATGAAGCTAGTTTGGATACGTCACGGGGAGACAGACAGCAATCGTGAGCATCGATATTTGGGGCATAGCGACGTTCCTTTGAATGAGAGCGGGCATCTGCACGCGAGTGATTTGGCCAAGGAATTACCAGTGCTCATTGGGGGACCTGCTGCGATTTACTCAAGCGACCTGCTCAGATGCATGCAGACTGCCGAACCACTCACAGCTGCTTTGGGGCTATCGGTTATTCCGGAGCCAGCACTCCGAGAGCTGTCTTTTGGTGAGTGGGAGCTGATGACCTACGACGAGCTGATGGTGTCGGACCCTGTGCGGGCCACGAGGTGGTACGACGATCCTTTTCGAAATCGACCTCCACAAGGGGAGAGTCTGGAAGAGCTGGGGATGCGCGTGGATCGTTGGCTACGTTCCTTGTTGGAGAGAGCGGACAAGGAGGAGGCATCCGATCCAGTCGTCATCGTCACACATGGCGGCGTGATCCGCTGGTTCCAGGCCGCGTGGCTCGAAAACAATCCTGACCGATATTGGCAGGTCGATGGCGTTAAGCATGGGGAGGCTCTGGTAGCGGAATGCTTGGATGCACAAGGGCAGAGTTGGATGCGACAACCCCTGAAGAGTAAGAGAGGGACAACATGACAGAAGTATGGATATTATGCGCGGCCTACTTGATTGATCGGGTGGTAGGAGACCCCAGGAGCCTGCCACATCCAGTGATCATCATGGGCTGGTGGATTACACGATTGGAGCGGGTCATACGTTCTCTCGTCAAAAAGGAGTCGCATTTGAAGCTAGCAGGAGTCCTGTTCCCGCTCGTGATCGTTGGCGGCAGCTACGCTGTCGTTTGGCTACTTTTGTGGGGAGTCACGTTCATCCATCCGGTGCTTGCCTGGATATTGGGTGCCTGGTTGATTTCCACGACGATTGCAACAAAAGGCTTGGCCGATGCCGGGATGGAAATTGCCCGTCATCTTGTGGCTGGGGATATGGAAGCGGCGAGACGTTCCTTGTCCATGGTAGTCGGACGCGATACAGAGCGGCTAGATGAACCGGAAGTATGTCGGGGAGCGGTGGAAACCGTGGCGGAAAACATCGTCGATGCGATCGTCTCTCCGCTGATTTACGCAGCGATTGGGGGAGCACCGTTGGCAATGGCGTACCGTGCCGCCAACACCCTCGACTCCATGGTTGGCTATAAAAACGAGCAGTATATGAATCTCGGCTGGGCATCTGCCCGCTTTGACGATGTACTGAACTACATACCCGCCCGTTTGACAGCGTTGTTGCTCGTTGCCGCAAGCTGGCTGCAGCGATTGGATGGGAAGCAGTGCTGGGCAATGATCAGAAGAGATGCGCATTTGCATCCGAGTCCAAACAGCGGTTTGCCGGAAGCCGGAGTCGCTGGCGCATTAGGCGTGCAGCTCGGGGGACTGAATTATTACCAAGGTGTTGCATCGAATCGGGCAAAAATGGGAGATGCGAAGCGACCATTGCAGGCTAGTGATATTGTCGCGACGATTCGTTTGATGTATCTCGTTTCGCTCTTATGTCTGTTCGTTAGCGTGATGATATCGATTTTATTATAAACAGGAAGCGAAAAGGGGAGGGGCCTTATGAGCGGCAAGTTGTTTGTGATCGGGTTTGGTCCAGGAAGTTTTGAGCATATCACCAAGCGGGCGCGGGAAGCCCTGCAGGAGGCCGATGTCATTATCGGCTATTCCACCTACGTAGATTTGATCCGCGGACTTTTGACGAATCAGCAAATCGTCAGCACAGGGATGACAGAAGAAGTAACGCGTGCACGGGAAGCTGTACGTCAGGCGGAAGAGGAAGGCAAAAAGGTAGCGGTCATTTCCAGTGGAGACTCAGGTGTTTACGGGATGGCAGGTCTCGTATACGAGGTGTTGGTGGAAAAAGGCTGGACAGAAGCTACTGGCGTACCAATCGAAATCGTACCGGGCATCTCGGCGATCAATTCCTGTGGGGCAATCCTCGGTGCGCCTATCATGCACGACGCATGCACGATCAGTCTGAGCGATCACTTGACGCCGTGGGAACTGATTGCCAAACGGATTGACGCAGCAGGGATGGCTGACTTTGTTATCGCGTTGTACAACCCGCGCAGCGGACGACGCACACGTCAGATTGTGGAAGCGCAACGCATTCTTTTGCAGTACCGCTCACCAGATACGCCAGTCGGTATCGTGAAAAGTGCTTATCGCGAACGCGAAACGGTTGTCGTGACGACCCTGGCGCAAATGCTAGAGCATGATATCGGCATGTTGACCACGGTGATTATCGGAAATACATCGACGTTTGTATACGACGGCAAAATGATTACGCCGCGTGGCTACCAGCGCA
This sequence comes from Brevibacillus sp. DP1.3A, assembly GCF_013284245.2. Classification (NCBI taxonomy): domain Bacteria; kingdom Bacillati; phylum Bacillota; class Bacilli; order Caryophanales; family Paenibacillaceae; genus Brevibacillus; species Brevibacillus sp. DP1.3A. The sequence continues at coordinate 5,413,616 of NZ_CP085876.1, read as the reverse complement.
AATACACACTGTCTGCCGATGAGCAGCCACTGAAGCTACATCAGCGTCTGCGTGTAGAAAATGAGCCATGGTCGCTCGAGGCCTCCGAGGAGAGCAGCCTTGCGTCAGCTCCGGCAGCACCAGCAACACCGAAGGCAGAAAGGCCAATCGCCGTTACCGAGGACAGAGAAACTGTTACAGAACCAGCAAATCGTGCAGCAACAAGCACAGCAGTTCTGGAAGCGCCGCCTGTAACAGAAGAAGCAGCACCAAAAGCTCCTTTCACATGGGCCATGGAGGCGTTGACGGCTATCAATGCGGCGAAAGGCATTGAAACCAAGCCCGCTTCCGGGCAGGTCCATCGTCCGGTATCTACCTTTACGCCAGAGATGATTTTCGAATGTGCGGTAAGTCCGGGGGTCGCCAATAAAAAAATCACGCCGCTGCAAATGATGACGATTGCCGAAGTGGCCGGCGAAAAAGGCGAGATCGAATACACTCCACACCACCAAATGATTTTGCGCGTACCGACTGCCAACCCTGAGAGCATCACTAGCCGCTTGCGAGAGCTTGGATTGATTCTCAGCCCGATCGGAGACGTTTTGCAGGTAAAAGCGTGTGATTTCTGCGACGGCGAGAAAAAAGACAGCATTCCTTATGCCGACGAGCTGCACCAAAAGCTGGGAGGAAAAGAAATGCCGAAGGAACTGAAGATCGGCTTCAACGGCTGCGGGATGGCGTGCTATGGCGCGGTTCAAGAGGATATCGGGATCGTATTCCGCAAAGGAAAGTTCGATTTATTCCTGGGAGCAAAAACGGTGGGACGCAATGCACACTCTGGTATTCCGGTAGCGGAAGGCATCGAAAAAGAAGAGATTGTTCCACTCGTGGAGCGAATCGTGAACCGATTCAAAAAAGACGCGTTTCCGAACGAGCGGTTCCACAAGTTTTTCCAACGTGTAGGTGAGCTGGAGGGCTACGCATGGTACGAGCCAGCAAAAGCTGAAATCGAGAACGCTGCATGCGGAGATTAATGCAAGAACACCGAATAAAAACGAGGGGGACATAAAATGGACGCAGTATTATTTGTAGGTCATGGAAGCAAGGACCCGGAAGGCAATGAAGAGATTCGCCAGTTTGTAGCGACGCTTACTCCGGACTTGGATGTACCGATTATCGAGACGTGCTTTCTGGAGTTTGCCCGTCCTGACATGCTGCAAGGCTTGAATACATGCGTGGCACGAGGTGCAACCCGCGTGGCGGTGATTCCAATCATCCTGTTCTCTGCCGGACATGCGAAAATTCACATTCCAGCTGCTATCGACGAGGCGAAGGAGCTGCACCCACACGTTCAGTTCATCTACGGACGCCCGATCGGCATTCACGACGAGGTCATCAATATTTTGACCGCACGTATGGAAGAGGCAGGCTTTGCCTCCGGGGAAGACAACGATGACCTGGCTGTACTCGTAATCGGACGCGGCAGCAGCGATGCAGATGCCAATAGCGATATTTACAAAATGTCCCGACTGTTCTGGGAGCGATACAAAGCCAAGTGGGTAGAGACTGCCTTCATGGGCGTGACGTATCCATTGTACGACGAGGGTGTTGAGCGTTGCCTGAAGCTGGGGGCGAAGCGCATCGTTCTCTTGCCGTACTTCCTGTTCACGGGTGTGTTGATCAAACGGATGAGCGATCAGCTGGAGAAGTTCCGTGAGCAATACCCAGAAGCTCAGTTCGAAATGGCCGAGTATTTTGGCTTCCATCCTTTGTTGAAAGAAGTGCTCAAGGATCGTGTGGTGGAAGCGTTGCACGGTGAAGTGAAGCTGAACTGTGATACCTGTCAGTACAGGCTGGCAGCGATGGAGCACATCGACCATCACCATCACCACCATGATGACGAGCATGGACATCACCACCACCATGGTCACCACCATCATCATCACGATCACGACCATGACCATGACCACGATCACGATCATGACCATGATCATAAGCATGATCACAAGCACGATCACGATCACGTTACCAAGTAGGAGGGAGACAGCATGATTCTGGTACTGGCTGGAACGAGCGACGCGCGCGAGTTGGCTTTGCAAATCAAGGACAAGGGCTACGAGCTGTTGACGACGGTCGTCACTGACAATGCTGCGAAAAGCATGGAGGAGGCGGGCGTGCCTGTTCAGGTCGGACGCCTGACCGCCGAAGATATTCAGCAGCTGATCCAAGAGAGAGCCGTGCAATGCGTGGTCGACGCGAGTCATCCCTTCGCAGAGGAAGCCTCCAAAAACGCCATGGCAGGAGCACAGGGCGCGGGAGTCCCCTACATTCGCTACGAGCGGGAAAGCCTCTCCTCACCGGGCAGCGAGAAGCTGATTGTGGTAGAAGATTATGTTCAGGCGGCAGAGCTGGCGGCTGAAAAGCGCGGCGTCATCATGCTGACGACAGGAAGCAAGACGCTGAAAACGTTCACGGATCGGCTGTTGGGCCTGCCGGACACGACGCTGGTAGCACGCATGCTGCCGCGTCTTGACAATATGCAGAAATGCGAAGAGCTCGGTGTCGAGCAAAAAAACATCGTCGCGATGCAAGGTCCTTTTTCCAAGGAGCTGAACAAAGCGCTCTACGACCATTATGGTGTCACGCTGATGATTACCAAGGAGAGCGGCAAGGTAGGCGCTTTTGATGAAAAGGTGGAAGCGGCACTGGAAATGGGCATCGAAACAATCGTCATCGGTCGTCCGAAGATCGATTACGGAACGAAGTTTTCCGACTTTACCAGTGTTTTAGAACAACTCAAAGAGGTTGTTCAATAAGTCGTCTTTTGATCACGAAGTGGTTCGTGAAGCATATTCGACATCGAATATGGCGTTCACCGTCAAAGTCCGGTGCTGAAAAGCCGACTTTTTGAACGCGCATTTAAATTGTGACTGGAGGAAACTAACCATGGATTTCAAAACGGAATTTAAACCAATGACCGTACAACCGCAAGAGATTGAGGAATTGAGCTTTCAAATCATTACGGATGAGCTGGGCGAGCATTCTTTTACAGAAGAACAATATCCGGTAGTACAACGTGTCATCCACGCATCCGCAGACTTTGACCTCGGACGCAGTCTTGTTTTCCACCCGGACGCAGTAAAATCGGGAATCGAAGTGATCCGCAGCGGCAAAATCGTTGTAGCAGATGTACAGATGGTGCAAGTCGGTATCAGCAAAAACCGCATTGAGAAATTCGGCGGAGAAGTGAAGGTGTACATCTCTGACCGCGATGTGATGGAAGAGGCGAAGCGCCTGAATACGACCCGTGCGATCATTTCCATGCGCAAAGCGATCAAGGAAGCGGATGGCGGTATCTTTTGCATCGGAAACGCACCTACGGCACTTCTGGAGCTGATCCGCATGGTGAAGGAAGGCGAAGCAAAGCCAGGTCTGGTGATCGGTATGCCAGTTGGCTTCGTTTCTGCGGCAGAATCCAAGGAAGAGCTGGCGAAGCTCGATATCCCATTCATCACGAACATGGGACGTAAAGGCGGAAGCCCAGTAACCGTAGCAGCATTGAATGCCATTTCGATCATGGCGGAACGGTTGGGCTAAGCAGATGGTAGCCAAAGCAGCAACGGACGAAAAAGAGGCAAAGCCCCTCCGCCACGGATATACGACTGGATCATGTGCAACGGCGACGACCAAGGCTGCTTTGATCGCGCTGATTACTCAGGAAGAGCAAAGCCAAGCGACAATTCGCCTGCCAATCGGCGAGGACGTCACCTTTCAGATGGAGAGCTGCGAATTTTCATTGGCGAGGGCGACAGTTAGCACGATCAAGGATGGGGGAGACGACCCTGACGCGACACACGGTGCCCTTATCCTCTCAACCGTAGAATGGTCGGATGAGCCCGGCATTATTTTGGATGGCGGACTCGGTGTGGGACGGGTGACCAAGCCAGGTTTGCCCGTTCCGATTGGCGAGGCAGCGATCAATCCCGTCCCGCGCAAAATGATCAGGGAAACCGCGCAGGCTGTTCTGGATGGTTACGGGACCCAGCGCGGGATCAAAATCGTCATCTCCGTGCCTGCGGGCGAGGAAATCGCCAAAAAAACATTGAATGGACGACTCGGCATACTCGGCGGCATCTCCATTTTGGGGACGCGTGGAATCGTGGTGCCGTTTTCCACTTCTGCTTACAAGGCAAGCGTGGCGCAAGCGGTCAACGTCGCCAAGGAAGCTGGCTGCGATCATATTGTGCTGTCGACGGGTGGAAAGAGTGAATCTTACGGGGTCGCTACTTATCCAGAGCTGTCGGAAGAAGCATTCGTGGAAATGGGCGATTTCGTCGGCTTTTCTCTCAAGCAGTGCAAGAACAAGAAGATGCGCAAAGTGACCTTGGTCGGGATGATGGGCAAGTTTTCCAAGGTAGCGCAAGGCGTCATGATGGTTCACTCCAAAAGCGCACCGGTTGACTTCGGCTTCCTCGCTCAAATGGCGGCAGATGCGGGAGCTTCGCAGGAGCGTATTGACGAAATTTTGGGAGCCAACACCGCTTCGCAGGTAGGCGATATGATGGTGGACACGCCCGCCTTTTTCGAGATCATGTGCGAAAACTGTTGTCGCGCTGCACTTAAGGAAGTGGGCGGCGGCATCGAGGTCGAAACCATCATCATCACAATGAAAGGGTCCCTGTTGGGAAGGGTGACGATCAATGACACAGGCGATGAAAGTAATTGGAATCGGGGATGATGGACAGCAGAGTCTGCTGCCGTTGTACCGGACTTGGATAGAAGAAAGTGAACTGTTGGTTGGAGGAGAGCGACACCTCAGTTTTTTCCCGGAGTATACAGGGGAAAAGCGTGTACTGAAGGGCGGTCTGACTGCCATGGTGGAGGAGCTGCGTACAGAGACGCGCAAGACTGTCATTCTGGCGTCAGGCGACCCGCTCTTTTACGGGATCGGCAGCTTGCTTGCAAAAAAACTGAACGTGGAGATTTACCCGCACCTAAGCTCCATCCAGCTCGCTTTTGCCAAAATGGGAGAAGCATGGCAGGATGCGACACTTGCTAGCGTGCACGGACGCAGTATCAAAGGTCTGGCACAGCGGATCGACGGGAAGGATAAGGTCGCACTGTTGACGGATCGGGAAAACTCACCAGCAGCGATCGCCCGCTATCTCCTTTCGTTCCACATGACCGAGTACGATGCGTTCGTGGCGGAGAATCTGGGCAGTGCGGAAGAGCGGACAGGCTGGTATTCCCTTGAGGAAATGGCAGATGGTATCTTCTCTGATCTGAATGTCGTGATTTTGAAAAAACGCCGTCCAAGCCCGGTATGGCCGTTTGGAATCGCAGACGAGGAGTTTTCCCAGCGCAAGCCAGACAAGGGACTCATTACGAAAAAAGAAGTTCGCATTTTAAGCATTGCACAGCTGCAATTGCATGCTAAAAGCATCGTTTGGGACATCGGCACCTGCACAGGCTCTGTCGCCATTGAAGCGGCACGAATTGCGCGTGAGGGTGAAGTGTACGGCGTAGAGAAGAACGCGGACGATCTGGAAAACTGCCGCCAGAACATGGCGAAGTTTCGCACGGATTTGACAGTGATCAACGCACGTGCCCCACATGGCTTGGATCAGTTCCCAGACCCGGATGCCGTATTTATTGGCGGCAGTGGCGGAGAATTGCGCGAGCTGTTGAACATCTGCTGCACACGACTGCGCCCGAATGGCCGGATTGTGGTGAACGCAGCGACCATTGAGACATTGTACGAAGCGACACAAGCATTCGCGCAGGAAGGATTCGAGACATCGGTGACACTGGCACAGCTATCGCGCAGCAAGCCGATTTTGTCCCTAACGCGCTTTGAAGCATTGAATCCGATCTACATCATTACGGCCTGGGCCAAGCAGGCAGAAGACCAAGGAGGAGACAGCAAGTGACTAAGATCGGAACATTGTACGGACTGGGCGTAGGTCCCGGCGACCCTGAATTGATTACCGTAAAGGCATTTCGTCTATTGCAGCAATCGCCAGTGATTGCCTACCCGAAAAAACGGATGGGCAGCAAAAGCTACGCACATCAAATCGCGGAGCTGTATGTGCAATCCTCAGACAAGGAAATGCTCGGACTCGTTTTCCCGATGACGCGGGACAAAGAAATTTTGGAGCGCGAGTGGAACAACACGGTAGAGGTCGTCTGGGAACGTCTGTCTGAAGGCAAGGACGTCGCTTTTGTAACGGAAGGCGATCCAATGTTTTACAGCACGTTTATCCACATGATGCGCGTCATGCATGAGGAGCACCCAGAAGTGCCAATCGTGACTGTACCAGGTGTCTCTTCGTTTTTGGGAGCAGCATCGCGATTCAATCTGCCACTGGCGGATGGCGACGAGCAGATCGGCATCATCCCGGCAACAGAAGACAAGGAAGCCATGCGCAAAGCGCTTGAAAACCACGATACCGTCGTGTTCCTGAAGGTAGCAAAAGTACTGCCAATGATCATTGGCTTGCTGAAAGAAATGGGGCTGGCTGAAAAGGCATCGGTAGCGACCAAGGTCACTTCCTCCGAGGAAATGGTTTGGACCGATATGCGTGAACTAGAGCGGGCAGAGCTTAGCTATCTTACACTGATGGTGGTGAAAAAGTAATGAAACTGTACATAGTGGGAGCGGGTCCCGGCGACCCTGATTTGATTACAGTAAAAGGCTTGAAGCTGCTGCAAAAGGCAGATGTCATTATGTATACCGACTCTCTCGTGAACGAGGAATTGGTAGCAATGAGCAATCCCGATGCAGAGGTACTGCAAAGCTCGGGTATGGCATTGGAAGAAATGGTAGAGCTGTTGGTAGACCGGATTAGTAGCGGAAAAACAGTCGTACGCCTGCATACAGGTGATCCCTCCATTTATGGCGCGATTATGGAACAGATCGCATTGTTGAAGGAAAAGGGCATCGAGGTAGAAATCGTTCCAGGTGTGAGCTCGGTATTTGCGGCAGCGGCAGCAGTAGGTGCCGAGTTGACGATTCCTGATCTGACACAGACGATCATCCTCACCCGCGCGGAAGGTCGCACACCTGTGCCTGAAAGAGAAAAGCTGCGTGCACTCGCTGAGCATCATTGCACGTTGGCTCTGTACCTTAGCGCGACTTTGACGAAAAAAGTAGTCCGCGAACTGGTCGAGGCAGGCTGGAGCGAGGATACGCCTGTCGCAGTTGTACAACGTGCAAGCTGGCCGGATCAATTGATCATTCGCACCACACTGAAAAATTTGGACGAAGACATGGGCAAAAACGGCATCCGCAAGCACGCGATGATTTTGGCTGGCTGGGCATTGGACCCGAACATCCACGACAAGAGCGAGCAATACCGTTCCAAGCTGTACGATAAAACCTTTACACACGGGTTCAGAAAAGGTGTGAAGGAATAATGAAGATCATCGAACTGATCGAGGGAGAAATCCCTGTTATCGAGCAGCGCGGAGACTATGCGATCGTCGCCATCACGAAGCACGGAGTAGAGATGGCGCGCGATCTGGCACAGAAATTCCCTGGGACGGACCTGTACTACATGAGCAAGTTCGAGCGTGGAGATGAGGAAGCGCGCGGCATCCAGCTGTTTTCGAACAGTGTACGGATGCTGTTTCCCGCTCTCTGGCCTGCTTATAAAGGGTTAATCATCATTATTTCACTGGGTGCGGTTATTCGGATGATCGCACCTTTGCTCGAAGATAAAAAGAAAGACCCGGGTGTCGTCGTCGTCGATGACCGTGGGGAGAATGTCATCAGTGTGCTGTCCGGTCATTTGGGCGGTGCCAATGAGCTGGCTCGCGAGGTAGCGGCAGTCATGGGTGCTCGTCCGATTATCACGACAGCATCTGACGTACAAAAGACGATCCCGGTCGATCTATTTGGTAGACGTTTTGGCTGGGAGTGGGATTCCGCTGAAAAGCTGACCCCTGTCAGTGCTTCTGTCGTAAATGAGGAGCGCGTAGCCGTCATCAATGAATCCGGTGAACGTGACTGGTGGATGCATGACACGCCGATGCCACCGTCCATCAAGGAATACGCGACAATCGCTGAGGCAAAAGCCGATCAGCCGCAAGGTGCTCTAGTCGTTTCTCATCGCTTGCTCACACCGGAGGAACAATCGATTTTGGACAACGGCGTCCTTTATCGTCCGAAGGTAATCGTGCTCGGGATGGGCTGCAACCGTGGAACCTCCGCAGAGGAGATCGAGGCAGTCATCAAGGAAACGCTGGATGAACTGCAATTTTCAATCAAAAGTGTAAAAGCACTGGCGACCATCGAGCTGAAAAAGGATGAAGCAGGTCTGATCGCCGTTTGCGAAAAATACGGCTGGTCATTCGTCTGGTATTCGCCTGAAGAGTTGAATCAGGTAGAAATCAGCGATCCGTCTGATACCGTCTTCAAGTTCACTGGCGCGTACGGAGTGAGCGAGCCTGCCGCGAAGCTGTATGCTGGCGCGGGCGAACTCGTTTTGACCAAGAAGAAGTCGGGCAACACCACCATTTCGGTCGGATTGATGCCCTATCATGAGGAGGAGCGCGCATGACGGACAGCCGCCGTATTGTGATTGCCGGAACAGGCAGCGGAGCGGGTAAGACAACCGTTACCATCGGACTGATGGCTGCTCTGAAAAGAAAAGGGCATACCGTACAGGGCTTCAAGTGCGGACCTGACTACATCGATCCTACGTATCATACGGCTGTGACGGGCAGAGCTTCGCGCAATCTGGACAGCTTCATGCTGGAGCACGAGATCGTGAAGGAGATTTTTGTCCGCGGCAGCGAGGGTGCAGACATCTCGATTATCGAGGGTGTCATGGGTATGTACGATGGCAAGGAAGCGACCAGCGATAAAGGCAGTACGGCCGAAATCAGCATCCTGACTGGCTCTCCGGTTCTGTTGGTTGTCAATTGTCAGAGCATGGCGCGAAGTGCGGCAGCGATTGTCAAAGGCTTTCAATTGCTCAACCCACAGGCGAGAATCGTCGGTGTCATCGCGAACAAGGTCGGCAGTGAGGGACATCACAAAATCGTGAAGGCAGCGATCGAGCAGGAGTGCGGGATTCCGGTCGTGGGCTACCTGAAACGGGAGAACGAGCTGGAAATACCGGAACGTCATCTCGGATTGGTGCCATCTGTCGAGCGTGGAGAGTTGACTCCTTTGTTTGAAAAGCTGGCTGACTTGATCGCGGAGACAGTAGATTTGGAACAAATCTGGGAGCTGGCCAAGGCAGAGCCGCTACAAGCGAAACCTACGCTGTTTGTTCCGCGAAAAGCATCTGCCACTGTCACTATTGCTGTCGCGAAGGACCCTGCTTTTCATTTTTACTATCCGGAAAATTTGGAGCTGCTCGAAGCATATGGCGCGAAGCTCGCGTTTTTTTCACCGCTGGCCGGAGAGGGAGTGCCTGAGGACGCGGATGGCTTGTACATCGGGGGAGGCTTCCCGGAGGAATTTGCAGCAGAGCTATCGCAAAATGAAGCGGTGAAGCAATCGATCCGATCTGCGATCACAAAAGGCTTGCCTACCTTGGCTGAGTGCGGTGGCTACATGTTTTTGACAGAGGCAATCGTGACGACAGAGGGCGACAGCTATCCGATGGTGGGGCTCATCCCAGGCAAGGTGACCATGCAGAAAAAGCTCGCAGCGCTTGGCTATCGGGAAGTGCGCGGCAAGGGAGTCAATTTCTTGCTCGGAACCGAGGAACAGGCAAAAGGACATGAATTCCATTACTCTACTTATGCTTCGGATCAAGAGCTGCCAGCAGCATATGAGACGAAAGGGCTTCGCGGTACGAAACCGGAGGGCTATGCACAGGATAATCTGGTCGCAGGCTATACTCACTTGCATTTCGGCTCCAATCCTGACCTGGTCGAACGTTGGCTGAGCCGTTGCGCGGAGGTGGCCGCTCGTGCCTAAAGCCCTCCCGTTGATGGTGCAAGGTACCAGCTCGGATGCAGGAAAAAGTGCGATTGCTACAGCGCTGTGCCGGATTTTTGCCCAGGATGGCTACAAGACAGCTCCGTTCAAATCACAAAATATGGCGTTGAACTCCTACGTTACGCTTGATGGAAAAGAAATCGGCCGGGCACAGGGCGTTCAGGCGGAAGCAGCAGGAATTCTGGCGACGACCGATATGAACCCCATTTTGATCAAACCTACTAGAGATTCTGAATCGCAAATTGTCGTCAACGGCGAGCCATACGGCAACATGAAAGCGATGGCCTATCGTACAGAATTTTACCACGAGGGCTTGCGGATCATTGAGGAAGCGTATCAACGACTCGCTAGCACCTACGAGCGGGTCGTCATCGAAGGGGCTGGCAGTCCGGCAGAGGTTAATCTAAATGACCGCGAGCTCGTCAATATGCGAGTCGCTCGTCTTACGAACGCGCCCGTCATTTTGGTGGCAGACATCGAGCGTGGGGGTGTGTTTGCCAGCTTGGTCGGTACCCTTCAGCTGCTTGAACCCGAAGATCGGGACCGTGTGATCGGAGTCATCATCAATCGTTTTCGCGGTGATTTGACACTTTTGCAGCCGGGGCTGGACTGGTTCGAAGAATATACGGGCAAGCCTGTCCTTGGTGTCGTGCCTTTTATTCCAGACTTGTGGATCGATGCGGAGGATTCGCTGATTTTGCACCGTTATCAAGGTCAGCGTGAGACACCGCGAGAGATTGACATTGCTGTTTTGCGTTACCCGCGAATTTCCAACTTTACAGACGTGGACCCGTTTTTTGTAGAGCCGGATTGCCGGATGCGCTTTGTGACACGTTTGGAAGAGTTGGGTGAACCAGATCTGATTGTCTTGCCGGGCAGCAAGAATACACTTGAAGATTTGCAATTTCTGCGAGAGACAGGTCTTGCCGCGGCGGTCAAAGACCTTCATCATAAAGGGAAGACGTATATCGTCGGCTTGTGTGGCGGCTATCAAATGCTGGGAGAATCCATTCACGATCCAGCTGGGGTCGAGTCTCCGTTGCAGCAGCTTGATGGGCTAGGCCTCATCCCGATGATCACGACGATGGAGCAGAAGAAAACGACAGTTTTGTCCCGCGGAGAAGCAGTATTTGCGAAGGAAAGGCTGACGGTGGAAGGCTACGAGATTCACATGGGGCAATCTGCTTATCCGAGCAATGATTTTCCTTTTATCCAGATGGAGGGGCGTACGGAGGGCTATTGTCAGGAGGAGCGGCAGTTGATCGGCACGTATTTTCATGGCCTGTTCCACAATGACCACTTCCGCACGCTGTTGCTGAATACCATCCGTGAGAAAAAAGGTCTTCCACCCATCGAGGATCGCCCATCCTTTGTCGCTCTGAGAGAGCAGGGGTACGATCTGTTGGCGGAAACCGTTCGTCGCCATGTGAAGTTGGATACGATCGAAGAGTACATGAAGGCTTTTCAAGAAAAAGAGATGCTACAGAGTAAAATTATTCAATAAACCCTTCAGGTTTCTACCTTTCTTACAATCTTGCTGGCTGATGTTCATGGTCCAAGGATCAAGAGCGAATAAATCTAAGAAAATGACAAAGGAGCTGGCTGAGGGTGATACTGGCGAAGAAAATTAGGCTAAAGCCAACCCCTGAGCAAGAACAACAACTTTGGAGATCGGCAGGAACTGCTCGTTGGGTTTACAACTGGACACTAGCAAGACAAGAAGTAAACTATCATAACGGTGGCGCGTTTTTGTTAGACGGAGGTTTAAGAAAAGAACTTACACAACTCAAACAGTCAGAAGAATATGTTTGGTTATATGACGTCTCCAACAATATCACCAAACAGGCTGTCAAAGACGCATGTGATGCATATAAGAGATTCTTCAAAGGACTGGCAGATCAGCCGAGATTCAAGAGACGTAGGCACTCTAATCCATCGTTTTACAACGACCCTGTGAAGTTAAAAGCAAAGTCTGGTCTCGTTCTCATCGAGAAGGTCGGGTGGGTATCTACATCGGAGCAAGTTCCCATGGATGTGAAATATAACAATCCACGCATCTCCTTTGACGGGAAATATTGGTATCTATCTGTTGGTTTTGAACATGAGATAAAAAAGCCAGAACGAACAGGTCAAGCTCTTGGAATTGACGTAGGTATCAAAGAACTTGCTGTCTGCTCGAATGGAATGGTATTCAAAAACATCAATAAAACGAGAGAAGTAAAGAAAGCTGAGAAGCATTTGCGTCGGTTACAGCGTAGAGTTTCTCGTCAATATGAATCGAACAAGGAGGGAAACCGTTTCGTCAAAACATGTAACATTGTGAAAGTCGAGAAATCGGTTCGTTTGCTTTATCGAAGACTAACGAATATCCGTACAAACCATATCCATCAGGCTACTAATGCTATCGTGAAAACCAAGCCTAGCAAAGTAGTGATGGAGAACTTGAATATCAGAGGTATGATGAGGAATCACTATTTATCAAAAGCTCTCGCACAACAGAAGTTGTATGCGTTCAAAAGACAGTTACAATACAAGTGCGAGAAATACGGTATTGGCTTCCTGGAAGCTGAGCAATGGTATCCATCATCTAAAACCTGCTCTGATTGCGGAGAAATCAAGAGGGACTTGAAACTATCCGATCGGGTATTTAAGTGTGGTTGCGGTCTAGAACTAGATAGAGACCTCAATGCTTCTATCAATCTAGCGAAATTAGCAAACTAACTTTGATAAGTTATGGCTAATGTGTAGGATTCGTTGTATCCGAATTTACGCCTGTGGAGTGTTACAAAATGTAAGTAGCTACGGCAAAAGCAGACACGAAGAAGCAGGAAGCAAACAAAAGATGCATAGACTTTTATTATCTTTTGGCAACGGTGCAAATATAATGTCAGTCATTTATCCGGCGATTGAGCCACGAAATCAGGAAGCAAGTGAGCAAACGAGACAGCATGTGGATCAGTTGACCAAGCCGCTTGGCAGCCTTGGTCGCTTGGAGCAATTGGCTATTGAGCTGGCAGGGATGACAGGTGAGACGATGCCTGTTGTGACACCGCCGGGCGTGCTTGTTTTTGCGGCCGATCACGGTGTGGCACGGGAAGGTGTCTCTGCCTATCCGCAGGAAGTGACAGCGCAAATGGTGCTGAATATGGTTCATGGCGGAGCGGGAGTCAACGTCTTCGCCAGACAAATCGGAGCCATCCAAAAAATCGTAGATGTCGGTGTAGCGGTCGAGGTCGAAGCTCCGGGCGTTTACAGCAAGCGAATCAGAGCAGGCTCGGGCAATATGCTGAAAGAAGCAGCGATGACCGCAGACGAAGCGCAGCGCTCCATTGCAGTTGGCCTCGAGATGGCAGAAGCGATTATCGGGGAAGGTGCAAAAGTCCTGATCGTCGGTGAAGTAGGGATTGGCAACACGACAGCCAGTAGTGCGATTCTGTCAGCCTTAACTGGAGCTGATCCTGAGCAAATCGTCGGACGAGGAACAGGGCTGGATGACGCAGGCTGGCAGCGTAAAAAGGCAGTTGTTCGTGACGTGCTTGCGCTGCATCGCCCGGATGCAACCAATCCGTTGGACGTTTTGGCAAAAGTCGGCGGACTGGAAATCGGAGCAATGGCAGGGGCGATCATGGGAGCAGCTTCTCGCCGCGTCCCTGTGCTGCTGGACGGCTTTATCGCTACGGTAGCGGCTTTGCTTGCTGTTCGAATGGAGCCACTCGTTGCTGATTACTTGATCGCGGGTCACCGTTCTGAGGAGCCGGGGCATGATTTTGTCCTGCAAGCATTAGGCAAGGAGCCATTGCTCAGCCTGAAATTGCGACTGGGCGAAGGAAGCGGAGCAACATTGGCGTTTCCAATCGTGGAAGCAGCGACACGGATGGTTCGTGAGATGGCGACATTTGCATCAGCAGGAGTAAGTGACCGATGAGCGGCGCGGGTAAAGTCTATCTCGTAGGAGCCGGCCCTGGCGATCCAAAGCTGATTACCGTAAAAGGAATGGAATGCCTGCAAAAGGCAGAGGTGGTTGTGTATGATCGTCTGGCAAATCCAGCTCTGCTGGAGTACGCGCCACAGACGGCGGAACGCATCTACTGCGGCAAGCTGCCAGATCATCACACGATGAGACAGGAATCCATTAACGAGCTGTTAGCGGATAAAGCGCTGGAAGGAAAAGTCGTCGTTCGGCTAAAAGGTGGCGATCCCTGTGTATTTGGCCGTGCGGGAGAAGAAGCGCAGCATTTGGCTGAGCGAGGAATTGCCTTCGAAATTGTCCCGGGAGTAACAGCTGGGATTGCAGCCTCGGCGTACGCGGGTATTCCGGTGACACACCGCGATCACGGCTCGTCATTTGCTGTCGTGACGGGACATTTGCGCGAAGACAAGCCGGAGTTAGCTGTAGAAAAATGGCGTGCTCTCGCGAATGGCATCGACACCGTTGCCTTTTACATGGGAGTAGCCAATCTGCCGTTGATCCGCACCCAATTAATCAAGCATGGACGCGATCCGCATACGCCAGTAGCCGTCATCTCTTGGGGAACACTCCCACAGCAAGCGGTGGTAACGGGTACTTTGGCTGATATTGAGGAACGTTTGGCTGAAAACAGTCACATCACGAATCCAGCTATCATTCTGGTCGGTGATGTGGTTAAGATGCGTGAGAAAATCAACTGGTTTGAAGCTACGCTTGGAATCGAGCAAGTGCAACAATAGGAAGCTGAGGGGAGGGAACGCTGGTGACGCACTATGCCATGATGGTCAATCTACAAAACAAGCGTTGCTTGGTGGTCGGTGGCGGGCAGGTAGCCGAGCGGAAAATCGGTAGTCTGCTTGCTGCTGGTGCGGATGTCACCGTTGTGAGTCCCTCCTGTACGGCAATCATCCTTGAATGGGCACACGCTAAGAAGCTGATGGTAGCACTGCGCCCCTTTATCCCGCAGGACGTAGAGGAGGCAGTGCTCATCATCGCGGCGACGAGTGATCCCGCCGTCAATCTGACTGTATACGAAGCGTGCCGTCCGCATCAATGGATCAATATCGTTGATCGCCCCGATCTCTGTTCTTTTACCGTTCCATCCGTCGTTGCACGTGGAGACTTGCAGATTGCTATCTCTACGGGTGGGAACAACCCGGGTCTGGCGAAGAAAATGCGCCGCCAGCTCGAAGAATGGGTGGGACCGGAATACGAGGACTACACGCTTTTTCTCGGCAGCATGAGAAGACAAGTACTCGCGCTGGCGGTGAGCGAAGCGGACAAACGGGCAATCTTGGCAGAGCTTTTGGACGACCGATTTTTACAGTGGACCAAAAGTGGCGAAACCGACCGAAGGGATCGGGAGGCAGAAGCGCTGCTTAACATCACAAAAGAGTAGATCAACGCAAAAATAGGATGGCTCTCACTAAGCTACTTGGTGGGAGCTTTTTTCTAGCTCTTTAGCCAGATCATTTCCAAATGCCTTTGGACCTCTTGAAAGCCGAGCTTGCTGTACATTTCCTGTGGAGTATCATCTGCATAGGTCGTCAAGTACATATGGGTGGCACCGAGTTTTTTGGCGTCCTGCATCATGACCCGAATGATTTCCGTGCCGAATCCTCTACGCTGCCAGGCATCCAGTATAAAAAATTCCTCCATACGAACGAGCTCCTTGTAAAGATGCCATTCACATGCACCGACTGGCTCCTGATCGACAAAGCACACATACGGAATGATCTCACCTCTTTCATAAATTTCTCTTTTCCGGTTCGCTTTACGTACAGCAAAATCAGGATTGATCATGACGGAATCACTAGCGGTAAGACAGCGTATGCCTGCTTCCATGACGTCAGTTGAATCCCCTCGTAAAACGGAGCAGTGTGGATTCGGCGCTAGTTTATCGGCAACATCCAGCGGAGCAAGCATGTACAGCATCGTATTTACTTCAAACCCAAGCTGGGTCGCAAAAGACACTACCTCTTCTGAATAAGGTAGCGACGGGTGCAGCTCCAGCTTCAAGTGGCCAAGCTGTTGCTCTTTGGCATGTCGAAGCTCTTGCTCGATGTAAGCTTGCACCCAGTCTTGAGTGGGAACTGACATAATTTCTATATAATTATGGCTATACATGTCCGGGACCGATTCATCGCGATATACACGCACTTGTGGATGCTCCGTTCGCGTAGAAAAAGCAAGGGCATAGCGCTCCTGCAAAGTAAAAATATTCGTGAGCATTCCTTTATTCCCCATTTCCTGATATGGTGATAGTTGTTTGGATACTTGTCTTCCCTAGAGTAAGACATTTTCCTAAAGGAGGAAACGAAAATGTCGGACGCTTTTCAAATGGGCCCTTTTTTGTTGAAAATGAGCATGCTGGCGGTCATTGTTTCGCTTTCGCTCGGTTATGTGGCCATTTCCGCTCAGCTTAAAAATAACAGAGAAATGAAATCAGCCGTTATTGAGCTGTTGAGCAATGCGCTGGTGCTGGCATTTCTCATTTGGAAATTCAGCTACGTCCTGTTTTATTTTTCGAAAGCGGTGGAGAATCCCTCATCCATTCTTTATTTTTCTGGAGGAGAAAACGGAGCCATGCTGGCAGTCGTGGCAGTTGTCGTCTACCTCACCAAGACGGTACGCAAAAAAGCGATTCCTGTTCATTTCGTCGTCTTGGGAATGGCGACAGGATCTCTTGCTGCAATAGGCGTTTATCAGCTGCTCACGGTCGTGTTAGAACAGAGCAGCATGTGGTATCACGTACAGCAGGTCGCCATATGTGTCTTCTTTCTTTGGTGGCTGCATCGGGCAAAGGAAGGACTCATTCATCTAGTGGCTTGGCTTGCACCCGTGATGTGGTTTGCCATTAGCCAAGTCTATGTGCACTTTTTTGTTCCGAATCGAGAAGCTATGTTTGCAGGACTTTCCGGCGATCAGCTCATGTACTATGCATTCGCTCTCTTGCTGCTCTTTTTGTCCAGACGAGTGAAGCCGATAGGGGGAACGACCGATGAAGAAGCATCATAATGTTTGGGCGATCGTCGTACTCTTGGGGCTTTTGGGATGGGGCATTTTTGATACGGAATTCTTGAACAAGCAGGAGCCCATCGCTTCAGGCAACGGGCAGATTGGCATTGAAAAAGGGAATACCGCTCCGGATTTTGAACTCCAGCAGATAGGTGGCGGTACGGTCAAGCTGTCCGATTTACGGGGGAAAAAAGTCATTCTCAATCTGTGGGCG
Source organism: Brevibacillus sp. DP1.3A (assembly GCF_013284245.2). Taxonomy (NCBI): domain Bacteria; kingdom Bacillati; phylum Bacillota; class Bacilli; order Caryophanales; family Paenibacillaceae; genus Brevibacillus; species Brevibacillus sp. DP1.3A. Next base: position 5,396,483 of record NZ_CP085876.1, on the reverse strand, counting down.
ACGTGGTGTCCTCCTTGCCGCGCAGAAATGCCGGACATGCAGCGTTACTACGAAGAGAACAAGGAAAAAGGCGTCGTTATTCTCGGTGTTAATTTGACCGATACGGAGACGAGCCCGGAAGCGGTGGCGGATTTTGTGAAGTTGTATGGCATTACCTTCCCGATCTTGCTCGATCCCGATAAAGAAGTGGCGAATGTGTACAAAGCCATTTCGATTCCGACCAGCTACATCATTGATTCGAACGGCGTGGTCCAGAATAAATACATCGGCCCGATGAGTGAAGAAATCATGGAGAACATGTTGTCTGCGATCAAATAGAAAAACCGACAGCAGGCATATCTGCTGTCGGTAGTGATGTCTCTCCTATTATCCAGCGTCTGCTTTGTTTTCTGGTTCTTTGTGTGGTGTCTTTCGATCCAGACGAAACACAGCATTGAGCAACTTGTAAATATGCTTGGATTCCTTGGTCAACAATGGACCTAAAATGGCGAGAATCAAAACGTAAAGAGCCGCAAATGGTTGCAGAATTTCCATGAGTGCGCCCGCTTTTCCGAGATTAGCCATGATAATGGAGAACTCACCGCGAGATACGATGGTCAGTCCAATATTGGTAGAAGCCTTGGGAGACAGTCCAGCGCTTCGGCCAGCCAAAAGTCCGGCCACGACGTTACCGAAGAGGGTAATGGCGACTGCAGCGATGGACAACCATACGGCTCCACCCAACTCCAACGGATCAATCGTCAAGCCGAAGCTGAAGAAGAACATGGCTCCGAAGAAGTCACGAAACGGCAGGATGAGGTGCTCGATGCGCTTCATGTGTTGTGTTTCTGCCAAGACGAGACCTACGAGCAATGCTCCGATGGCTTCGGCAACATGGATCGTTTCGGAAAAACCCGCAATCAGAAACAGAGCGGCAAACACCGTAATCATAAACACTTCGTTTGATTTGATGTTCAATGCCCGATTCAGGAAAGGTACGAGCTTGCGGCCTACGATAATGAGGAGAAGCATGTAGCCGAGTGCAATCAATGCGGATGAGAGTACGCCAGCAAGAGAGGTTGCACCGCTTAACACCAAGCCGGACACGATCGAAATATAGACGGCCAAGAATATGTCTTCGAACATGATGATCCCCAAGATCATCTCTGTTTCGCGATTTGCTGTACGTTTGAGATCCACCAGTACTTTTGCCACAATGGCGCTGGAGGAAATAGTGGTAATACCGGCGATAATCAATACCTCTTTGAGAGGGAAGCCAGCGGCCCAACCAAATACGAGGCCGAGGGTAAAGTTAATCACGATGTAGATCGTACCGCCTACGGCAATGGATCGACCAGCCTTGATCAAACGGCCTACCGAAAATTCCAGTCCGAGGTAAAACAACAGGAAGAGTACGCCAAGTCTGCCCATAAATTCGATGAGCGGGGCGCTTTCAATAAAGCGGAGATCAAACAAACCGATGTCGGGAGCGTGTGGACCCACGATCATCCCGACAAGAATGTAGAAGGGTACAATGGAGAATTTTAACTTCATAGAGAGGAACCCCGCAATTGCTATGAGTGCGAGGGCGAGACCGACTTCAAAAACGATGTGCTCCAATATCACTCACCTCCGTTGCTGAGATTAGTCTTGAGAGCCTTCACCTGCTTCCGTTCACCTGCAACGACCAACGTAGATCCTGTACAAAGGACATACTCGGGGCCGGGATTAATCGTTTGTTTATGGTCTTTTTCGATAACAGCGATGATGGTAGCGCCTGTTTCTTGACGAATGTTGAGTTCCCCAATAGTCTTGCCAATGGCAGGAGCGTTCGATTCAATCTTGTACCATTCGATCATGAGTTTGTCTAACGCAACCTCGACTGTTTCCAGTGCAGACGGTTTGTACGTCAAGCCGCCTACGATGGCAGCAATTTGTCTCGCCTCATCATCGTCAAGGGTAACCATGGAGATCGTTTCGTCCATATCATCACGGTCAAAGTGATACATTTCCCTGCGGCCGTCATCGTGAATGACGATAACCAGCTTGTCGCCACTTCTGGTTTCGACCTGGTACTTCCTACCGATTCCTGGTAAATCGGATTCTCTAATAGAGAACATGTAAGATCCTCCTTCGCGCAAAACACTGTATTGGCATAGATAGCGGCTCTTTTTTTCAGTGAGCAACAAGTCGTCAATAATTATTTGGAATTATATCCATTCCGGTGATATTTTAGTAATAATCCCCCCTGTTGTGCGGATTATTGTCGACATTCATACCTACATCAACTATTATACACGAAATGACGTCATTTTTCTTCAAAATGAAACGTTTTTATTAAAAAATGACACACTTATAAACGAACAGGAATATTAACCTTCCTCTAAAACGCGGTCGCTCCACCATGAGTGGGCTTCGATAGAGGTTATTTTAAGGATGATGAAACATGGCGAATAAACAGTATCGATTAACTGAAGCTGAATGGATCTTTATTCAAGACATGCGGTCCATGGATATGGATGAGCTATTGGACATCGTGATCGCATTGCGCAATGAGGTAAGGGAGCTGGAGAAAAAGGCGGAGCTGATCAGAGAGCGCGAGAAAGAGGGCTGGCAGGAGGAGTATCAGGCAGCACAGAAGCGAATTAATCACCTGCGCCAATTTGAGCAGGAGCTTCGTAAGACATGGCCAAATGATTAAAGCAAAAAGAGGTTCTCTCTCAATAGGAGAACCTCTTTTTTATAGGGACTAGGCCATGATCGGTTTTGCTTCTGAATCGTTGTCCGACTCGATGGCGGTTTCATCTGCTTGCTGGACGCGTCCCGGATGGAACTCATTTTCATGCTTGGCTATGACCACGGTAGCTACGCCATTTCCGATCAAATTCGTGATGGCACGAGCTTCTGACATGAATCGATCAACACCGAGCAAGAGGGCAATGCCTTCGACCGGAATGATAGGGAAGGCTGCCAAGGTAGCGGCGAGTGTAATGAAACCAGAACCTGTGACACCGGCAGCCCCTTTTGACGTAATCATCAGGATTCCTAAAAGGGTGACCTGTTCCCAGAAGCTGAGCTCGATGCCATATGCCTGGGCGATAAAAATGGCAGCCATAGATAAATAGATCGAGGTACCATCCAGGTTAAACGAGTAGCCCGTCGGTACGACCAGACCGACAACGGATTTGGAGCAACCGTACTTCTCCAACCGATCCATCATTCTCGGAAGAGCGGACTCTGAGGAGGATGTACCGAGCACGAGCAGGATTTCCTCCCGAATGTATTTGATAAACGAGAAGATGTTGAATTTGTAGTAGCGCGCGATCCCACCCAGTATGAGAATAATGAACAAAAACATCGTGATGTAGACAGCCGTCATCAAAAGCCCCAGTCTGGTCAGCGAACCGATGCCGAATTTGCCAATCGTGTACGCCATTGCACCAAATGCAGCTATTGGAGAAACCTTCATGATCATGTTGACGACACCAAAAAATCCGTGTGCCAGCTTATCAAACAGCTTGATGACAGGCTGGGACGCTTGCCCCATGGCAGCGAGTGAGAGACCAAACAGGACAGCGAAGAACAGAATGGGCAACAACTCGCCATTTGCCATAGCACCGACGACATTTTCCGGGATGATCGCCGTAATAAAATCAATAAAACCGTTGTTACTCTGGGCAGCAGCCTCTGTGTATTTGGAGACGTCCCCGCTGGTCAGGCCCGATTTGTCAAAGCCTACCCCAGGCTTGATCAGGTTGACCACGAGCAGTCCGATCGCCAATGCGATTGTAGTAACGATTTCAAAATAGAGCAGCGCTTTGCCGCCGATCTTACCGACCTTTTTCATGTCTCCCATACTGGCGATTCCATGCACTACGGTGAAGAAGACAATCGGTGGAATGACCATTTTGATCAGTTTGACAAAAATATCGGCCAACACCTTCAGCTCTGCGCCAAATTTGGGTGCAAAATGACCAACTAGGATACCGAGAATGATGGCAATAACGACCTGTACGGTCAGATTTTTAAAGTTGATCCGCATGAAATTCGTTCCTCCTCCAGGTTTTGAAAACGCTTTATTCCTCTCTTTCGCATTGTATAAATTGTGTGAAAAATTGAAAATGATACGGTCATATTGGTTGTTTTGGTCCTTTTGGTCATAGAAATCCCCTCAAATTGGAAAGGAAAAAATCAATTGTTGACATACTCTCGACACGAACGATAGGTAAAGTAAGAGATGTACATAGTGACACGAAAGAAATAGACAACCGGGAGAATGGAGGATTTTCTATGTTCAAGAAGCAATATCTGGCGATTGCCTCAGCGTTGATTCTGACTACCACACTTATTCCGACGAGCTCTCAAGCAGCTACTGGAACGAAGAATCTGCAAGCTAAGTACAACAACATTAAAGTTATCTATAACGGTGCAACTGTTCCAACTACAATCGAACCATTCATCGTAAACGGAACCACGTACATTCCACTTCGCATGATGGCTGGTGTATTTAACAAGGATGTAGCATGGGATGGCGCGAAGTACACCGTTACGGTAAAAGACATGCCTAACTCCCAGCACGCAAACGAGTTGGCTGCACGTGACGCTCAAATCAGAAGCCTGCAAAACACCATCGATAGCCTGAACAAAGAGATCTCTGATTTGAAAAACGGCAAGAAAAACAATAATAATAACAACAACGATGATGATATTCAGGATGCCTTGGATGATCTGGAAGATGATCTGAATTCTGATTACGATGACTACAAAGACCTCAAATGGAGTATCTCCCTGAAGGGCGATGAGGATGATATCGACGTAGAAATCGAGATCAATCTGGATAAATACCAAGATGAATTCGATGATCTGGATGACGATGGCGATGTAGAGGCTCTCGTTGAAGATATTATCAAAGATATCTGGGACAACAAGGATTTCGAAGATGCCGACATTACAGGTGAAGTCATCGACAGCGACAATGACGATACCATTTATGAGTTCGAAGGCGATGCTAGCGACGAAGACATCAACTTTGACGTGTAAAATGATCTAAAGTGGGGACATTTCTCACAAAAAAAGCCTTGCTCCTTTTCACAGGATGCAAGGCTTTTTTCCTATTTTCCAAAAACATCAAAGCCAAATTTTAATACGAGGATGTAAACTGATAGAATAGAGGTACGTAGACTATTAGAGAGACCATGCGACAATTCTCGAATAGGAATGATCATATGTCTGTAAATCAGGTAGGGAAGTTATGAAAAGCATTTTGTTGGTAGAAGATGAACTGGTGATATCGCGCGTGCTGAAGGCTTATTTGCAAAAGGCCGGGTATGAGGTCTGGCAAGCGAACGACGGAATCGAGGCCATGCAGCTTTTTGATGAGAAAAAGCCGGATCTGGTTCTGTTGGATGTCATGCTCCCTGAACGCAACGGCTGGGAGATCCTCCAGTACATTCGCGAAAAGAGCTCCTGTCCGGTGATTATCATGACAGCGCTCGGTCAGACAGACCAAAAGCTCAAAGGACTCAATCAAGGGGCAGATGACTACATAACGAAGCCTTTTGTCGCGGATGAAGTAGTTGCACGAGTCAATGCGGTGCTGCGCCGCTCTGTTATTTTGGTGAAAGATCAGGAAACCCGACTATTTGGAAGCTTAAAAATAAACTTTCAGTCCCACCACGTGACGTTGCACGGTCTCGAACTGACGTTTCACCCGCGTGATTTGTCCTTGCTGCTTTTTCTGGCACAAAATCCGAATCAGACCTTTACCCGTGAGCAATTGATCGAACAAGTATGGGGAATGGACTATGGTGGAAGTGACCGTGCTGTAGACCTGGCGATCAAGCGGGTCAGAAAGACACTGGAGAATTGGCCAGTTCAGGAAGGCGAGATCAAGACGCAAAGAGGGGTTGGGTATCAATTCTGTGTTTATAAAAAACAATGAGCCCGTATCGCTGCTGCGCTATTGGACCACACGCTATCTATTCACCCTCGTGATCGGATTGCTCATTATTGGGGCTGTCTCTGCCTATTGGATCAAGTACGCTGCGATTGAAAAGCAGATCGAGGTCACACGACTGTTTGCAGAGGAAGTGGCTGATCGAGTCGTCGATGATGTTGGAAATATTTTGGTGGGGGAAAAACTTCATCAGGTATTGGATAATCGGCGCAAGTTTATGGGTGTGGATCGCAACCTGATTTTGTTCATTGAGGATGTAAAAGGAGAGGTCGTTTACAGTCGGCCAACCAAGCTCCCGCCTCCTTTGCAGCAGGCAGCTCCTCAGTTGTTGGAGCAGGCGGATACGTGGGATAAAGTGAGGCATCCGTCAGGTGAGACCCTGTATGTAATCAGAAAAAATTTGGAATACAATGATCGAATAATAGGCAAGGTAATCTTGCTTTTCCCAGAAACAGATATCAAGGTAGGTAAAGAAGAAATCCAATATTTGGTCATCATGCTGGGCAGTTTGGGTGTGCTTGGCTGGGCCGTTATTTATTTTCATGCGCGGAAGCTGTCTGAACCGATTCAAAATGTGGTGATGTCCGCACGACAGATCGTAGAAGGAAACTACGACGTCTTGATCAATAAAACGATCAAGGAAAAAGAAATTCACGAGCTGGTGCATACGTTTGCGGAAATGGCCGACCGTCTTCGGCAGTTGGAAAGCATGCGCACAGAGCTTTTGGCTGGAGTGACACACGAGCTGAAAACCCCCGTTACGTCGATTAGCGGATTAATCCAGGCGATTAACGACGAGGTGGTTTCCGGTGAGGAACAGAAGGAGTTTTTGGAAATCTGCCTGAAGGAAACGAAGCGCTTGCAAAAAATGGTAGAGGATTTGCTAGACTTCAATTCATTTGCCGTAGGAGCGATCACCGTTTGTCAGGAAGAGCAAAACGTGAACAAGCTGATCCGCGAGATCGCCTCACAATGGCAGATTGTCCACGACCTCGGTCACGTGACGTTTACCGTTTGGGTTCTGGAAAAGCAGGCGATGATCTATGTCGATCCGGGTCGTGTGCAGCAAATCTTGATTAACCTTTTGAACAACGCGAAACAGGCTGTCGGTGAGAAGGGGAGCATAGCGCTCACTCTATACGAAACGGACACCGATTTACGAATCGACGTCAAAGACGATGGGCCAGGAATACCCGCAAAGGAACAGCCTCTTGTGTTCGAGCGTTTCTTTCGGGGAAGCAATAAAAAAGACAAAGTACGTGGACTCGGTTTGGGGTTGTCCTATTCTCGCATGATGGCGAAGGCTCTTGGCGGAGATCTCCTCCTCGCAAAAAGCACGTCAGAGGGATCTGTATTTACGCTGATTTTGCCCATGCGCAAGGAGCAGAAAGAGGAGATTGCTTGAGAGCTTCACCGGCGTTGGTGGAGCTCTCTGATTTTCTGCATCAAGGGTTCTCCGATACTCGGAGCGAATTGATCGTAGACTGGTTGTAATGCTTCGATCCAGGCGGCACGTTCTTCGGCAGTCTGTATGTGGATGTGCATTCCCCCATTTTCTTGGAGCAAGCGCAGCTGTTTGTCATTCATCGAAACAGCCAATTGATTATTGTAAGCTGTCGCTTCCTGCATCGCTTCCGATATGGCCTGCTGAATATCGGCGGGGAGGTTGTTCCAAAACGTTTTATTAATCACGACGGTGTAGCCTAGATAGCTGTGATTGCTGATCGTCATGTGCTTTTGTACTTGATAGAGCCGTTTTGTGTACACATTGGAGATCGTATTTTCTTCGCCGTCTACTTTTCCAGCAGCCAGCATGCTGTATAATTCATTGAAGGAAGAGCCTACAGGGATTGCCTGGAGCGTGCGAAACTGAGCTTCGATCACGTTGCCTGGAATGATGCGCAAGCGTTGTCCGACAAAATCGGAAGGCATGATCAACGGGCGGTTGGCTGTGACTTGCTTAAAGCCGCTTGCCCAAAAGGCGAGTCCTTTCATGTCGGAATCTTCAAGCTTATCGAATAGTATTTGACCGATTTCCCCATTGAATACGGTTTCGACATCCTCCTGGGATCGAAACAGATAAGGCAGATCAAGCACAGCCCACTCGGGAATGGTGTTAGACAGATAGGAGAATGCAGGTGCGATCATCTGGATCTCGCCGTTTTGCAAAGCAGTCATCTCGGTTTTCTCGGTATGAAGGATACTGTTGGGAAAGACTTGTACCTCGACACGTCCGTTTGTCTTTTCCTTCACTAGCTGGGAAAAGCGTTCGATAGTCAGACCCTTCGGCGTGTTTTCCGCGATCACGTGGCTGAACTTGATAATAATTTGATTGGACAGCCCTACCTGTTCTTCGTCGTATCCTCTGGTTTCCATCAGGAAATCTGGCCCGAAGCCTATAATGACAGCGCTCACAAGTCCGAGTATGACAATGAATGTACTGGTTACCAACGATTTCATTTTCTAACACCTGCTTATGTTGAATGAATTTGAGTTGCAAACCCAATGGAAAGGAAAGAACGAACCTGTTTGAACGCTTAACAATCAAATGGAAGATTATGCTGCTCTCCGTCGGAATCGTTCTTTTTTCCTTGATCATCGGAAACTTGATCATGGCCGGAGGGATTATTCGGATTACGGAGACCCAACTGGGACAACGGCTGATGACCACAGCGCGCACGGTTGCGACGATTCCCAATGTACAAAAAAGCATTCAGGAACCAGATGGGTGGAAGGTGATCCAACAGACAGCAAACAACCTGCGCGTCGTCAACGATGTGACGTATATTGTCGTGCTGAATAAGGAGCGTGTTCGTTATTCAGACCCATTAGATGAGCGAATCGGTACGGTATTTATGGACCCCGCGGTTGATGAGGCCTATGCCGAGCACTCCTATTTTCAAAAAGTCAAAGGAGAGATGGGAACGGCTCTGCGGGCCTACGTGCCGATCATGGATGACCAGCATCAGCAAGTGGGTGTTGTCTTGGTCGGACGTGTCATGCCTGATGTCTGGGGGATCTTGTACACCGAGCGAAACAATATCGCGCTGACCTTTTTCTTCTCCTTATTGTTCGGGGTGTGGGGCTCTTATCAGTTGGCCCGTCACATGAAAAAGCAGATGCTCGACCTGGAGCCGGACGAAATCGCACGAATCCTGGTAGAGAGAACCGCAACCTTCCATGCCATGCATGAGGGGGTCATCGCCATCGACAATCGGGAGCGAATCACGATTTTTAACGACCGGGCGAAGCAAATTTTTGGCATCGAAGGAGAGGTGCTGGGCAAGCACATTCGGTCTGTCCTGCACGACACAAGATTACCAGAAGTGCTGGAGCTTCGCCAGAATTTTACCAACACAGAAATTCACGTCGGCAATACGCTGCTATGGTCGAACCGATTTCTGATCAAGGTTGAGGAAAAGGTCGTCGGCGCGATTGCGATTTTTCAGGACAGAACAGAAGTGGCGAGAATGGCGGAGGAGCTGACGGGCGTAAAAGAATTCGTCGGTGCGCTGCGGGTACAAAATCACGAGCACATGAATCATTTGCATACCATCGCAGGCTTGCTCCAGCTCCATCAGCATGAAAAGGCACTCGCGTATTTGTTCGAGGTCAACGAGCAGCAGGAGGAGCTCACTTCCTTTTTAACAACGCGAATCATGGATGAGAATTTATCTGGGCTCTTGATTGGCAAAGTAAGTCGCGGAAGAGAGCTGGGCATCCGTGTTGTCATTGATCGCAGGAGTCATTTGGAATGCTTTCCGCCGTACATGGATCATCATAATTTCGTGCTTATTTTGGGCAATCTGATCGAGAATGCCTTTGATTCACTGGAGCGCATCGAACGCGAGGATAAGGAGATCATGATCAGTATCGAGCAGGACGAAGAGATTTGCTCCATCCTGGTGGAGGACAATGGAAGCGGCATGGACGAAGAGACGCGCCGACACATGCTGGAACGGGGATTTTCTACGAAAGAACGAGCGCACCGTGGACTTGGTCTGCATCTGGTGCATCAGTTGGTCAATAAAGGGGGAGGCGAGCTGGTTTGCCATTCGGCACGCGGAGAAGGGGCCAGCTTTCTCATAACGTTTCCGATGGGGGAGGTGGACAGTCATGGAGAAGGATAACGATAACATTCGCGTACTGATTATGGAAGACGATCCGATGGTACAGGAAATCAACAAGCAGTTCATTGAGCGCGTCCCGGGCTTTGTCGTCGTAGGAATTGCAGCCAATGGGGCAGATGGACTCAAGCTAGTGAATGAACTCACTCCTGACTTGGTGATCATTGATATTTTCATGCCAATCCAGGACGGGGTGAAGGCGCTGATAGAGTTACGTGCCGCCAAACATGCGGTTGACGTCATCGTCGTAACAGCTGCAAAGGACAAAACTACGATCCAATCGATGCTGCGCAATGGGGCGATGGACTATATTATCAAGCCGTTTCAATTCGAACGGATCAAGCAGTCGTTGGAAAACTATCGGGAGTTTCGCCGGCGGATTGATTGGGAGGGCACCGCATCCCAGGATGAGGTTGACCAGCTGTTATTCCGCAAAAGTCCAGAAAAAGAACTAGCCGATGCCACTACAGGCAGGGCAGTGCTGCCGAAGGGACTGCACGCTGTCACCATGGAGCAAATCATGCGACAGATCGAGAAAGAGAGTCAGCCACTATCGGCAGATGACGTGGCCGAACGCGTAGGGATTGCGAGAGTGACGGCCAGACGCTATTTAGACTATCTGGAGAAGAGCGGGAGTGTCAGAATGGACGTCAGCTATGGTGGGGTAGGCAGACCAACGAATCGCTATGTACGTGTCACTCCACAAGTGGCGGGGGGCACCGGAGGTAGAGAACGCCATGATCGATTATGAAGCGTTAATAGGCTCGCTGTTTGATATCGTGCACGTAACAGACGCAGAAGGCAGAACCTTGTATGGCTCGGGAAGATATGAGGAATTTTTCGGAATCGATCCCAGGGAGATGGTGGGCAAGCCAATCGAGGAGTTTTATCACCTCGGTTATTTTGCGCCAACGATCACGAGGCGGGTCATTCGTGACAAGAAAAAGATACACACGATTCAAACCACTCGCAAAAATCGCAAGCTTTTTGTGGAAGGCACACCGATTTGGGATCAGGACGGGAATTTTAGCGGAGTGATCCATACGTTCATTGATATCACTAGCCAGGAGCAACTCCAGCAGGAATTACATGAAGTCAAGTACGTCGGCACGGTCTTGCAGAGTGAAATGACCAAGGAGAACAACAGACAAAAAGGTGAGACGAGCTTGATCTACCGCAGTCAGTCCATGGAGCAGGTCGCCATGATGGCCAAAAAACTGTCGCAGGTAGAATCATCCATGATCCTGTTAGGAGAATCAGGTGTCGGAAAAGGCGTGCTGGCAAAATACATCCACGAGTGCAGTCCGCGGGTAGACAAGCCATTCGTGCACATCAACTGCGGAGCCATCCCCGAGACATTGCTGGAGTCAGAGTTGTTTGGCTATGAAAAGGGTGCTTTTACAGGAGCATTCAAAGATGGTAAGGCAGGTTTGATTGAAAAGGCAAACGGAGGAACGCTGTTTTTGGACGAGATCGGGGAGATGTCACTCTCCTTGCAAGTGAAGCTGTTGAATGTGTTGCAAGAAAAAACGATTACGCCCGTAGGTAGCTCTGTTTCGCGAAAAGTAGATGTAAAGCTAATCACGGCAACGAATAAAAACCTGCGACAAATGGTCAAGGATGGCAAGTTTCGCGAGGATTTGTACTATCGTATTCACGTCGTCCCGTTGGAAATTCCACCGCTGCGCGAACGGCAGGAAGAGATACCTGTGCTCGTTCATTACTTTCTCAATGTCTTTTCGCAAAAGTACTGTTTGGAAAGACAGCTCGCAGATACCTGCTATCGCATCCTCAGTGAATACGATTGGCCTGGCAATGTCCGGGAGTTGGAAAATGTGGTGGAACGGCTCGTCGTCACGTCTCACGATGTCCTCATTACGCCCGCGCAAATTCCTCGTTATATTCATAACCAAGAGTACAGTGAGCACAAAGGGATCAAGGTAGATCGTGTGATGGCGATGCAAGAAGCAATGGACGAGGTGGAGCGCCAGCTCGTGCACCGGGCGTATGAGCAGCATAAGACGACGACAAAGGTAGCGGAAGCGCTCGGAATCAGCCAGCCTTCTGCAAGTCGCAAGCTGCGAAAATGGCTATGCACCATGTGACACAGATGTACGATAATGGGGAGAGAACCCGGAGGAGGAGACTGGACAGATGAACAAAGGGAAAGCATTGCGAGCGGGAGATACAATCGGAGTAGTGGCAACCTCTAGTCCTGCTACAGAAGAAGTGCTGAACAAAGCAATGGCAGAGCTGCAAGGTTTGGGATACAAGGTGAAAATATCGGATACGTGCCGAGAATCGTACGGTGGGTATTTGGCGGGAACTCCTGAGCACCGGGCGGCTGAGCTGAATGCCATGTTCGTCGACGAGGAAGTGGACGGAATCATGTGCATGCGGGGCGGATACGGTTCCCCGCAAATTCTGTCCTTGCTCGATTATGACCTCATCGCCCAAAACCCGAAGCTGTTTATCGGCTACAGCGACATTACGGCGCTGCATACCGTTTTCGGACAGCGAGCGAATCTGGCTACCCTTCACGGACCGATGGCAACCTCAGACATCGCACATGGACTGGATGACTGGTCCAAACAATATTTGCTGCGCGCCATGACTCGCCCCGAGCCATTGGGAGCGATCATTAATCCACCTGGGGAAGAAATCGTCTGTCTCGTCGAAGGTCAGGCAGCTGGTCCCGTAGTCGGCGGGAATCTCGCCCTCGTCTCCGCGTTGATGGGGACGCCTTACCAGCTCGATACGAGAGGCAAGCTGTTGTTCCTGGAGGATATCGACGAAGAGCCATACCGGATTGACCGCATGCTGACACAGCTTGCTCAAGGCGGCTTGTTTGATGATTGTGCGGGCGTCGTCATCGGGACATGGACCGATTGTGAGCCGAAAAAGCGCGAAGGCTTCTCTGTCTGGGATGTGTTTCAAAATATCGTCGTACCGTACGGAAAGCCGACCATCTGGAACATTCAGATTGGGCATGGCGCGTGCAACATCGCTCTCCCTCTGGGCGTAGAGGCCAGTCTCGATGGGACAAACGGTGAACTGGTGATCGAAGAGAGTGTAACCATTTAACAAGAATGCTTTTTCATTCAAGAAGGCTTCCCCAACCATTGCAGAGTTGGTGGAGGCCTTTTTGGGTTATTTAGAAAAATAAGGAAACGGGACGTTTGACCCATAAATTACTTTCCAGTTTATCCCGATTATTAGATGGAATGTAAAAATAAGACGAATTATGGAAGTTGCTTGCAGAGGATTTTTTTGGAAAGGGGGATAGGTCTAAAGATGCTAGCGTTACTTCAAGCACTTGCAATGGGGTTGTTTAGCCCCGAGTACTCATATGTCGTGCGGGGAGCGACCCTCAAGTGCAGCAAGGGAACCGACCCCGGCATATTGAATTTGCCCTTGTGCCATGGCGTTTATAGCCTAGACAAGCCTGTCATGAATGTTGCCGATCACGTCCCCGGAGTGAATATCGGATGCTTTGGATTTTGCACAGCGGCAGGAGGAGGACTGTGTGTGCCACAGACGACCTCGAAATGGACAGATGGAAAGCACGATGTGCTCATCGACAACGAGCATGCCTTACTGAGCAAGTCGCAGCTAGTCTGCAATCTGTCAGGCATCATCACGATTGAAAAAGACGGTCAGGATTGACGCTTCCCGCGCTTGCTAGAGAAGGAGGGGAGAGAACATGCAGCGTACAAGCGGCGTCATGACCTACCAGGATATAAAATTCGTTTGGCCATATGGACCGATCCGGCTAGATCAGCTGGAGTTCGTCCATCAGACAGGCACGCATGCCAAGCTCACAATCACAGGAATTGTCCCGGAAGACAAAGAGGACGAGATCATCAATCGAGCCGGCACCCACGATCCCATCGAGCTGTACAAGGTGGAAGGCGGGCAAAAACAGCCGATTTTCATGGGGCGGCTGGATCATGTGGAGATCAAGGTCGTACGTGACATTCACTACGTCACGATAAAAGCCGTGTCTCATACATATGCGCTGGACATGAGCGTAAAAATACGTTCGTTTCAAGAAGTGAATCGGTTGTACCGGGATGTCGTAGACGAAATCATGTCCGTCTATCACGGTGGAGATGTCATCGATCAAGCCTTCGACGAACGTCAGCAGGGTAACTTCATCATGCAGTACGAGGAGACAGACTGGACTTTTTTAAAACGAATCGCGTCCCATGTCGGAGCCGTCCTCGTACCGGATTTGAGTGCGCATAAGGTACGCTTGTGGATCGGCATGCCCGAGGGACGCAAGCAAATCAAGCTGGAAGAAGAATCGCCATACGAGGTCAACCGGGCCATCGCACCGTACATGAAAAAAGCCGCAAACGGCTCCTCGTCCGTCAGCGAGTACCAGTACACGACGTACACCTTCGATTACGACGACCTGCTGCAAATCGGGGATGAGGTGCAGCGGGAAGGGCAAACGTTTGTCATTACAAAAGTGAGTGGAAAGCTGGAGCAGGGACTCCTGAGGTGGAGCTACGTCTGCGCCGTGCCTGAAGCCGTCAAGCAATCGAAGCTGTACAACAAGGCCATCATCGGTGCGGCGATCGACGGAAAAGTGATTCAAATTGGTCGCAATCAGGTCAAGCTCCATCTAAACATGGACAAAAAGCAAGAGCCAAGCAAGGCCCAGTGGTTCCCGTATGCGGCGGAAGGCAACCAAATCTTGTACCTCATGCCCGAGCTCGGTTCGAAGGTAAAGCTGTACTTCCCGAGCGCCGATGAAGACGACGGTATGGTCATGAACTCCGTGCGTCATGCGCCCAAAGGAGCGGCCGCCGAGAAGCAAGATCGGCAAATGCAGGACCCCGGTGTGAAGACGTTCGGGAATCCGCAGGGGAAAGAGTTCTCGCTTGGGGATAAAGAGCTGACGATGACTGCTCAGGAAGGGATGCTCTACATCTCGATGAACAAGGATGTAGGCGTCAGTCTGAACAGTACCTCGAATGTGAATATCAGTGCGAGTGGTGCGCTGAGTCTGAGTGGGGCGGCTGTATATTTGTCCGGGACTGAGAGCTTGAACGTGAAAACGGCGTCGGATACGATAGAACTATTGGAGGAAAACAAATCCAGTAGTGAGGAAATTAAGCTGGATGCGACCGTTCGTCAGGCGTTTCCGATGATATTAAGTGCGTTTGAACAGGATTTGAAGGAAAACGGTCAGGCTGCCATCATGGCCCGCAGAGCCTTCAACAACCAGGTTGCTGAGGTAAAAGGGAAGTTAGATGCCTTTGGAGATACATTGGCGGGGTTGTGGAATACCGCAGTAGATGCCGGGGACATGCTGCTGACAGGACTTGCGGGAGAAGAGAATACGCAAGATATATATGAATTTGTAAGCGGCGAAGAAGTAGGCACACTGAGAGAACGCAATGGCATCGTGAAAGGCATCGAGCAAGGCGTAAACAACACGCTCAATTATGTGGGAGATACGTTTACGGGCAAGAAGGCACCGGAAGAAATCCTTTCAGATTTAGGGAAGCTGGGAGAAGGGCTTTACGACGAGTATCTCGATCCATTTGCGAAGGACGCCCAATACGATCAAGATAACTTGATTAAAGGCGGTCTGTGGACCAGATCGGAAGACGAGAGCTATGCGAAGGGCCAGAATGAGTTCAAGAAAGACATGGTGGTAGCTGAGGTAGCGGTAACCGTTCTTAGTGCCGGAACAGGTACAGCCGTCATGAGGACGGTGAAAACTGCCGATAAGCTGAATGGGCCGGATGGCAAGAAAAAGTCTGGTGATCAAGAGGGAAATGGGAAAGGTGTCCTTTTGCCTAATTCCAGTATCGACGACGCAATGAGCGCCATGCTTAAGGATGGAAAGCTAAAGACGCATGGTAAGAGTTTTGCAGAGTCGATGATTAAATTAAAAGATAAAATTGAAGAGTTCCTCAAGCAGATGGGTAAGTTGTTTGATGGAAGAGTTGTTGTCTTCAGAAACGCTGCTACGGGTCAACTTCATGTTTATTGGGTTCGGAATAATGATTTGCCTGATAATGGAGGCGGCGGTGGGGGAAATCATCGTCGTAGAAAAGAGGAGGAAGAGCGAGAAAGGGAAGAGAGGGAAAGACAAGAGCGTGAAAGACAAGAGCGTGAAAGGAAGGAACGTGAAGAAAAAGAGAAAGAAGAAAGAGAAAGAAAGGAAAAAGAAGAAAGGGAACGAGAGATAGAGGATACTGAGGGGACGGTTAAAGGTCCGGTTAAAATTGAAAAGATTGATTGGAGTAAATATAACCGTGTAGATAATTATAAACCGACCTTTGAAACTATATTTGATGAAGCAAATTACAGGCTTGCATCAAAGCACTATGATGAGATTAGAAGTGTGGGTATGGAAGATATTGAACAGGTTGCAAAAAATACTGGTTTATCAG
Organism: Brevibacillus sp. DP1.3A; assembly: GCF_013284245.2. Lineage (NCBI taxonomy): Bacteria > Bacillati > Bacillota > Bacilli > Caryophanales > Paenibacillaceae > Brevibacillus > Brevibacillus sp. DP1.3A. The sequence continues at coordinate 5,380,008 of NZ_CP085876.1, read as the reverse complement.
TAGAAGAAATAAGCGCAGTGAAGCAACACATCTTTTTTGATTCACATAAAATACCATTGAATGATAAAAGCTATAGAGTAGGGCAATTTACTCCAGATGCTGATTTTGGTTACGCATGGAAGCAAGCACAAAAAGAGAAAGAATTAACACAATCACAAAAAGAGTGGTTACAACAAATGATTAAACATGAGCTTACGGAAATTAAACTTATGAAGCAAGGATATCCATATAAAAATCCTGGTGCATTCAATCCTGACTCGAATTCCTTTGGTTCTAAACCTCCAGGAGCACACGACGCAGCTGATCCTCAACCTAAAGGTGAGTTTGATGGGGCGTTTAGCTATAATCTTAAAGAACAAGGTAAGATAGAAAAACAACTAGAAAAAGAAAAAGGAGAATGAATGTGGGATATTTAAATCAGGCGATTAAACGTATTTCCGTAATAGATTGGGGCAGTCTTGGAGAAAAGGAAACCATGTCACAAAGTTATTTGTGTCGAGAGTACTTAAGAAGAGCAACCAAATTTTTAAGAGATTATCCAGGTACTTGTGTACCTCCTTTTATTATGATTTCAAATTCGATCACTGAGCCACAAGAAAACATTGAGATGATTGAAATACTGAATGAAATAAATAATTCTTACCATAGAGCTCTCGTTACGAGTTATCTTGAATTATGCGCTCTTATTGATGAAAAAAATCCAATTGCTATGGATAACAAGGATTTGTTTGAGCCAGCAATAAAGCTATATGAAAGAGGTGGCTTTTTCTATAGAAGGGAAGGATATATATATATAAATGGTAGTTCTATTATAATTGCAGATGTTGCTTGGGATGAACAGGAACCACTAGATATTAGTGATGAAACCTTGGCTGCGCTAGATAATGGTTGTGCCGAGTAAACTATTGTTACATTTTTCAATATTGATTGAACTACTTAGTGACGATTAAAACAATCATTCAACCTGTAACCCATGCAAAAATATAGACTGGGTTTACAATGTGGCAACAAGATCGTACAATACAACAAACCAAACACTAAACAATTCAAACACTTGATAAACTTTCAAAGCTCTTTCCCACTTGAACGATGAGTAGGAATGAGCTTGTTTTACATGCTATTAAGGAGATAGATATATGAGACGAAATTACGAAGCTTTATTTGGTGCATTTTATGAAAGATATTTTGATTTTAAAAGCGAAAAGATGAGTGATGTTGAAGCGCTTGTCCGCACATCTGATGCATATTTTGGTGTGCAAAGAAGAGGTGAGATGGAGAAGGCTGTAGTAAACATTGCAGAAGGAAGAATATATTTAACACATTCAAAAATATTCATTAAGGCAAAAGAGATAATAGTTGAGGCATTAAATTCTATAGATTTAAAAAAGCTTCAACTTGAAACATCTCCAGATGAGTATCAGGACATATTAGAGCGCATAGATATGGTACTAGATGGAATTGATAATATACCAATTGATTATAGTCCATACACAAGATGGTATTACTATGAAATGGAGAAAGAAGTAAGGAATTATTTTGGGGTAATTATTAATGACATAAAAAATGTAAGTGAGCTTGTAGATAATATTATGGAGCGTTTCGAAAGGGAATGTACGAATACGTCTAGTGAAAATATTGTTGTTAAAACTACAATTGCAGAATTACTAATTAGACATGGTATTAAGGAAAATGAACAGTTTGTAAAAATCAGAAGTGAGTTGGAACAGTTTGATATAAATGACGTAGGTGAACAATTAACAGAAGATGAAAAGGCAGATCTGTCTATTCGAATTAAGGAAGTATTGAGTAAATAATAGAATACAGCCTGATTAGGCCCCATATGCTATTTACTGCTTATTTGGAGCTTGTATTAAGAGAATTATTCAACAAACCTAACACTAAAAAACTTAACAAGAACACTTGATAAACTTTCAAAGGCTTATTCCACCTGAACGACGAGGAGAATAAGCCTATTATGCATGCTCAGATTTAGAGAGGAAGGGAAAGGTGTCCTTTTGCCTAATTCCAGTATCGATGACGTAATGAGCGCCATGCTTAAGGATGGAAAGCTAAAGACGCATGGTAAGAGTTTTGCAGAGTCGATGATTGAATTACAAGAAAAAGTTGATAAGTTCCTCAAACAGATGACTGGAGTGTTTAATGGAAGAATTGTTGTTCTCAGAGATGCTGTTACGGGTCAACCTATGGTTTATTGGATGCGGCATGACGATTTGCCTGGTAATGGAGGCGGTCGTGGAGGTAATTATCGGCATAGTGATGCGGGGAATGGTGGGACTGGTCATGCTGAAAAACCTCTCGACACTTCTAATAAGAAGGATTTACCAAAGGTAGTGAACGGAGATTCTGGGAATTCGAATAATTCTATACCTCCTAAGGGTAAGCCTGATACTACAAAGAAAAATGATCCTCAAGGAAATAATAAGCCAGATACTAAGGGGACGGGAAAGGTAGTTCGAATGACCGTAAGGCTTATCTGTATGATGAAGCTGGAAATTATACTGGAGGAAGAACACAAGCAGAGTTGGACGATTTGGCACACGATCCAGCTCATGCAGGTTCGACAAGGCAGATTGATATTGATAAAGGAAAACATGAGGCAAGGGTTGGGTTAGAATTAGAGGAGGCAAGAAAGCTAGATGGACCGATAACTAGAGATCCAATCCGGAAAGGCAGAGTTCATAGATGCCAAAGGGCAAGCATGGGATGTTAAGTCCTTTAATTCAAATTATCCGCCTAAAAAGGGTGGTTATAAACTTTCAAGCGCCATGAGGTCAATTAATAAATCTCTAAGTGAAGGTTAAAATGTGATACTTGATGTCTCTAACTTAAGTATCGAAAACAAAGCAGAACTTTTGCAAGAAATTACAAATCAAAGCTTAATGAATAAAATCGTTATATGGCCTTAGGGGGTGATAATGAATGGATTTATTTACAAAGTTTAAAAAATATACTGAGTTTTCAATGGGTCTATCAAAAGAAGTGTGCGAACTTATTTATCAAGATACTTCTTTTGAGGGAATAGTGTTTACGGGGTATGATTTAAACAATAGCAGTTTTTTAGAAGTAGTATTCAACAGATGTGACTTTTCAAATGTATATTTAAGTGGAGCATCACTGTGTGGTAGTACCTTTAATGGGTGCGAATTTTCGGGGAATATATTCAGGAAAGGTAATGCTGACTATTCGAGCTTTAATTCAACAGTTCTCAATAACTTGGATTCATTTAGAACTACTTTTAATGAATCTCAACTTTTCGATGTGAAAGTTTCTAATTCTAAACTTGAACTAACTTATATGGATGACTCAACATTTTCAGAAGTAGAATTTGAAAACACAGAGTTTTTATCATCAACATTTAATAATTCTACTTTTAAAAATGTGAAATTTATCAATTGTTGCTTTGAAAATACGAAATTTCTAAATATCACTGGTTTTGATGAGGTGCATTTTGTAAATTCAAGTATTAAAATAAATGGAGAGTTGAAAATTGGTTTATCAAGTCATGAGATGAAGAATCTAATAAATTTTAGCATCTCTCAATAAGAATCAATTAATAAGTAAACATGAAGAGCCTCATGAGATACCCAGCGTAGAAGAAGGAGCTGTCAAGAATTTTTTTGCAAACCATTTACAGCCCCACAACAAGATCGTACAATACAACCAACAAACCAAACCCTAAACAATTCAAACACTTGATAAACTTTCAAAGGCTTATTCCACTTGAACAATGAGGAGGAATGAGCTTTTTTACATACCCTCAAATGAATTGATAAAGGAGACAAAAGGATAGAGGGATAGGAGTTAAGACTATATTCAGAAGGGATGACAACTAATAAAGAAAAATGCAAAGAATATTACAAGGTGAAGCACGCGGATTGACATTTGATGGATGGGTATATCCAAGCGAAACGGTGATTAATAATTTTTACCCAGTTGTAAATTGGAATCAATATAGAAGTTTATAAATTTGAAGGAGTGTAATAAATATGCGAAGTTTTGAAGAGTATGCGCAAATGTTCCCAAATAAAGAAGGGAATTTTAGTATGGTGATTGAATATTTCTTTTTGCTTTCTGATTACGATTTTATGGAAGCTTTAGAATTCATGGCAGAAGGATACGGTTTCTCTGCAAATTATAGAGGCTTTAATTTTCCTGATTCGTATCATCGCGAAGAAGATAGATATTTTGAAGAGGGGGTTGAGTTCTTTATTATTTATGGACTGGGAGGTAAGACTAATCAAACAATAATTGACAATCATTCATATGTGATGTATTTAGAGATTGCTTGTAACGACTTATTGACTCGACAAGAGATATTTGGCGCAAATTAGAGATAATCTAAATCTGTAAAAATATGATTGGTACATAGAGTGATGAACAGGTGTGCCAAGTATGTTGTGTAAATAAGAGTACAAGCAAACAACAAGATTGTACAATACAATCAACAAACTAAACACTAAAAACTAAAAACTTGACTACCAAACTCGATAAACTTTTAAAGGCTTATTCCAACTTGAATGAGGGGAGGAATGAGCCTTTTGTGTATGCAGAGGAAGTAACTATATGTATTTCCCGAGCTGTGAATAGGGAGATGACATGGTTGTACACGCCATGTGCCATCGTCAAAAAAATGGAATTGCATTGTAAAGTGCTGTGGTTGATACGGCAGATATTGCGTTTACCACAGTAACGTTTGGTGGCTCAGAAGAAATTTATGAATGGGTAAGTGGTAAAGAGGTAGGATCACTTACCGAGCGAAATATCATGGCAAAGGGAGTCGCGGATCGTGCTACCAGTGCCTTGAATTACGCGGGAGATGTGCTCACGGGGAATAAATCGGCGAGAGAAATAGGAACAGATGTATTAGAAACGGCTTGGTCGGGTGCAAAAGGAGTCTACAGCGATGTCATAGAACCCTTTGTAAAAGATGGGCAATACATGTTGGAAGACACACAAGGCGGCAGGTGGACCAGGTCTAGCGAAGAAAGCTACGAAAAAGGCCGAAATAGAGGCAAGCAAGATTTGGTTATCGCCGAGCTAGTGGTAAGCCGTGGGGCTTTTTCTGCCTATAAGCAGGCAGCTAAACAGACAATTGACATAGGTCCAGATGGGGATTCCCAACGTGGCAAACGAGACGGTGGAAATGGAACGGGATTACTTCTCGATGGCGCAGATAACAACCGGAACAGTAGCTCATCACTAAAGGGTGGAAAGCTAAAGACGCAGGCTAAGAGTTTTCCAAAATCGATCGAGGAATTACAAAAAGAGGTTGAAAAGCTTCTCAAGCAGATGGGGAACATGCTTGGTGGAGTTGCTGTTTTTAGAGACGCTTATTCGGGTGAATATAGGTTTTATTTTGTTCGGCATGATGATTTGTCTGGTGGTAATGGCGGTGGTGGTGGTAATCATCGTCGTAGTGATAATGGTGATGAGGGGACGGGTGAAGCTAATAAGCCTAACCTGTATGATAAGGATGGAAATTATACTGGGGGTAGAAGCCAAAAGGAATTGGATGATTTGGCTACAGACCCAGATAGAGGCTATGTTTTAGATGAACAAGGCGAAAAGGAAAGAGAAGTAGGTTTAGCTGTAGAAGAAAGAGGGGAACTAGGCAAAATTAAAAGGGATTCTGGTGGCGCTGAATTCTATGATGAATCATCACCTACTAAGCAACGTTGGGATGTTAAGAGTTATGAATCTTATCCTAATGGTCACACAAACCCTAAAAAGGGAGCATTTAGTGTGAAAAGAACACTGGAAAATATGTACAAAAAATTAAATAAAGATATCAATATAATAATTGACACTAGAGGGCTAATCCCGGAACATGTTGCTCAACTAAAAGATGCAGTGAGTAAGGAAGGTATTGCAGATAGGATTATTTGGTATCCATAAAAAGGGTGATTAGAATGGTAGATGAAAAAAGTATAATTAAAAAATTTGAATTACATCAAGTATGGTTAGACTCAGTGGGGAGGGAGGGGGAGAAATTGGTACTTGACGAAATAAATCTGGAAGGTCTCGACTTGTCCAATTTTTCCTTTAAAGAAGCTAGGTTAATTGAATGTTCGTTTGATAGTATGAACTTAGAAAAAGGAAATTTTATTTTAACTTGGCTATATTCTTCAACGTTTAGAAATACTTATTTACACGGGGCTAACTTCTATAAAGGTTATGTTTCATATGCGGATTTTAGTTACTCTAATCTCAGAAACTCAAAATTTACAGATTGTGAGAGTGCAGAGACCATTTTTTTGGGGGCTGATCTTTCGAATGCTGAGTTAAATGTTTGTTATTTTAGTAGTGTAGACTTTAGAAATTCAAAACTGGATAATGCAAACATTGAAGATTCTTTTTTTGAAGATGTCTTAGTAAAGGGTGCAAGTTTCAAAAATGTTAAGGGAATTGAGAAGGCTAAAATTATTAGTATAAATATTGGAACTCCAGAAGAACCAATTACCTTAGATAAAGAACAAGCAAAAAGGTGGATTTTTGAGAATTGCATGTGAGTTGTTATTTAATAATGGTTTACTAAGATATTTTTTGTAAATACATTTACAATCCCAACAATAAGATCGTTCAATACAATCAACAAGCCAAACACTAAATAACTTACAAACACTTGATAAACTTTCAAAGGCTTATTCCAACATCAACGAGGAGGAGTAAGCCTTTTTCGTAATGAAGTGAAAGTGGAAAAATACCTAAGCTAAATGAGTTTGTTGAGGAGACGTATATATGAATAATTACATTTTATCTTTTACAAAAAAGATTAATCATTTTTTGTGCAAAAAGAAATCTCAAATATTATTTTTTTACATGATGAGGATGATGATGAGAGATTAGACCATGTACTTTTCCTTGAGAAAGATGATGGTGATGTCATAGGCTTGTATATAAGAGGTATGAATCCACTTATCTCAATGAATAGAATTAATGATTTGGATGATTTTAATATATTTGCTAGTTATGAGGGATTAATTGAATGTAAGGAGAATTTTAAACTCAAAATAGAGTATTTAGCTTTGTGTTTTAGCACTCAATACAACGAATTATTTGGTTTATATTTGGCGAATAACGATGCATCTAGTTCTATATTTATCTTATTTTTACAAGATGAAATTTATGTAGAAAAGGATTGTAGTAAATACGACGCTAGGAGGATGCTTGAAAAAAGGTTTTCGGCTGAAGGTTTTATAACATACGAAAAAAATATGAGACTGACTGGAAACAAGTGAGCTTCTAACCGGGTCTGTTTAGAATTTCGTGTAAACCCGTTTATAAGCACAACAACAAGATCGTACAATACAACTAACAATGCCGCAATGCTAGTTACCCGCCCACGTTGGCGGTTTCTTTTTTCGTCCGTTGCTATACCACAATAACTCAAATAATCACTGAATGAAAGAGTATGAGCCGCGGCTGTTCAAAAAGTCCCATCCAGTGTCGAATGAATCACTTCATTTCATCATTACTTAGTTTATCTTTGTTCTCTCAGTAGAAAGTTTTCACGAATTAAGATGTACGCACATTAATGCTTGAATTTTATACCCTATTTAACTTAATAACGTCACGTTGAACAGGTCGTTTATGGTCAGATACCACCATGATTGACCTGTTTTTATGTGCAGCCGAAGGAAAGTAGATTTTGTAGCTTAATGAAAGAGAGAAATTGACTACTGAAGTTCTGTTGAAAAGGAATTGTAGGAAACCGAAAGGCTGCCATCATGTCGTGTAGAGCCGTCAACAACCAAGTGGCTGAGGTGAAAGGGAAGTTAGATGCCTTTGGTTGGTATGTTCGGTAATTATAATGGAGTTCGGGTAGGAATAATTAAGACAAATGGTGAAATAGGAACTGTTTTCCCGGATAATTCGATACAATCCTAATTATTTGGAGGTATAGAAGAATGTTCAATGATAAAGTAAAAGCAATATTAGGTGCAAGAGCACTACTAGATGAGAATGATCCGAGAATAGAACAAAAGTGGATGGAATTGACCGATGTGCTTAGTGAGAATGAAGATTTAACATTAAATTTTTTGAAGGATTGTACAAAGACAGAGCTTAGTTATTTAAGTGAAGTGTTTGAAGATGTGGCGTACAAGTTACAAAGTAAGAAGTATATCCAATTATTATATTTACTAGATAATAGGTATCCTGACTTGGAATTGAAAAGACATATTCAGATTGCTGAGAGTTATATCGAATGAAGTAAAAGTGTCTGTCAAGAAATTTTGTGAGTTTAAACAGTTAACCAAAAACCTGACAAATACACTTGAAACTCTTCCCAAGGCGTATTCCAACTTGAACCATGAGGAGGAGTGAGCTTTTTTGTTCGCCCGAATTTAAAAGTGTAAATTGTAATTGAGGAATAGACGTATGACGTAATTAAGCCCCGAAGCTCGCGAAGTTACAGCGCTTCAAATCAAACAGAATAAGAAATAGTAAGTTTATATTCCACGGTGGGAGTATATAGCAAAATGAAAAATTTAATAAGTGCCGCAGAAAGAATTTCATTGATTGATTTTGATAATATTCGTAACCAGGATTACAAATCACATCATTTACTAGTGCAAGAATTCCTAAGAAGGGCTACACGTGTTATTCATGAATATTCAATTACTTTAAAGACTTTAAGGTATCCGTTTATTTCTGCATTTGATGTAATGGATAGAGAGTTAGACATAGATGTCCTTCAATGGTGCCCGAAACTTGAAGAAATTCATAATGGTACTATTAAATATATGTGTCGATACTATCTTCAATGGTCAGTTTTAATAGATAAAGGGATACCAGTTGCGTTAGAACATAAGGATTTGTATGAACCGTTGATACAATTATTAGAAAGAGGAGGGAGTTTTGATATTCGTCAAAATTCAATGATTGTTGGTGAGGCTACCTTCCATCTTCCTACTTATCGTGACAAGGTAATTAAGGAACCCAATGACATTAGTGACCAACATTTAGATCGATTGGATTTAGAACAAGACATGGAAATAAAGTGGGAAAATGAGGACGGACTGATTATTACAAGCTACTTAGAGTATGCTCAAACTAGAATTGCGTCTATCAATTTTATGCTTGAACAACCAGAAAAGAAATCCCATTTAATCTTAATAAATGAATTTTTAAGAAGGGCGGCATATTTTGAACGATTTTTATATTTAAGTATCGATAGTCCGTTTGTTAATGCTGTAGAAGCGCTGGGGTATTCATATACATTAGAGATAGAAGAAGTATGTCCAGCTATTCAATCAATTGAAAGTGAATTAATCAAGTCAGTTTGTATAAATTACTTAGAACTATCAGCGTTAGTAGATCAGAAAGTACTAAAAGCTCGAAAGTATTATAATCTTTATGAGCCTATTATTAAATATTTTGAAAGGGGTGGGAAAATCATCCTTATGGATAAGAATATTATTGCTGGATCAGAGATGATTCCGCTTGCAGATTGGTATGTAGACGCCATAACGAACTCACCAGAAGATATAAGTGATAGAAATTTAAATTTACTTGACTCAACTTTAGTTGAATGAAGTAACTAAATAAATCTTGATATAATTTGGGTAGATTCGGGATTCACTGAGCAAGCTGATATTGAAGCTCTATAATTTATCATTTTGGGAAAGGGAATAATTTGTAGGGTTACCGAGTGCTGAATAAACCTATCATTTAACACATATGTAGACCGGGTTTACATCTTAATAGTAAGGTCGTAGAATACACAAGAAACCAAACACTAAACAACTTAACAAACACACTTGATAAACTTTCAAAGGCTTATTCCAACTCGAATGACGAGGAGGAATGAGCCTATTAAGCATGCCAAAAATGAATGGAGGAAAGAAAAATGGCAAGCAGATACAGGAAAAGGTAGGATGAATTGCACAGGCACAAACAGAGTGAGAGGCTACTGTCAGAAAGCACAAGAGTTACGCAGGATGAAGGTTCTGGCGAGAATCGATCTCCTTTAAGCGGATTCTTTTTTCTGAACGAAGAAAGGCTGCCGAGTTTCTTGACAGCCTTAAAATGGGGAGGGGATTTCTCAATTCATATTTCTTCACAGCTATTAATCTTTCAGCCCGGTAATAGCCTACCGCTTAATCGGTAAAGAATAGTAACCAAACGCTAAATCAATCAAGGCACTTGCTTCTTGACGCTTCAGTAAATCTTTTGCGCGGAATGTGAAAGAGCCATCTGCGCTTATCTTCGTATCCGGATCGACGATGCCTTGTGAAGCAAGAGTAGTGATCGCATCTGTTGCCCATGCATCGGCTGTGTCTTGCAGCTTCACTTTGTTGGTTGCCTCCGGTTCAAGCTGCTTCAAAGTTTGGATCATGACAGCAGCGGCTTGTCTTGTGATAGGTGCCGAAGGGTTCAAATCAGGGACACGCGCGGCCAATTGCTGTCTATTGATGGCTTCATCCCCGGGAAATCCGTACCAGCCATGTGCTTTGATCAGAGCATCAATAAATTCGCCTTGTGTCATGGTCCCAGTAGGATCAAATTTACTGCCTGTTTTTGCTCCCATAATGGAAAGAGCGCTGAGATTGTTGATATAGGTCTTATAGCTACTGCTATTAGATACGTCTGAGTATGTCTCTTTCTTATCCATTTTTTGTGAATGGGCAACGGCAAGTGAGACGTTTTTTGGCGTGGGATAATAGAAGTATGTAATGTTACCGTCTTTCTCTTCTTTGAATGCGATTTTACTGCCTTCCTCATCTACAAACAGTAGTGGATGAATCATGCGCAGCTTTTGTTTTCCGATTGTTGCATCTTCCACCATAAGTGAGCCATTCTCGTAGGCAATAGAAGTGCGGTTCCAAAAGCCACGCGTATTTTGGTACAGCCCGATATATTTTTGCGCGTCCTTTTCACTCAAGGGCAAATACACAGGCTCCGCTTTTTCTTTTTCCGGGAAATAATGATCCATGAACTCTTTGAAAATTTCTGCTCTCATGTCCGAATCATTGTTGTAGGACATATAAAAGGCAGTTTTTTGTTCAGGGATCAATACGATCAGGGAAGCATGTCCAGTAATGTTTCCACCCTTGAAAACAACGTGCTGACCATTTGTCAGGTCTCTATAAAGGTTTTCAAAGCCTACTGTTGTGACCGGGATGTCCTTTTCCGCAAAAATCTGGTAAGAATGCATTAAGTCCATGCTTTTTTGGCTTACGATTTCCTTGCCATCAAATTTTCCGTTTTGCAGGTGCATGATCATGTACTTGGCCATGTCTTCTCCCGTTGATAGAATGCTTCCCTGCGGAGCATCAGTTGGAAGGAATCCATCTGCCGGATGTGGCTCGCCATTAGGGCGGTAATGGGCAGCCATTCTCTTCAAGAGCTCAGGCTTGAAGCGTACGCTACTAGAGGTCATTCCGAGAGGCTTGAACACTTTTTCATCCATATACTCGTTATAAGGGACTCCACTTGCTTTTTCCACGGCGTAGCCAGCGAGTAAGAATCCAGTATTATCATACGAATAGACCTCGCCAGGTGGTCGGATGACAGTCGGCATATTATTCTTGGAAAGGAATTCATCCATCGAGATGTCCTGCTCGGTGTATTGTGGACCGAGAAAGGTAGTGATGTCAGGCATATCGAAGCCGCTTGAGTAGGTAAGCATGTCGTACATGGTGAGCGGTTTTCCGGTCGTATTGGGAATCTTTACCCCGCCGAGATATTCCTCTACATTATGATGCAGGTCTATTTTGCCCGCATCGACTTGCTGCAAGACGGCCATGGCGGTAAAGGTTTTCGTTACAGAGCCAATTTGGAACACCGTGTCTTTATCAACAGGGATTTTCTTTTCCTTGTCAGCGAAACCGTATCCTTTGTTCACGATAACCTTGCCATCGTGGACGACAACAAAGTTGGAACCATTCACATTAAATTTTTTCATTTTCTCTGCAAACAGTTGATCGGCAAACGCTTCTACTTCTTTGGCATCCAGCGGTCCTTTTATGTTGGTGGCAGCAATGGAAGCAGTCTGATTTATTTCCATTGCACCAAGTGGCTGCGTGCATACGGCAATCAAGGTCGTGGAGAGAAGAAAAACCGTGAGACTCATTTTTTGAAAAACCTTTTTCATGCGAGATTCCCCTTTTGATTTATGCTTTTATGCTAACACGTTTTGGGGCACCGACTCCGAGAGTGAGCGCTTGAGCACAGTATGGCAAAGCTCGTGTCATACTCGGTAGTTATTTTCTGTCATATGCTCGGTAGTTACTTTGTGTCATATGACATTTTGGCACTCGCTCATGTCATGCTCAGCGGATTACGGAGCAAATGAAAAAGGCTGCCGAGTTTCTCGACAGCCTTAAAGTGGGGGAGAGTAGCTATTAATCTTTCAGCTCAGTAATTACTTTTGAAGCACGTTTTTCATCCGGGGTAGGGAACATTTGATATTGATGCTGAAGCTCGATTTCCTTCTCATTCAAGTCACTTGAAACTTTTTGCTCAGCTTGTCCCCTGTTTTTATCGCTATTTTCCACGACCAGTCACCTCCCTCAAAGGAGTAGGGTATACAACAAGTCCCTACTTTATCCCAAAAAGAGGAAACAGATGCTTACTGTTTAATCGGCAATGAATAGTAGCCAAACGCTAAATCAAGCAAGGCACTGGCTTCTTGACGCTTCAGTAAATCTTTTCCGCGGAATGTGAAAGAGCCATCTGCGCTTACCTTCGTATCAGGATCCACGACGCCTTGTGAAACAAGTGCAGTGATCGCATCTGCTGCCCATGTGTCGGCGTTGTCTTGCAGCGTCACTTTGCTGGTTGCCACAGGTTCAAGTTGCTTCAAATTTTGGATCATGGCAGCAGCGACTTGTCTTGTGATTGGTGCCGATGGGTTCAAATTAGGGATGCCAGCAACCATTTGCTGTCTAATCCCGTCTTCACTCCCGGCCATTACGTACATGCCTTGTGCTTTGATCAGGGCGTCAGCAAATTCGCCTTGTGTCATGGTCCCTGTAGGATCAAATTTACTTCCTGTTTTCGCTCCCATAATGGAAAAGGCGCTGAGGTTGTTGATATGGGTCTTATAGCTGCTGGTGTTAGGGACGTCTGAGTAGGTGTTTTTCATTTCCATTTTTTGTGAATCGGCAGCAAGGCTAGCGCCTTTTTCCGTTGTATAATAGAAGTATTTGATGTTACCGTTTTGGTCTTTCTTGAACGCGATTTTTTCGCCTTCCTCATCTACAAATAGCAATGGGTGAATCATTCGCAGCTTTTGTTTTCCGGTTGCCTCACCCTCAAGCACGAGTGATCCATTCTCATAGGTAATAGAAGTGCGTGTCCAATAGAAACGCGTATTTTGATACAGCCCGAAATATTTTTGCGCATCCCCTTCACTCAAGGGCAAGTAATCAGACTCTGGATCTGCTTTTGCTTTTACTTTTTCCGGGAAATAATGATCCATGAATTCTTTGTAAATATCAGCGCTAAACATTGTGTCATTGTTGTAGGACATGAAAAAGCCGGTTTTTTGTTCCGGGATCAATACCATTAGGGAAGAATGGCCTGGCATGTTTCCGCCCTTCAAAACAACGTGCTGACCATTTGCAAACTCTGGAAAATAGTTTTCAAAGCCTACGGTAGTGATTGGGATGTCCTTTTCTGCGAAAATCTGAAAAGAATGCATCAAGTCCATGCTTTTCTCGCTGACGATTTCCTTGCCGTCAAATTTTCCGTTTTGCAGCTGCATGATCACGTACTTTGCCATGTCTTCTGCTGTTGATAGAATGCTTCCCTGCGGACCATCAGTTGGAGCGTGTCCTTCTGCCGGACGTGGCTCGCCATTAAGATCGTAATGGGCAGCCATTCGCTTCATGAGCTCAGGCTTGAAGCGTACACTGGTCGAGGTCATTCCGAGAGGCTTGAACACTTTTTCATCCATATACTGGGCATAGGGGATTCCACTTGCTTTTTCCACGGCGTAGCCAGCGAGTAAGAATCCTGTATTATCATACGTATAGGCTTCGCCAGGTGGTCGGATGACGGTCGGCATGTGCTTTGGAAGGAATTCATCCATAGAGATGTCCTGCCCGATGTATTGTGGACCGGTAAAGGTAGTTTCGTCAGGCAATTCGAAGCCAGTTGAGTAGGTGAGCAAGTCGTACATGGAGACCGGTTTTCCTGTCTTATTAGGAATTTTTAGCCCACCGAGATATTCCTCTATATTGCCATGCAGGTCAATTTTACCCGCATCGACTTGCTGCATGGCAGCCAAGGCGGTAAAGGTTTTCGATACTGAGGCAATTTGGAACACCGTGTCTTTATCAACAGGGGTTTTCTTTTCCTTGTCAGCAAAGCCGTAGCCTTTGTTCACGATGACCTTGCCATCACGGACAACAACAAAGCTGGAACCAGTCACATTAAATTCTTTCATTTTATCTGCAAACAGTGGATCGGCAAACGCTTCTATTTCTTTGGCATCCAACGGTCCTTGGGCAGCAATGGAAGCAGTCTGAGTGGATTCCACAGCACCGAGCGGTTGCGTGCATGCGGCAATCAAGGTCGTGGAGAGAAGAAAAACGACGAGACTCATTTTTTGTATCACTTTTTTCATGTGCGATTCTCCTTTTTGTTTTGGCAACACGTTTTGACGCACCGACTCTGAGAATGAGCGCTTGAGCACAGTATGGCAAAGCTCGCGTCATACTCGGTAGTTACTTCTTGTCATCATTTTTCCGATATACAAAATAGTTGCTGTCTCTGTGATGAAATGACATGACTTGACATGCCATATGACGTTTTGGCACTGGCTCAGAGAGGAGAGGAGTTAGTTTCGTTTAATCGGCAGCGAATAGTAGCCAAACGCTAAATCAAGCAAGGCACTTGCTTCTTGACGCTTCAGTAAATCTTTTGCGCGGAATGTGAAAGAGCCATTTGCGCTTACTTTCGTATCCGGATCAACGATGCCTTGTGAAACAAGAGCAGTGATCGCATCTTTTGCCCATGCATCGGCGGTATCTTGTAGCTTCGTTTTGGTGTTTGCCACTGGTTCAAGCTGCTTCAAATTTTGGATCATGACAGCAGCGACTTGTCTGGTGATTGGTGCAGATGGATTCAAATTAGGGATGCCCGCGGCCAATTGCTGTCTAATCCCGTCTTCACTCCCGGCAAATACGTACATGCCTTGTGCTTTGATCAGAGCGTCAGTAAATTCGCCTTGTGTCATGGTTCCTGTAGGATCAAATTTATTTCCTGTTTTTGCTCCCATAATGGAAAGAGCGCTGAGGTTGTTGATATAGGTCTTATAGCTACTAGTGTTAGAGACGTCTGAGTAGGTCTGTTTCATTTCCATTTTTTGTGAATCGGCAACCAGTAAAGCACCTTTTGGCGTTGCATAATAGAAGTATTTGATGTTACCGTTTTTGTCTTCCTTGAACGCGACTTTATTGCCTTCCTCATCTACAAACAGCAATGGATGAATCATTCGCAGCTTTTGTTTTCCGGTTATCTCATTCTCAAGCACGAGTGAGCCATTCTCGTAGGTAATAGAAGTACGGGCAAAATAGACACGCGTATTTTGATACAGCCCGAAATATTTTTGCGCATCCTTTTCACTCAAAGGTAAGTAAGCAGGCTCTGCTTGTTCTTTTGTCGCTGGGAAGTAATGATCCATGAATTCTTTGTAAATTTCGGAGCTTAATAATGAATCATTGTTGTAGGACATGAAAAAGCCGGTTTTTTGTTCTGGGACCAATACCATCAGGGAAGAATGGCCAGGCATGTTTCCACCCTTCAAAACAACGTGTTGACCATTTGCCAGCTCTGGAAAATAGCCTTCAAAGCCTACGGTTGTGATCGGGATGTCCTTATTCGCGAAAATCTGGTACGTATGCATCAAGTCCATGCTTTTTTCGCTGACGATTTCCTTGCCGTCAAATTTTCCGTTTTGCAGCTGCATGATCATATACTTGGCCATGTCTTCGCCTGTTGATAGAATGCTTCCCTGTGGACCATCAGTTGGAGTGCGCCCTTCTGGAGGACGAAGCTCTCCTTTACGACCGACGTAATTGGCAGCCATTCGCTTCATGAGCTCAGGCTTAAAGCGTACACTGCTTGAGGTCATTCCGAGAGGCTTGAACACTTTTTCATCCATATACTGGGCAAAGGGGATTCCACTTGCATTTTCCACGGCGTAACCAGCAAGTAAGAATCCAGAATTATCATACGTATAGGCCTCGCCAGGTGGTCGGATGACGGTCGGCATATGCTTTGGAAGGTATTCATCCATCGAGATGTCCTGATCAATGTATTGGGCACCGGTAATGGCAATGCCATCAGGCAAATCGATGCCACTTGTGTAGGTAAGCAAGTCGTACATGGTGACCGGTTTTCCTGTCTTATTAGGAATCTTTAGCCCACCGAGATATTCCTCTACATTGCCATGCAGGTCAATATTACCCGCATCGACTTGCTGCATGGCAGCCAAAGCGGTAAAGGTTTTCGATACAGAGGCAATTTGGAACACCGTATCTTTATCAACAGGGATTTTCTTTTCCTTGTTAGCGAAGCCGTAGCCTTTGTTCACGATGACCTTGCCATCACGGACGACCACAAAGCTCGAACCATTCACATTGTATTGTTTCATTTTCTCTGCAAACAGTGGATCGGCAAATGCTTCTACTTCTTTGGCATCCACTGGTCCGTTTATGCTGGAAGCAGTCTGATTTGATTCCATGGCACCGAGCGGCTGTGTGCATGCGGTAATCAAGGTGGTGGAGAGAAGAAAAACGGCGAGACTCATTTTTTGTATCACTTTTTTCATGTGCGATTCTCCTTTTTGTGTTGGTAACACCGCAGCGACTCCGAGAGTGAGCGCTTGAGCACAGTATGGCAAAGCTAGTGTCATACTCGGTAGTTACTTCCTGTCATCACTTTTCCGACTTACAAAATTCTTTTGATGAAATGACATGACTTAGCCTGTCATATGACATTTTGATACTGGCTCATGTGACGCGCAGTGGATTACGGTAAGGGCAGACCGTCATCATCGTGTCGGAAAAGGTATAGATAGGAGCGAGTTAGCTTAGATGAAAAGAGCGATTATGCGTAACGTTCAAAATGTTATCTTTTTGCTGTTTACATTTGTCTCGGGGGTATTTTATTTATGTTTTTACTTGGTCAGTATCGTGCTTGGCTTGGCCTTGTCATTTACCGTAGTGGGAATTCCATTGCTCACCAATGTGTTGCGTACAAGCCAAACCTTTGTCCAGCATGAACGTATTCAGACGAAGATTTATACCGATATTTCCATAGAACCGTTGGCAATGAGACAAAGAGCAGTGGGAAACCAATGGATGCAGGCAAAGGCGGAATTAATGAATGTAAGAAACTGGATATCCGTTTATTGGCTGATGCAAAAATTCGTCCTAGGGTGCATTTGCCTGATTATCGGAGTGCTCATCTACATTGCACCCGTATGTTTTGCGTTCATACCGTTGCTCTATCCTTTCGTTGAGCTACATTTTTTCGGGAGCGTAGTGGATTCAGAACTGAAGGCATTGCAAATAATGAGTTTAGGATTCATACTCATGATCGGGTGCTCCAAGCTCGGGAACGGACTCGTACATTTAATTGGTGGGTACACGCGCTTGATGTTCAAAGCAATTAGGGGATGATAGTTTGTTAGATATCGTAAAACAATGGGCCTGGTATGACTGGGTGATGTTTTTTTTGCGTCTGATCGTTTGCTTTTCACTCACCGTTACGACTGTAAATTTTGGAGAATATCTCACTCTGCCCTTATGGATGGTTATACTTTGGGAAATGATGGTTTTTTCCGTCCCGTGGATTTGTTTAATGCTGAGCTATCGTTACTATCTGATAGCAGAAATGCTCTTGTTTGGCGGATTATCGATTTATCTCACGTCTATGTTTCCGGAGGCGTACCTTACTTTTTTGATGCCAGCTTTTTTGATTGCCGCCAATAGTGCGGAGAAATCGTTTCGCTGGTCGGCTCCCATTACGATTGTTTTTATCCCACTGTTGATAATGTTTTTTTCTCGTGCAATTGATGTGTTCGAGATTTTTCCGCAAGTCGGGCTTGCTTATGTGATAGGGTTTGCCTTTCATTTGCTCATCGTCAATCATCGGCAAAATGAAATTATCCGCAAGCAAAACAGTGTGCTGGAGCAATACCTCTCTCAAATCGAGAGAGTGACTCTGCTTGAGGAGCGGGACCGCCTTTCCAAGGACCTGCATGATACGATGGGGCATTCCTATGTCTCGATCATCATGGGGCTGGAAACCTTACGTCCGGATGTAGCGTCGCAGGAAGGGACGCAAAAGCTCGACTCCCTCTTGCAGCTTGCGCGAAAAGGCATGAAGGAAGTGAGAGGGTACTTGCATCAGATGGGGTCACCGGAAGAGACACTTCCCTTGGTCCATTCGCTGAGGCAGCTTGCGGAGGAGTTTCAGACACATGCCAAGGTGAATGTGCGGTTTCGTGCGATCGGAGAAGAGTATCCTGTTGGTAAGCAGGTGAAAATGACCTTTTTTCGCTGCTTGCAGGAATCTTTGACGAATGCGGTACGCCACGGGCAGGCTACGGACATCGTCGTTTCTCTCTATTTTGAGCCGCAACAGACGAGGCTGGAAGTACAGGATAACGGTCACGGGATGGAAAATTGGAAGGATGGTTTCGGGATCACGACGATGAAAGAGAGGGCATCTCATTTGCAAGGAAGAGTATCCGTATACTCAGAGCGGGGAGAAGGAACGATCGTTACTTGTTTTGTGCCGAGGCTGGTAGAGAGCGCGGATGAAATCATTCGTTTGTTTATCGTAGATGATCACTCGTTTATTCGGGAAAGCTTGCGCACCATACTCGAGGGACAGCGGGACCTGCGGGTAGTCGGGTTAGCCGAGGATGGGGCGCAGGCTGTGGAGCTGTGCGAGGAGCTAGAACCAGACCTCGTGCTGATGGACTTGGAAATGCCGAATATGGACGGGATCACTGCGACAAAACGAATAAAGGAAAAATGGCCGGGTATTCGTGTTCTTGTCCTGTCTACGTTTCAGGATACTGAAAAAGCCAAAGAAATCATGCGTAGTGGTGCAGACGGCTATCTCTTGAAATCGATTGAATCACGCGAGCTAGCGGAAACGATTCGCCTCGTCCATCGCGGCGGTACGATGATTGCACAAGACCTACTTCATAAAATGCTGGATGCACAGCCAGTAAACGAACAGGAAGATTTACTCGTTGCACCGAAAATAAGCGAAAAAGACGAGAATGCTTATGGTTTAACGAAGCGGGAGCTGGAGATTTTGCAGATGCTCTCCCAAGGCATGCGC
Source organism: Brevibacillus sp. DP1.3A (assembly GCF_013284245.2). NCBI lineage: Bacteria > Bacillati > Bacillota > Bacilli > Caryophanales > Paenibacillaceae > Brevibacillus > Brevibacillus sp. DP1.3A. Next base: position 5,360,673 of record NZ_CP085876.1, on the reverse strand, counting down.
TATAAAACAATCGCTTCCAAGCTGTATTTGTCAGATGGGACAGTGCGTAACTATGCGTCTGCTCTGTATGACAAGCTCGGAGTGCGGAATCGGGATGACGCGGTACAAAAAGGGAAAAAGGAAGGACTTCTGTAACGTACGACAGCCAGGGAGAGTAGGCCCTGGCTTTTTTGCTTTTCCTGTCCTGAAAGCTGGAGGGCACAATGCATTTTGCTAAAAATAGCTAGTTTATTGTAAATATTTCATGTTCTGTTAATATGAAGTTTGGTACAAATGATGGGAATTGGGAGACAGAGCAAAGAGATTATCGAGGAGATTTTTAGTGGAGGACAACAATGAAACGATTGATGGCAGCATTGTTAAGCCTTGTGTTAATCCTGACGGCCCAATCTAATACGGTTCAAGCCAATGGGAATGACACAAGAGTCGATTACGAACAACATTATACACGTATCGGGGAGGATTACCACATCCTTAACGATAATGTGCTACTGTCGAAAAAAGATGGAACCGTATGGACTTGGTACATCTATGGACATCCTCTTAGTTCTTCAGATCTATTCTATAAAGCCAAAAAAATGCAAATTCCGGGCTTGCAGAATGTGAAGGAGATGATAGTCAAAAGGAAGTCGGCCCGGGGTAACTATATTGTTAACTACGTGGCCCTAAAAAATGACGGAACGGTGTGGTATTGGGACGCCGCCCCCGGCACTACTCTTGAAGCGAGTACGGCTAGTGCTCCGAAGCAAATCAAAGATTTGAAAAATGTAACGTCACTAGCCACGCATTATAACAGTGCCTACAAGGTCTTGTTCGTACTAAAATCAGACGGTTCCGTATGGAGTTTGGGAAGTGAAACAGGTACCACGAAGGGGGCCACACCCGTTCCGGTCCGAACAAAGCTACTAGATGATGTCGTATCCATAAAAACGGCTAACGGCATCGGATTCGCTGTGAAAAAGGACGGTACGGTTTGGAGATGGAAGGCAAATTCGTATCTGCCGAATAACCGCTCGAAAAACACAAGTCCAGAGCAGATGAACGGATTTGCTGATATCGTCAAGATAGAGCCGGGCATTTCTATCAGCTATGCCTATATGAAGGATGGCACTGTCTTGTCTTGGCCAACTGCTGACACGAAAAAATATCCTTTGTATTTACATGCAGCAAAAGACGCGCGAACGATCATGCAATTTGACTCCTTGAGAGATCGGAATATCGATAAAACGTATGCCTTCCGAGAAGACGATCAGCTTTGGTCAGTGGACAACAACGATAAAGTTTTCCCAGAGCTTACGGACATTGCTTCTATATACCAAAATGACTATTCCCTACAAAATAGGTATTACTATGTAGTAAAAAAGGATCAGACATTGTGGGCTTGGGCAGATTCGATTGCCTTGCCAAAGCTAGTTGTTTTCACGGATGAAACGGTAGCTCGTAATCGTTCAGAGAAAACAGATAAATCAACAGCCGAACGCCCTAGCACAGCAGACAAACCAACGGGCAATCGCTCTGAAACAACAGCCCAGCCTGTGATACGAACTACGCCGGAAATGAGTCTCTATCCGTATGTCACGATGCTGCAACCTGGCGACAAACAGTTCATTGCGGTAAATAATCTGCTTCCTGGGACAAAAATGACGTACACCATTGAAGATCCGAGCATAGGAACCTTATCGAATGTGAATGGTACACAGGTCGTAAAAGCGAACAAATCCGGGCAGACCATTGTGCGGGCAACTGCAAGCAGAGCTGGTTCTCCGGACGTGACCGCTTACTTTTTGTTGTACGTCGTCGATAGTAATAGACTGTCCGAGACGTATTACACTGCCGTCGAATCGGTTCCTGTCGCTGACAGACAACGTCCGTTTATTGTGGAGGGACTGACCCAAGCAGGAGAGCTAGTTATTACAGCCGCAAGTAGCGAAAAGTCGGATATTGTGAATGGCCAACTCATCATCACGCCCGAGTTGGTTGACCGCGTAGCTGACAATGCGCGAAAGGCTAAGACTGCTGTAGAGCAGACGCTATCGGAAAACAACATTGCTCTTGCTAGAGAGTTAGTCGTAAATGGGGAAATTTTGTCTTTGCCTGAACAAAAAGGTTTTACAGTCAAACTTTATAAGGATAGCTTCACCAATCGTAAGGATATCGACTATCTTACCGTCCATGCGGGGGATGCGAAACTGACGTTTAACCTTGCGACCGTAAATCGCCTGTTCCATTCGCTCCCGGTTATTGTTATTCGCTTGGTCGAAAACAATAACGGCGGATACCATGTACAATTTTTAGATGAACAAGGGCAGGAGCTTTCTAACGTATCTAGCAACATCGGGCTCATTCTGCCTGCACATCAGGCGGACGCGACACATAATAGCGTGTTCTATACGAATGGGAAAGTAACGCAGCCTATCGGAGGAAAGTTCAATCCGTACAATAACGGCATGGAAGCCGAAATAAACCGTTCTGGAACGTATTTCGTGGATAATAATACCAAAACGTTCCCTGATGTTGACAATCGGGATCCTGAGTTACAGCAAGCCGTACAGTTTCTGGGATCGAAAGGAATCGTAACCGGGAAAGAAGATGGCAACTTTGAGCCCGATTCACCGCTTACCCGTGCAGAGTTCACGGCGATGCTTGTAAGAGCTTTTTACGCTTTGGACGAAACGGCGACGGAGAGCTTTTCAGACGTGAATCCGCCGCAATGGCATGTTCCATTTATCGCGTCATCCGAAAAAAAGGATATTGTCAAAGGTTATCCGGATGGCACGTTTAGGCCAGACCATACCATTTCCCGGGAAGAAATGGCTGCGATTGGTGCAAGATCATTACATGAAAAGAAAAATTATCATTACCCTTCGAATACGGAGGACTACTTGAGTCAATTCACAGACCAACACACGATTTCCGATTGGGCGAGACCAACGATGGCTTTGGCTGTGAAGCAGCGCTTGATAGATGTACCTGCGGATAAACAGATTAGAGCTGGCGAGGCTGTCACTCGCGGGGAAGCTGCCCGAATGTTGTATCGACTATATTTGCAGCTTTGATACGGTTAATTAATTGCGAAAGGCTTATTCCAACTTGAATGATGAGGGGGAATGAGCCTTTTTTAAAGGTGACACCATCAACTTTGAAAACGGCCGATATAGATATATAGATAGGAGAAATAAGTCATGGAGAACATAAATCCTAAATATGTTACTCGAAGTGCTATTGAAGGCCTTGTAAAGAAAATCAAATTACCAGCTCCCAAGGAATTTTCACAAGATTGGGAGTATGAAGTGTCCGATTCTTCAAGAGTAGCGGATTTCTTATTTGCATATGAAAACTTTAATCTAGATATAGAGGAAAAGTTTGCTTTAATGATTGTTATTATTTCTTCATACGAAGATGCGATGATAGAAGAAAAGGACGAGGAGAGTTGGGGTAGCTCTATCAGGAATCATCTCCTTAAAGATATTCGTATTCATAAGAATACGATTGATTATTGGGCTATGTTGGATGAGGATGATATGGAAAACTGCTTTTTTGTAACACCTTTTATAAGAGAGATCGTAAATGTAGCTAAGCTAGGTGGTCGAAATTAAACTTCCAAAGGCTTATCCCACCTTTAACGATGAGGGAAACATGAGTAGTAAATGGAGGATTAAACATGCATTGGGAGTACGAGGAATTGTTTGAGGCAATCAATGAAATGTACCAAGAGTATAGAGCAGAGGACATGAGGGGTACTCAAGCGCTGTCTAGGACCCTTGGTGAATTTGAAACAACGATGAACCTTGGTATTTTTGAAAAATCGATAGTCCTAATAGCCTACGGAGAGATATTATTAACCCACTCTGCGGTATTTCACAAATCCAAAGAGTATCTTTTAAAAGGATTGGATAGTTTGAATATGCAGCAACTAAAGGAAAAACTGTCGCTGGAACAATTCGATGATCTTATTACAAGAAAAACCTTGTTATTAGAAAAAATTGAACAGAAGCCAATTGAATATCATTTAGATAAGATAGTTTAAGTGGAATTTTTCAAACCAATCCCCTGAGAAATTTTACAACTATTTACATAAAGTTGTATATTAAACTACCAAATGGTACCCCTATATCCATAAACAATTCTTCTATCAAACTCCACGAGGAGGAATGACACGATGGAAATGTCTATCACAAGAGGACTCTCAGAACTAAAGTTACTCGATAAACGAATCCAAAAAGGAATCAATGAAACGACTTTCATGTCTTCGGCCATTGGACATAAGCCAGTATCTGGTTACACGTCAACAGAACTCTATGAGGAAACAACAGAGCGAAACTACCAATCCATCATTGATCTAATAAAAAGAAGACAAAAAATGAAGTCACTGATCGTCGAGTCCAACGCAAAGACGATGGTAACGATAAGCGGCAAGAGAATGACAGTTGCCGAAGCAATCGAGCGAAAAACGTCCATTCAATACGAGAAATCACTGCTGGAGAAAATGAGAAGAGATTACAACCAAGCAGTCACGCAGGTTGAATCGAAAAATGAAGAAGTACAGCTACGATTAGAAAAGCTGCTCGAAGCGAACTTTGGCAAAGACTCCAAGGTGAAGGATACGGAAATGGAAGCGATCTCCAAACCGTTTAAAGAGCAAAATGAAGCGAAGCTCGTAGACCCATTGAAGTTGAAAGAAAAAATGGATACGCTTAGTAAAGAAATTGACGAGTTTGAGTGTGAAGTCGATTTTATTTTAAGCGAATCCAATACTATTACCAAAATTAATCTTGTGGATTAACAGTGTGATTTGCTAATCATTTGAATAGCTGATAAACGAGAGTCCCTTGCCTAGTGGGTCAACTAGGCCATCCTAAAATTATTTGGCGAATACGAGGATGAAAGCTCAAAGATGAGAGCTCAGCTTTCAAAACTTACGTATCAAAGCTCTTTAGGCTCAAAGATCAGGACTTACGCTTTAAGACTCGATGAAATCTTGGGGCATTGGTCCATAAAAGTACACTCTCTGGACTTTTCAGTAACCACCAAGCTAAATGGTTAGCAACTAGGACTTATTCGAAGTAGAGATATGTTGAGAGAAGATTCTCAGCGTACCTCTACTTTTTTATTTTATAAACGAAACGGTTAAGAGATAGAAAAGATATGTCGATACAAATAGGAAGAAAAGGTAATAAATTGATTGTGCAATACAAGGAAAGTCAGGGAGTGAAGCAATGGAATTTGAGTTTCATGTTACCTTCAACGATCTACAACTTGATGAAAAGGAAGCTTTTATCGATCTCTGCCAATCGCAACAAGTGAAACCGGTCATGATCGTCTTGGATCAGGGAAATTACATCAATCAACCGATGATAACAGGAGTAATCATACGACCAGATTTTCATGAAGCCAATAAAGAGATGGAAAAGATTGCAGCTACGTTTCAACACAACGGTTTTACCATCGTCCGAAAAAAAGTAGAGATTTCTCCAAAGGAAGAAACGTATTTTCACCAGCCCATCCTAAACTCGAAGCCTTACTTCGAATGGCATGGCAAAGTAGCGGTCGATGATGTCGCCGCCTTACGAAATTTATGCGAGGGTCATGGTGGACATATTTCGAGAAACTCTTTGAATGCGAATGGAAAAGTGAGATTTATCACCGTCCGAGAATATGAGAGCCCAAAACAGTTTTACGATCGAGTAGAAATGATACATACCATTTTGCAAGCAAATCAGATTGGGCTAATCAAAGAACAATATGAACTATGTATTTATGACAGCCGCGAAGAACTGGACAGCGGCTGGATTTCCTAATTTTTAGATGGAGGATCATGATGATTACATATGATGATGTAGCAGAGTTGGAATATGAGGCGAGAGAGCTTGTTGTTTTGGAAGCACTGTTGAGAAGAATTACTCTAGTGAATATGCCCTTTGTATTAAAAGGCAGCCTTCTAACCAGACAATATTTGGACAACCGCGAGATTCGGGACGCAGATGATATCGACTTATTGTATGCGGGGAAGATCAGGGACGTCGAACATGCACATGAAGTATTTACACAGTGGATGATTCAAGTAACCGAAATGGATCTGAACGACGGCGTCGTGTTTAGAAGTTTTCGAAAGAATGCATTTTGGAGATATATCGACTACGCTATGGCAGATGATTTTCCGACGATCAATACGGATATTGCCTATTATTTCAAAGGTCAACCAAGGGAAGCGTCTGACTATAATGAGCTTAATCTGGATATTTCGTTTAACTTGGAAATGGATGCAGACCCGGTTCCACTAGAGTACCAACCTGCCATTGGAGAAAGCTTTCATGTTCCGTACACTGTACCTCTGTCCATCCAGGTTGCTTGGAAGCTGCATCAAACGATTGTCAGGCCGAGGTTTAAAGACTTGTATGATTTGAAATTTTTACTCTCCCACCCGTCCTATGACAATGATGCGCTCAAGGAAACATTACAGGCGCTCGTGAACGAATGCAGTATCGATCCATCTATTAAAAAAGCGGATATGAAAAAAGTGCTCGTTGATGATTTACAGCACATATACGATTCATTATCCTACGATTACGAGTTGAGAAAATATGCGGGCAGTATGGATCGTGGCCTCTATTTTACGCAGTTTGTCAGTGATTTGCGTAAAAAGATGGATTTTGCCGGGATTAATGGGTATACGTTTGAAAGTTTGCCAAGTCCAACACCGAAAAAATTGTAACAGCATAGTAAGTGAAGTAGGCTTGTTCCGTCTGTCGTGGTAGACGGAATGAGCTTTTTTTATATCCTTAATAAATGAAACAGCGGCTACCTAAGACCTAAAACAAAGTCGATAACACCACGTCTTTAGCTGCCGCTGTATTCTGTTATTGGTTGATTAACCCAAAAAGGCAATAGAACGCTTCACTTTCCTGGCGAATGCAATGGGATTATCAATCGACTCCCAATGAATATACATAAGACGCGGGTTTTCAAAGAGCCAGTGATTATGGACTGCTGTAACTTTTATCCCGTTTTTGCGAAGGTTTGACAGCAAACGGTTTACTTGGTTTTGGAAGAGAGCCGTTTCCCCTAAACAAAGTGCACGTCCTGAACTGTTCAAGGATTCGAACGAGAACAGTTGATAACGGACCAATGGGGATGTGGTTCTTCTGCCTAATATGGACGCATTGAATATTCTATTTCTGGAGACGAAACAAACGGGACCTCTCGTAATTTCATGCTCTGTTCCACCTAAAATGGCAGAAAATCGGTTACACAGTCTTCTAAACTGGGGACTTGCCTTTGCTTTTGCCTTTACTTTGCCCATATCCGTCATCCTTTCGATTATGATGAAATGAAAACTTCATGGCTCCACCATGTTAACCCAGGAATGCGATGGACTCTTTGGTTTTCCTGGCGAATACGATCGGATTTTCTATCGCTTCCCAATGCATATACATTAAGCGCGGGTTTTCTTTTAGCCAGTGGTTGTGAAGTGCCGTCACTTTAATCCCACGTTTGCGGAGATTCGACATCAAGCGGTTCACCTGATTTTGGTGAACGGCAGTCTCGCCCAAACAAAGGGCACGACCCGACCTATCAAGGGATTCAAACGAAAACATTTGAGCTCGAACTAAAGGGGAAAGCGTTCGTCTTCCCAAGATTGTTTCTCGAAGATTTGCAAGCCGCATGACAAAACAAACCGGCCCACTCTCAATTTCCGACTCGCCCCCTAATATTCTTCCAAATCGGGTACAGAGCCTTTTGAATTGTGGGCTAACCTTTGCTTTCGCTTTATTCGCCATAGTAATCCTCCTTTTTTCAATCTCGAAATATCGTATGATTGACAGAAAAAAGGGAAATGAGTAATTTGTGGTTTTTTACGTGAAAAAGACACAGATTTCATTCTAGGTCCTAGTTGTTCAAGGGATTGGCTTTGGCACAGATACAGGAGGCTTTACATTTTGGAGTGACAAACTTGAATATTGAATGGAGGTGACCAGCATGTACAAAGAATTAGATGTTTTCATAACAGGCTGCCAAAATACCGTTGATTATTGGTATGACTATGGCTGCATAATAGCGTCTGACATGCTAGTGAAGTTCAGTCAAAAGGATTGGGAAGACCTGTCCAGTCATATGCTGATGAAACCGTTAGAATGGCAGCGAAAACTTGCGTACTGTTTGGATAGTTGTTGTAACGAGCATGAGCTGAATATTCTACTATCGTTGCTGGATACGGGTGATGAAGAACTTTTCGTGATCTGTGTAGATACGTTGAGAAGCTATACGACTCTAGAAGGGAAACAAATGATACGTGACAATCCTGCCATACTCGTTCGTGTAAATGAATTACTTCCCAGAGCTGGCGTTGCGACTAGGAGAGTATTAGAGGATTTTCTTGTGAAAATACATGGCTAAGTTGCTTCATTTATTGAGTTGCTAAAATACGGAGAGCATTATGAAGATAGGCTAAAGGATCTTGTAGATGCGCTCTGTACATGAAAAGAATAGAAACGACCGATTCACCACATACTACAAACGATTTATACCATGAGAGGTGGAGCGCCCGGATGAGTATGACAATGAGTCGGCCCGTGACCGACGTACTTAATAAACAGGTTGCCAACTGGTCTGTGTTGTATATGAAGCTGCATCATTATCATTGGTTTGTCAAAGGCCCGAATTTTTTTACCCTGCATGAAAAATTCGAGGAGCTATATAACGAGGCAGCCAAAAATGTGGATGAGCTGGCGGAGCGGCTGTTAACGGTTGGAGGCAAGCCTGTTTCGACGTTGAAGGCTTGTATGGAGCAGGCTTCCATAAAGGAAGCCACAGGTGGAGAGTCTGCGGATCAAATGGTAGAGGCAGTCGTGAGCGATTTTACACTCCTGATCAAGGAGCTCCAAGAGGGAATTACAGCCGCGGAAGCAGAGGACGATGAAGCGACTGGCGATATGTTCTTGGGGATCATGGACAGCTTGCAAAAGCATGTGTGGATGCTGCAAGCCCACTTGGGAAAATAACGAGAAATTCTTTTACAAGCAAAGCTGATGCCATGGGGTATCAGCTTTTTTCCTATGTGCTCATGAAGGCAAAAGTGCAGGGCTGGTCTGATTTGGGACAACCCCCTTGTTCCCAAGAGAGACATGCTGGTGTAAACTAACCTTGTGTGAAATAAAGAAAGCACTTTCATGATGGAAAGGATGTACATTCCCATGGCATCACCCTATGTTACATTTAATCGCGAGCAGTGGAGTGCTCTGCGGGCTTCCACGCCGTTGACCATATCTGATAACGAGCTTTCCCTTTTGCAGGGCTTGAACGAGAAAATGTCCATGACGGAAGTCTCCGACATTTACCTACCGTTGTCCCGTCTGCTGAATTTGTACGTCGGGGGCACGCAGGAGCTGTACCAGGCGACTCACACTTTTTTAGGGAACCAGGATGGCAAGGTTCCATTCATTATCGGTATCGCAGGTAGTGTGGCTGTAGGCAAAAGCACAACGGCTCGCATTTTGCAGACGCTGTTGTCCCGCTGGCCGAATCATCCGAAGGTCGATTTGGTAACGACAGATGGATTCCTGTATCCGAACAAGGTTCTAGAAGATAGAGGAATCATGAAGCGCAAGGGATTCCCAGAGAGTTATGACTTGCGCCGCTTTATCAATTTTTTATCCGATGTAAAATCGGGTTTGCCTGAAGTGAAGGCGCCAGTTTATTCCCACCTTGTGTATGACATCGTACCAGATGAATGGCAGACCGTCAGACAGCCTGACATTTTGATTGTCGAAGGCTTGAATGTGCTGCAACCGCCTAGAGGTGACGAAAACGATGCTCGTATTTCCGAGGTCATTGTTTCTGATTTCTTTGACTTCACGATCTACGTGCACGCGGAAGAGAAGCACATCCTGAAATGGTATGTAGAGCGGTTCAAGCTGTTGCGTCAGACCGCGTTCTCCGATCCATCCTCGTATTTCAAGCGTTACGCGAGTCTGTCAGACGAGGAGGCGACGGAGGTAGCCACCGGCATTTGGACGGAGATCAACGGAGCCAACCTGCGCCAAAACATTTTGCCGACACGTGTTCGCGCTCAATTGATTTTGGACAAGGGGCAGGATCATATGATACAAAGCGTGAAGCTGCGCAAGCTGTAGATAAAAAGGTGGGGGACGGTTGTCATGAAAGTGATTAGTGCCTGTTTGATCGGCTGTGAATGCCGTTACGATCAGAAGTCATGCTTGGACCAAGAGCTGGAGCAATTGCTCCGGGAAGGAAAGGCTATCCCCGTCTGTCCTGAACAGCTGGGAGGCTTGCCAACACCACGACCGCCAGCAGAAATCATCGGGGGGACTGGAGAAGATGTTCTGGATGGCAAAGCACGCATCATAGACGACACTGGTCGAGACGTCACCGAGGAATTTTTGATGGGGGCAAACCAAGCGCTGAAGCTGGCGAAAACGGTTGGAGCCACATCCGCCATATTAAAAGAGAACAGCCCGTCCTGTGGAAGCTCCTTTGTTTACGATGGTAGCTTTTCCGGGAAAAAAATGCCGGGTGTCGGGCTGACGGCGGCGCTGTTTCGCAGAAACGGGATTGAGGTAACATCTGAGTCAATAGTATCCAATGAATAACAAAGGGGGACGCGATGGATAGCGTCCTCCTTTTTACAACTCCTTCAACAACCTCTCCAGCTTCTTCTGCTGATCCTTCCGTTTCTTTTTCGCAATCCGGTCTTCTTCCTGCAATGCCATGACAAGAGAAAAGCACATCAGGACCATGATGACGGTAAAAGGCAGCGCTGCCACAATAGAGGCTGTTTGCAGACCTTCTAAGCCGCCGCTTAACAATAGAACGATCGCGATAGCGGATTGGAGGATGCCCCAGGTGATTTTTACCCGATTCGACGGGTCCAGGTTGCCATCAGAAGACAGCATGCCGAGTACGAAAATAGCTGAATCCGCCGATGTGATAAAAAACGTGATGATCAAAAGAATCGCAACGACAGCGAGGATGTATCCCATGGGCAACTGCTCAAGTGCGAGGAACAAAGCAGTCGAGATGTCACGTTGTACTGCTGCCCCTATAGCTGCTTGATCAAAAATCTCGAGATGAAGCGCCGTCCCGCCAAACACCGAAAACCAAATGAAGCTCAACAAACTCGGAACGAGCATCACGCAAATGACGAATTCCTTGATCGTGCGACCTTTGGAGACGCGTGCGATAAACATGCCGACGAACGGCGCCCAGGCAATCCACCACGACCAGTAAAACAGCGTCCAGTTGGCTACCCATGTCCCTTGTGTAAAAGGGGTCAGCCGCAAGCTCATCGAGATGAGATTGTTCAAATAACTGCCCAGCGTGCTGGTGAAGGCGTCAAAAATAAACGAGGTTGGTCCCAATACGAGCGTCAGCAGGAGGAGCAACAAGGCCAATACCAGATTCGTATTGCTTAAATACTTGATTCCCCGATCCAGTCCTGTCGTAGCCGAGAGTAGAAATAGTACCGTAATAATGGAAATGATCACGATTTGCACGGTGGTGTTGGACGGCAATCCAAAGAGGTGAGACAATCCTCCGTTTATTTGTAGAGTTCCGAGGCCAAGTGAGGTTGCGACACCGAATGCCGTGGCGATGACAGCGAGAATATCGATCCCTTTTCCGATCGGTCCGTGTATGCGTTCACCAAGCAGTGGGCCAAAGGTGGAGGAGATCAAGCCCTTCGCCCCTTTGCGAAATTGAAAATACGCGAGAGCGAGAGCGATGAGAGCATAGATCCCCCAAGGATGCAGCCCCCAGTGAAAAAACGCATACCGCAGAGCAGTTTGTGCGGCTTCGGTCGTTTGTCCAGCCACACCTGCTGGTGGAGAGAAGTAATGAGAGACGGGCTCCGCCACTCCCCAAAAGACAAGACCAATCCCCATCCCAGCAGAAAACAACATGGCAAACCAGGTAGGCAGTGAATATTCCGGCTCGTCATCGTCGTTCCCCAAAGGGATTTGTCCGTATCTGCTAAAGGCAAGGAAGATGCAAAAGATCAGAAAACCGAAAGTCACGATTAAATAAAACCAGCCAAAATTCGTTGTGGTCACTTTCAGTACATGGGAAGCCGCAGAGGCGAAAAGCTCAGGAGTAATCGCGCCGAACAGCACAATGACAAATACAATGACCAAGGATATCAGGAAAGTCATCTTTATCCTCCCGGGAATCTACAAGAAATGGTAATAGTTTATCATCCCGCGGGATTTCCAAGATTATTCCGGATGTGACCGCCCCTGAATGGAGTTACGATGAAAACGTCTCGATAAACCGATTCGCTGCTTTGGACAGATGGCGTCCAGACTGCCAAACGACAGCAGCGGAAGAATAAATGGAAGTTCCGGAGAGGCGAATCCCGCGAATTTGTTCGCTCTGATGAGTCTCCCATGCCGAGATGGGGACGATGGAGGAACCGACCGAGGAGGCGACCATGCTGACGATGAGAGAGATGTCCGGGCACTCGCAGATGACGTGCGGTTCCACGCCTAGACGGGAGAACTCTTTGATAATCAAGTCGTAGATGCCCAATCCTGGCGTGCTCGGCATAATGAGCGGAAGCTCCGCGATCTCGCGCATTTCGATTTCCTTACGATCGGCATAGGGGGAGGTGGCAGGAACGATGAGCACAAAATCCTCTTCCTCCAACGGAATCATGGTGCAGTTGTTCAACGAGTGGGGAAGGCGTACGATAGCGACTTCTATGGTTCTGCGCTCCAGCCACTGATTGAGGAGCTGCGTATCGCCTTTCCAGATTTTATACGTAATGAGCGGATACTTTTGCTGAAACACACGAATTTGTTCTGGCAGGCGGTAGGCCGACAGTGCACTGACACCGATGGACAACGTCCCCCGAATGCCTTCGCCTGTTTCTTTGACCTCGGAGAGAGCTTCCTCCATTTGATGAACGATATTGAGCGCCTGTTTATAGAGAGTGACGCCTGCTTCTGTCAGGATCATTTGTTTTCCTGAGCGCTCAATGAGCATGACCCCGAGCTCCTCCTCCATTTGCTTCAGCTGCTGACTCAAAGGTGGCTGGGCCATGTTCAGTCTTTTAGCCGCCCCCGTTATTTGACCTTCCTCTGCTATGGCGATAAAGTAACGCAGTTGCCGAATATCCACACACAATGCCTTCTTTCCTTACGAGAATGGTTCCATATGAAAATGATATGAAAATTAGATTTTATGGATATTTTTCATATTGATGAAGCTATGATAGCATGTTTCCTGTGAATCTTCACTTCATGGAATAGACATAAAGGAAAGAAGGGGAAATCCGTGCGTACGTGGATGGAAAAGCTATTTCACTTGCGCGCTTACGACACGACGTTTCAAAGGGAACTCATCGCCGGATTTATTGGCTTTGTCACCATTGTCTACATTGTTGCCGTAAACGCTTCGATTTTAAATGATGCTGGAATACCGATGGAAGCAGGCATTCTGGCGACTGTATTGACGGCATTTATCGGGTCACTTCTTATGGCCTTTTGGGCAAATGCTCCGATTATTCTGGTTCCCGGAATGGGGATCAACGCCCTGTTTACGTTCACGTTATGCCAATCGATGGGCCTCACTTGGCAGGAAGCATTAGCTGCAGTTTTTGTTTCGGGTCTGATCTTTACTGTGATTGCCTTTACCAAGGCTGCGACGATATTGTCCAATGCGATTCCCGCTTCGCTAAAAGAAGCGATTACCGTAGGGATTGGGTTGTTCTTGACCTTCATCGGTCTGCAAAAAGGCGGGCTGATCGTCATGAATCCGTCTACATTTGTAGCGCTGGGTGACTTGTCCAGCCCGCATGTGATCGTCATGCTGATTACTTTGATTGTTACGTTGATTTTGTTTGTTCGCAATGTGCCGGGCAACTTCTTGATCGGAATTACGGTTGGTACAGGACTTGGCTTTTTGTTCGGGATTGTCGAGCCAGGAGGAGGAGGATCGTTTTCGTTTGCGGATTATGGAAGCGTATTTGCGGGTCTTTCCTTTTCTGCCATTTGGGCGTTGCCATTTTGGATCGCGACCTTCTCATTGGCGATGGTCATCGTCTTTGAAAATATTGGCTTGATTCATGGACATACCTCGATGCTTGGACAGCCGGAGAAGTTCGGCCGCTCGCTGCAAGCAAATGCGTTGTCGGCTGCCATCTCTGGCATTTTGGGAACCAGTCCGACAGTTTCGACGGTGGAGACCGCGGCAGGAATCGCAGCAGGAGGAAGGACGGGACTGACCGCACTTGTAACAGGTACCTTGTTCCTGCTCTCGCTCGGTTTGCTTCCTGTCATCAAAATGATTCCGGATGGAGCTATTGCCCCAGTGCTCATCATCATTGGCGCACTGATGCTGCAAAATGTACAGAATATCAATCTGAAGGACTTCTCGGAAGGCTTCCCTGCCTTTTTGATCATCGCGATTATCCCGTTGTCCTACAGCATTGTAGATGGAATTGCGTTTGGATTCGTGGCGTATCCGCTTATGAAGCTCGCATTGGGCAAACGTCGCGAAGTGCCTGCGCTCATGTACGTCATCGCCGGATTGTTCTTGCTGAATCTCATGCTGCCGATATTCACATAAAAGAGTAGTTTTCCCTCGACTTGAGTCGGGGGTTTTTTTGTTCTGTTCTCTAGAAAGTGGTGCAAGGATTGTGAAATAATGGATGGAAATTTCAGAGAACAGGAGGCCTTTCCATGATCCATGAGATGACGTTTCAATTGCGTACTTCTAATTTCACCAAAGGACATGCCTGGTACCAGAGCTTTTTGCAAAGAGAGCCGGATTTTGTTCCACATGAAGGATTTGCTGAGTGGGAAGTACTGCCTGGGTGTTGGCTGCAGCTGGCAGAGGGGACACCAGCGGAAGGAAGCGGTCCCGTGCGATTTGCTGTGGTTGATATCGAGTCGGAAAGAGAAAGACTGATCAACGAGCTTCAAATCGAGCGGTTTGAGATTTTCCAACGCGAAGAAGTGCCGGTCAAGTGGGGGACGTTTGCCGATCCATGGGGGAATCGCATTGGTCTTTTCGAGTACCTGGATCCAGCTGAAAAAGAGGAGAAGCAAAAAAGACTTGAGAAGCTGAGGTGAAAAAAGAGAATGGTTTTGCCTCGTAAAAACTCAATAAAACGAAAACAATCCCTTTGCCAATGAGAGTGGCAAAGGGATTGTTCGTGGAGAGATGCGTATGAATTATCGTTTTACCAGCGTAAACGCTTGTTTTACTTGGTCCAGAGACATCATCAGAGGGATGAATTTCTTCCCTTCTTTGCTTGCTGGATCAAATACCGTATCTTGTGGCAAGCTTGCTACATAAACCGTGTTGGTTGCTTGGTTACGTGCAATTTCGGTGCCGACTGGCGGCTCGTCCGGGTTGTTCAGTTTTTTCCAGTCATTCAGGTCAAACGCGGTGATAACCACAACAGGTGTACGATCTTCCGCTTTGTCAGCATTGAAGATGAAGCGGGTTACACTCTTTGCTTCTGGCAAGTATTCGTCTGCATTTGGGCCAGTTTTTTCCTCAACAAGGATGTTGCCGTTCCAAGATTTTGGACCTTTAAAAGCAAAGGCAGAGTCTTGGCTTTTGAAAGTATCATGATAGACTTCGAGTGGTTTTACAGCTGGTTCGAAGTTGGCACTCATCAATTCCCATTTGGTTTGGTTCCACTTCCATTTGGATTTGAGGTAGCCGCGAACATCTGCATTGTAATCACCAGTCAGACGCTCTGTGCCTTCCAGTACATAGAGACCATTTTTGTTTAGATCGATTGGTTTCAGTTCTACGAAGTCCGCTCCGACTACACCCGCTTTGTTTTTATCCAGACCTGGCAGGCTGAGCTCTTTCGCTTTTCCATCTTTAATGTTGTAGATGTGATTGGTTGTGTAGCCACCGCTTCCGCCAGTGCTTGCAGTAACCATGATCTCGCCTTTTTTATCGTAAGTGAAATCTTGAACGGAGAGCTTCGGCTCGTAGCCGTTGTCCTTCACGTCGATGTTAAAAGATTGCTTCGTTTTGCCATCTGTTACTTTGATAGTGAGGTCCTTAACGTATGGGCTGTTTTTCTCTTTATTCCCGTACAGAACGACTGTGTCTGCGGTCTTGTCACCCGTTACGTCTGCTGTTTTTTTCGTAATCTCTTGCAAGCCTTTTGTTGTAGCAGTTGTGTTGCTTGCATCTGCTGTAATTGCATACCCTCCAGTGAAAAGTACGGAAGTAAGTACAGTTCCTGTTACGAGTTTGTTCAAGTGTTTCATGTGTTTCATGTGATGAATCTCCTCCCCAGTCTTGCTGACTGATCATGATGTAATGTGTAGTGTGCTGTATCTTGTGCTTGTCCTTGCTACACGTTCATTATGTACGATAGTGTGGATGCATTGGTTACAGACTATCGACATAAATCCTACAAATCAGTAACAGGTAAATGCTAGGGTGCGAGGAGGTTGCTCGCTTCTCGGATTAATGGACGAGAAAATATTATTTGATTTTAGACAGACCTGTCTGTATACTAAAATTCAAGGAGAGCGGATGCGCCTCCACCAACATTCAACAAACGAAGGGGAGATCTACCATGAGCAAGGACATTCGACCACCGTTTACAAAGGAGTCTGCATTGGCAAAAGTGCAGTTTGCTGAGGATGCTTGGAATTCTCGCAATCCGGAGCGGGTATCTTTGGGATACTCCGTTGATTCCAATTGGCATAATCGCACAGAATTCTTTACCGGCCGAGAGGCTATCAAGACGTTTTTGACAAATAAGTGGGCTAGAGAGCTGGACTACAAACTTAAGAAGGAACTTTGGTGCTACACGGACAATCGGATTGCAGTGCGTTTTGAGTACGAATATCGTGATGCAAATACAGGTCAGTGGATGCGATGCCATGGAAATGAATACTGGGAGTTTGCCGAGGATGGTCTCATGAAGAGACGGGATATGACGGGGAATGATTTTCCTATCAAAGAGGCGGATCGTAAATTCAAATAATGGTTTGAACTATAAAAAATAAAAAGGATGATAAAAAATGAGTAAAGACATTCGACCACCGTTCACACTTGAATCCGCGTTGGCAAAAGTAAAATTTGCCGAAGATGCTTGGAACTCTCGCGATCCGGAACGCGTGTCACTAGGGTATACCGTTGACTCCAACTGGCGCAACCGCACAGAGTTTTTTACAGGTCGCGAGAATATTAAAGCTTTTTTGACGAAGAAATGGGCAAGGGAGCAGGACTATAAACTCATGAAAGAGCTTTGGTGCTACACGGACAACCGGATTGCGGTTCGTTTTGAGTATGAGTACCGTGATGCAGAAACTGGTCAATGGATGAGATGCCATGGGAATGAGCTTTGGGAATATGATGAAGACGGTCTTATGAGAAGACGGGATATGAGTGGAAACGATTATCCGATTAACGAAAATGATCGGCGTTACAAATAACCATCGGGAAATAGCAGCGTGTTCCAAAACCACGGAAATGAGGTGAAAACGATGACAGTATATTACAAAACAGAATGTGTGGACGGTCTCGCCATTTTTTATCGGGAGGCTGGGAATCAAGAGAACCCGACCATTTTGTTGCTCCATGGGTTTCCATCTTCTTCTCACATGTACCGCAACTTAATTGCCGAGCTCTCTGATGAATACCATATCATTGCACCTGACTATCCTGGTTTCGGTAACAGTGATCAGCCTTCTACGGCCGAATTTGCCTATACCTTCGACAATTTGGCCGATGTTATGGATGCATTTGTCGAGCAGCTCCAATTGAAGAAATACAGCATTTATGTCCACGATTATGGGGCGCCAGTCGGATTCAGATTGGCTGTCAAACATCCAGAACGAGTCCAAGCCATTATCTCTCAAAACGGAAATGCATACGAAGAAGGCTTGCTATCTTCGTGGGCTCCCGTACGGACGTATTGGGAAAATCCGGCTGATGATGCCTCTATCAACAATGTTTTAGGTCTGCTGAAACCAGAGTTCACAAAACATCAGTATGTAAACGGGACACGCAACCCGGAAAAAATCAGCCCAGACAGTTGGAATTTGGACCAATATGTGCTGGAGCGACCTGGGAATAGCGAGATCCAGCTTGCCCTGCTCTATGATTATCAAAACAATTTGAAACAATATCCGAGTTGGCATGAGTATTTCCGGACCTACCAGCCTCCGACATTGGTTGCTTGGGGAAAAAATGATATGTTCTTTGGTCCGGATGGGGCGTTGGCTTACCAAAAGGACTTAAAAGATGTTGAGGTTCATCTGCTCAATACGGGTCATTTTCCTTTGGAAGAAGATTTGGAAATCAGCGTAGCGTTAATTAAGCGATTTTTAGGTGAGCGAATAAAGGAATTGGAAAGCGGCGTGCAATAACAGCTGAACGGTGACCCGTGGGATGGCCCCTTTGAAAAACTGGCTCTCTTGCGGGTCTGTTCAAAGATTTTTACAGATCATGAATGACACGTATACTCCAGTTGGATCAACAAATGAATAAAATTGAACTTTGCATACGAAAAATAGATGTAATCCACCAAAAGACTAATAATGGAGGAGCCATATGAAAGCGAGCGACCTTGTGGTGCAATGTCTGGAGGCTGAGGGAGTTGAGTACATTTTCGGCATCCCGGGTGAAGAGACTATTGATCTTATCGACTCCTTATCTCGGTCATCGATTCAATTTGTAGTTACGCGGCACGAACAAGGGGCAGCCTTTATGGCAGATGTGTATGGTCGACTCACGGGAAAACCCGGCGTGTGTCTCGCTACGTTGGGGCCTGGCGCGACGAATCTGATTACAGGTGTGGCTAATGCTCACTTGGACCGCTCGCCATTGATTGCCATTACCGGTCAGACAGATCGTAGCCAGCTGCACAAAGAATCACATCAAAATATAGATACGATACAATTATACAAAGGAATTACAAAATACAATCAGCAGATTGCATCCGCGCACACAATTCCAGAGATCATCCGTAAGGCGTTTGCTCTGGCAACAACCGACAGTTTTGGCGCTGTGCATCTGCAGCTGCCTGTAGATGTTGCTCGGGATACGGTAGTCGGCTCACCACTTCCCATTGGAAGAAAAGCAAAAGTTTGTCCCGACAAGTCATCGCTGCACACAGCCGCACAATTAATCATGGAGGCAAAGAGACCAATCATCCTTGTAGGCAACGGTGCGGTTCGTAGTCGAGCTTGGAAAGAAATTCGACAATTAGTAGAGAAAGCGAATTTGCCATTGGTCAATACTTTTATGGCCAAAGGTTTTCTGCCTTTCGATCACCCGCTGAATCTGTTCACAGTCGGCGGTAGTTTCGATCCTGATGGTTTGCTTCCTCTGCATGAAGCAGATTTGGTCATCGCTATTGGATTTGATTTTGTTGAATTTGATTCGAAATTCTGGAACGAGGATAAATCGCGTAAAGTACTGAGTATTCATACCACCTACGCTGAAACTGATGCTCATTTTCCCGTTGAATTGGACCTTGTGGGTGATTTGCGAGAAACGATTAAGGCATTATCAAACCTGTTAAATCGGAGACCCGAACCTGTAGACTATGAGAAGATTCGTGTACGTAGAATGAAGAAGTTGCGGGCCATCCCATCAGAACAGGATCTGCCTCACAAGGTGATGTGGACCTTAAGCAAAAAGCTACCGAAGGAAAGCATCGTGATTTCTGATGTCGGCTTGCATAAGATCTGGGTATCATTCTGGTACCAGCCAAAACTTCCAGGGCAAACGATTATTTTCAACGGTCTTGCATCAATGGGAGCATCGCTGCCTGGCGCTTTGGCAAGCTGCTTGGTCAAGCCAAACTGTCCTGTTGTTATCATAACGGGAGACGGTGGCTTTCTCATGAATGCTCAGGAGCTCGAGACCGCAAAGCGCTTGGGTCTGAGCTTTACTATCATCATCTTTAATGACCAGCGGTATAGCTTAATAGAGAAGCACCAATGCAATGCCAATATAGCGGTTACACAGATTTCTTTTACCAATCCGGATTTTAACCTTTTTGCCCAAAGCTTTGGAGTTGCATACAGGCGTGTTACAAATACAGAGGAGTTTCCTCAAGCTCTTACAGAGGCAGTAGATAGTGGAGAACTGAATTTAATGGAGATCGTTATAAGGAACCCAATTATCGAGATAAAATAACGTTATTCGCAGAAAAAAAGCCGAAAAATTAAATTTGAAATTATATATACTTGTCTGTATAGTAATGGCGTGGAGACAGAAGGATTGGGTTGAAAAATAGCATAAAATGGAATTTGGGACACATATATGTCGTTCAAGAAAAATTCGCTTTTCAACTTTCTGGAAAAGAAGTTCAAATGCCCTCAAATTTCAAGACTTTATTTGATCCAGGAACTCAGCCTTCTAACTGGGATCTAAAACCTCCAGCATTGTTAGCGTTGATTGAACTATTGACGGCGCAAATGCTAAGGATCGAATCGACACTTTCGAACAATTTGAAAGAAGCGGTAGAGCCTTCCTATAAATCATCTACTGGACTTTCTTTCACAACAGTTGAGCAATTACTTGGCTTTTCCCTATACCATGAGGCAATGCACTTTGCAACGATCAAAAATATTGGGAAATTAATCGCCAACCTTCGTGCTCATTAATAGAGGAGGAGAAGGCATGAGACAAAGAAAAAAAGAGCAAATACTGGATGTTGCCTCATCCTTGTTTTATAAACAAGGAATTACTGCTACGGGGGTCGATCAAGTTGTAGCAGAATCCGGAGTAGCCAAAATGACGCTGTATAATAACTTTCCTACTAAAGAGCATTTGGTGATAGCTTATCTTGAGACAAGAGACTCCCTTTGGAGAAACTGGTTCGAAACTACAGTTTATAAGAAGGAAGTTACCCCGTCGGAGCGTTTGGTTGCTCTATTTGATACATTAGAAGAGTGGTTCTTGCAATCTGACTTTCGTGGGTGTTCCTTCATAAATACGGCTGCAGAATTTAATGAACCTACTCATTCGTTTCATCAAGTATCTTTAAGGCATAAATCACTATTAAAAAATTTTATCAAAAAACTTGTTCAAGAAGCTGGAGTACGGGAGGAAGAAGAACTAACCAATGCGTTGTATCTTTTGATAGAAGGCAGCATTGTTACTGCAATGATCGAGGGAAATCACGAAACAGTTCATCATGCGCGTAGAACGGCTCAGAAGCTCGTAAGTATCTTTCTATAAGAAGCTTCAAGTATGCATTGTGATACTGGTCTCTACTATTACCCATTGATAAGACCATCGCCCTTAGTGATGGCTTTTTTGCTTGCGCCTTGTCTTTACGTGCCGTTGACGAACCGTGATTCTCTGGCTTTTCATTGTTGATAAAATAAGAGAATGCAAGTAAAATGATTGAATGCTCAAAACGGGCCGCGGTTCGTAAACTCCCGCGTTATCAAAACTAGGAGGAAATCATATGTTTAATTTTTGGATCGGAGTGCTTTTTGCTCTGGTGAACTTCGGGCTGTTCCTGCTCTGCTACCGATTGTTCGGCAGAATGGGACTGTACGCGTGGATCGGGATGGCAACCGTGTTAGCCAACATTCAGGTGGTCAAAACAATCGAGATGTTCGGTCTGGTCATGACGCTCGGCAATACGATTTATGCTTCTATTTATTTGGTAAGCGATCTATTGAACGAGAAGTATGGGGAAAGAGAAGCGAAAAAAGCTGTATGGTTTGGCTTCTTTACCTTAATTGCGGCAACGATCATCATGCAGCTCGTGCTGGTGTTTGAACCACAGGAAACAGATATTGCCCAAGGTTCCTTAGAGACGATTTTTGGCTTAATGCCAAGAGTGGCATTGGGGAGCTTGTGTGCGTATTTTGTCAGTCAATTTGTCGACGTGAAAATCTATTCGTGGTTGAAGAAAAAATGTCCAGGCCGAAATCAGCTCTGGATTCGCAATAATGGAAGCACGCTCTTCAGTCAGTTGCTTGACTCCGTTACCTTTTGTACGATTGCCTTTTTGGGTGAATTCCCGATGGACGTATGGTGGCAAATCCTGTTGACTACCTACCTGATCAAGTTCGTCGTATCGGCAGCTTCGACGCCGGTTCTATATATCGCACGCAATATGAAAGTAGACGAAAGCTAATTGACAAAAACAAAGAAAAACCGCCAAGGACGATGGAGCTTGGCGGTTTTTGTTTTTACAAGTTTAGAAGGATTATACAAACTTTACATCAAATTTACATAAGGTTCAGGTTATACGTTTACCATCTTATAGTAGTTACTTCGGAATGATGTGAGGAGGAATGATGCAAGAATGTTGAAAAAAAGAGGAATTGCCTCCCGGTGGTCGAAGCTGGCGCTAATAGCCGCGGTCATGGTGGGAACTGTTTTACCGACCGGGTGGATGCCACAGGCAAAGGCCGCGCGCGCTGATCATGTGGTGATCAGTGAGGTGTATGGGGGTGGGGGGAACTCAGGTGCCCTGTACAAGAATGACTTCATTGAGCTGTATAACCCGACAGACACGGCTGTTTCGGTTGGAGGCTGGTCTGTGCAGTATGCTTCTGCTACGGGAGGGACTTGGCAGAAGACAGATTTGGCTGGAAGCATAGCTCCGTATGGCTTCTTTTTGGTCCAGCAAGCAGCGGAAGCAGGTGGGACGGCCGAACTCCCTACGCCAGATGGCGTCGGGTCGATTCGGATGTCTGGGACTCAAGGAAAAGTTGCCTTGGTTAACCATAATACGCTTTTAGTTGGGACGGATGTCTCCTCCCAATTAGGTGTTGTTGATATGGTCGGAATTGGTGCGGCAACTACATACGAAGGCAGTTCACCTGCACCAGCAACTTCAAACTCGACCAGCGCCCAACGCATTAGCGACGCCAGCGGCATTGTGCCGAACGGAGGAAATGGCTGGGATACCAATAACAATGGCAACGATTTTATCACAGGGGCACCTACCCCCAAAAACACGCAAAGCCCAGTAGAACCGCCGCTACCAACAGACGTGACCGAAAAACTGAATGCCACAGAACTTATTTTTGATCATACTGATCCTATCCAAGCAACAATTCGCGGCTATGTCGGTCAAGGACGGACTATTAAGGTTTATGCGAGTCAGCCTACAGGAACAGGTAGCGACACGCCTTTGGCACAGCAAGATTCGGATGCTTCCGGACTAATCGAGCTGACTTTTACTAATCCCGATCCAAATTTGCTGGGAGTCTATCTCACAGCAACGGAAGGGAGTAAGAAAGAAAGCACGAGTATTGAGCTGAGGCCAGCGGTAGCCAGTACAGCTTTGATCCAGGAAAAAGTCAGCCTGCAAGCATTGAACGGTGTGGGCGAGCTGCGAGGAGAAGTAGGTGCGGCAGCAGGGAATGCGATACTGCGGGCATACGATCCGCAAAAACAACCGCTGATGCTTAGTAATAAAGAAACAGGAACAGCACAGGCAAACGGGTCATTTTCTTTTACGATTCCAAACATCGATCAGCTGGATCATATTCTCGTAACGCAGCAAACAGCTGGGGAATATGGCAAGTCGTTTGAGAGTCCGGAAGTTAGTGTTACCAAGTCAGCCGTAGGTTCGACTACGATTGCTGAAGCAAGAAGCACCCCGGTAGGAACGAACGTGATTGTCGTCGGAACGGTGACGGCGATGTTTGAAGCGGGCGGACAAAACAACGTGTATTTCCAGGATGAGACGGCAGGACTCGTACTTCGTGCGCCAGGACTGACTGGCAAAATTGAGGTAGGAGACAAGATTCGCGCTACCGGAAAAATGAGTGACTACCGTGGACTGGCTCAACTCGAAGCACTCACCAGTAACGTGGAAATCGTACAAAAACAAGCGGGTGTGCCTAGTCCGCAAATCGTGACATCCACTGATTTTGCCGCCGCAACAGGAGAGGCATTGGAAGGCAAGCTGGTGACTGTAAAACTGGTGACTGTCCAATCAGTATCGAGTGGCAATTACACGCTGGAGGATCAGTACGGCAGGTTTGTATCTCGTCCTGCTGCCACGCTTCCGCTCCCCGTGAACAAAAGCTACGCTGCAATTACTGGCGTTGTGAACTATGACAACAATGCATACAAATTGGTTCCACGGACAGTAGCAGATCTCGTAGAAGATGAAAGTAAAGTCCCTATGGTCACAGCGAGCCCAGCAGGCCCTATGGTGGCAAAAGGAACAAAAGTCACGTTCTCAACGACAATGGCTGACGCCACGATCTTCTATACGATAGATGGTTCAACGCCGAGCAGAGGAAGCATCAAGTATACAGGACCGATCCAGATTGACGCGGATACGACCCTTTCAGCTATAGCTGTCAAGGATGGTTACACAGACAGCAATGTAGCGACCTTCCGTTACATGATTCAAAAAGAAAACGTTCGGATTCATGATATCCAAGGAACGTCGCACCGATCAGCGATGGCCGATGGAACAGTGAACAATGTTCCGGGGATCGTGACGGCTGTTGTCCGAAGCGGCAGCAATGTACAAGGCTTTTATATGCAAGACCCGCAACCGGATTCAGATCCATTTACCTCAGAAGGTATATACGTTTACGACAAAGCAGCGGTCACCCCGGGCGATGAAGTAACCGTTAGCGGAACCGTCAAGGAATACGTGCCATCGAACAGGGCGGGTACAGACCTCACCCAGACGCAAATTGATGCGTCCAACGTTGTTATCGGCGCTAGAAAGGCACTCCCAGACCCACTCAGTCTGGGCAAAGACAACTACGAATATCCGGAAGGGATCATCGACAACGATAGCCTCGGCAAATTCGATCCGGATCAAGACGGCATCGATTTCTGGGAAAGTCTCGAAGGCATGCTGGTGCAGATCGACAATCCAATCGTCGTTGGCGAAACCAAGACGTTTACCAATCCACGTGCAACGGAATTTGTCGTTATTGATGATCAAGCCCATCCGAGTCAGCCGCGTACACCAGCTGGCGGAGTGGTGCTAGAGGCCAATGATTTTCACCCTGAGCGCATCACGGTATCGGACAAACTCGAATCGATTACCGGTGAAGTAAAAGTCGGCGACAAATTTGACGGACCACTGGTAGGCATCATTGACTACGGCTTTGCGAATTACAAGCTGTTCCATACAAGACCATTTACGGTACAGGCAAGTCATTATGTGCCGCCAGTAACGAGTATTTCCCCAAAAGACGATAAGCTGACAATCGCTACGTACAACATCGAGAATTTCTCGGCAAAAACCGATTCTGCCAAAATCAATCGCATCGCCGAGACGATCGTGGACAACATGAAGGGGCCGGATATTATTGGTGTGGTGGAAATGCAGGACGACAATGGGCCGACTGACAATGGGCAAACAGATGCTACGCAGTCTGCGGACGCATTGATCAAAGCAATTGAAAACAAAAACGGCCCGACTTACCGATACACCGATATCGCACCAGAGAACAATCAGGATGGTGGACAGCCAGGAGGAAACATTCGCGTCGGGTTCTTCTACAACCCTGAACGGGTACAGCTGGCAGCAGGAACGCCAGGAGGCGCGACTGATACGGTGCAGATAGAGACACGAGATGGTGTAGCGCATTTGTCACACAATCCAGGACGGGTCGATCCGACAAACGCGGCGTTTGCTTCGAGCCGTAAGCCGTTGGCAGCGGAGTTCATTTTCCAAGGCGAGCCTGTCATTGTCATTGCCAACCATTTCAACTCCAAGGGTGGGGATCAAGCGCTGTTTGGAAAAGATCAGCCGCCACAGCTGGTGAGTGAAGTACAGCGAATGAAAATTGCCCGTGTGTTAAATAACTTTGTAAAAGAAATCCATGCGGCGGAAGCGAAAGCAAATGTTGTGGTGCTTGGCGATCTTAACGATTTCCCGTTTTCGAATCCGGTGCAGGAATTGGCAGATGGCGTTTTGACCAATATGGTGGAGAAACTGCCGAAGGGTGAGCAGTATACGTACGTGTACCAAGGGAACTCTCAAGTCTTGGATCAAATTTTGGTCAGCAACCATTTGGAGGACGACACAAAGGTTGATATCGTTCACATCAACGCTGGCTTGACTGAGAACGAAGGACGTGTGAGTGATCATAATCCTGTCCTTGTACAACTGGACTTGAAGGATCGCGGCACGCCGGAAAAAACAGCACAAGAAGTGGCAGAAAGCATCACGCAGCTTACTCAGCCAGCAGCGGGTGAGACGCGCTTGAAGCTGCCAGAAGTACCTACAGGCTTTACTATCGCAATCAAGTCTTCTAGTGATCCAGCAGTGATTGCGCTGGACGGCAAAATTACGCCGCCATATCGCCAGACGAATGTAGACCTGGTTTTTGAGGTCACAAGAGCATCCGATCAATCGACAGCAGAAACTAAAGTATTGACCGTGCAGGTTCCAGCCAAGCCGGACTCACCACCGCCAGTTACACCGCCGGACAGAACACCGACACCGGACTCGCAGCGAGAGTTGAACAAGCAAGCAGCTCAAGTCATCTCTGCAAGTAGCGAGGAGAAAGCCATTTTAGGACAGGTGGATCAAGTACTTAGCCATCTGGAAAAACTTCTGGATGCAGAGCAATGGACGCCGACTGAGAAATGGGAGACAGTCACCGATACGATCACGACTGTACTCGAGGCAGTGGCCGAGCAGGCTGAGCGAGAAACCATTAGTGAAGAGACACTCCAAGATGTGACGAAGAGCTTTTTGGACAAAGCATTTGACCCGCTCACAGAAGATGGCATCAAGGATGAAGAGATTGCCCGCCTGGCACTTGCCTCCTTGACGAGTTTGGCGAAAACAGCGCTGGAGCCGCTCGATGAAAAGGAAATTTCCAAAGAGGTAGCCAAGCATGTCCGTACACTGGCAGAAGAGCTTTTGAAAAAGCTTGGCACTGTCGTCATTGAAGATGGGGATGAGATCAAGGCAGATGACGAACAAGTAGATGAACTTCTAGACGTACTCGGAGAATTCATGAAAGCAATCGAGTCAGTGAAAGACAAGATTGGCTTTGCTCCGGTGCTGTTCATTCAAGTGGAAGAAAGCGATGAGGATGCGAGCGACACGCGTTCTCACAAAGGAGAATCAGCTGATCGGACAGTGACCCTGGAACAGAAGCTGGTTGAGCAATTGAAGGAAAAAGAGGTAGGCATTCGCGTAACCTTGGACAGCGAAGCATGGGTAGAGGTGCCTAGCGCATACTTTTCCGCTCAGCGTGCAAGAGAGTTTGCCCTCTCTTTGACGGAAGCAAATGGGGACGGGTGGAAAGGTGTGCCTAACCCTGGCGAAGCCTATCAATTGCAAGTGTGGAGCAACGGCAAGAAAGTGACAAATCTCGGCAAGACAGGCTTTACACTTGGTCTGCCAGTCGCCGATGACGCAAGCGAAAAGCTCCAGGCGTATTCGTACCGGAGCAATATGTGGAGAGCAGCTATTGGACTCAAGGGAAAAGCGATCCAGGTGACGAAAGAAGACGATCTGGGGAGCTTTACAGTAGCGACGGCGGCCACTTATGTCGTCGGTGAGAGTGCCCTGAAAAGAATCGAGATCGATCCGAAATCTCTCAAGCTAGCCCAGGGCGAGGAAGCACAGCTCAAGGTGATGGCGATTCTCGGTAATGATGCGGAAGAAGACGTTACTGAAGCGGAGGGAATCGAGTTCACATCAAGCAAGCCCGAACAGGTAGAGGTTGATGAGACGGGGCGTATTCTTGTCTTGGATGATGCCAAACCAAGAACAAGAGTGACCATCACGATCAGCTACGCTGGCAAGACAGCGAAGGTAACTGTCACGGTTAAGAGCAATTGACGAAAAGAAAACGGGTTGGGAGATAGCTTCCCAGCCCGTTTTTTGTTGTGGAAATGGATTAGATACGTGCCATCCCCATCACTTTTTCAACTTTGTACAGCATCTCGTTCGCGACCTTATTCGCTTTGTCTGCCCCGGCAGTCAGGATATCATCCAGCTCAGAGGAGTGGAACAGCTGCTCGAAGCGTTCTTGAATCGGACGAAGTGTTTCTACGACAACTTCAGCCAGCTCGGTTTTGAATGCGCCGTAGCCCTTGCCCTCGTACATCGCTTCGATCTCATCCAGTGTTTTTCCGGAGCAGAGAGAGTAGATGGTCATGAGGTTAGAGACAGCAGGCTTTTCAGCTTTGTCATAACGCACAACGCTGTCGGAATCCGTTTGCGCGCGCTTGATTTTTTTCGTGATGGTGTCCGCATCATCCAGCATGGAGATGAAGGCGCCTTGGTTTGGATCGGATTTGCTCATTTTCTTGGTGCCTTCAGCAAGGGACATGATGCGTGCACCAGTCTCAGGCAGGCGAACCTCTGGAATGGTGAAAATGTCGCCATAGCGGTTGTTAAAACGAGCGGCTAAATCACGAGTCAGCTCCAGATGCTGCTTCTGGTCTTCGCCCACAGGGACGAAATCAGTGCCGTACAGCAAAATATCAGCAGCCATCAATGGAGGATAAGCCAGCAGACCGCCTGGAATGGATTCGCCGCGTCCATCGGATTTGTCCTTGAATTGGGTCATGCGCTCCAATTCACCCAAGTAAGAGGTGCACAGCATGATCCAGCCGAGCTTGGCATGGGCCGGTACTTCCGATTGGACGAACAGTGTCATTTTGTTCGGATCGAGGCCAACGGACAAATAGAGAGCTGCGAGACGACGGATGTTTTCGCGCAGGACAGCAGGCTCTTGTGGAACGGTGATCGCATGCTGGTCTACGATGCAGTAAAAGCAGTTGAACTGATCTTGAAGCGGAACGAAGTGCTTCATTGCGCCCAAGTAGTTGCCGAGTGTCATAATGCCGCTCGGTTGAATGCCGGAAAAGATGGTTTTCATGGGAAAGCTGCTCCTTTCAATCGTGAAATATGAATGTCCGAATTACATACAAAAAGGTCCATCCGCCCTGGACAGGGACGAATGAACCGTGGTGCCACCCTTGTTATTTCACGCAAGGAATCATCCATACGCAAAATCTCTTTGATCCGTACCGTTTCTGTGTAAAACAGCTTGATACGGTGTCCATTGTAACGTACGGACGTAACGCCAAAGCCTACTGCCGCTATGAGAGCGGGTTCGGTTTGGAGCTCGGAAGCCCATTCATCATTTCCTTAACACTGATTCGCACCAACCATCAGCTCTCTGAAGTCTCGAAAAATGACTACTCTTCTTCCTCATTGCCATCAAAAGATACCCTTTGAGCAAACATTTTACATAGAGTGGAATCAAAAAGCAAGTGGGTCTTGACAAGAAAATCCAAAAGTTGTAAAAATAACTCAATAGTTATATAACTGATGAGTTACTTTCGGGGTGGGAAAATGACCAATGACAAATTGTCGAAAGGGGAGTTGAGTCGCAATCGGTTGCTTGCGGCGGCAGCTTCTGAGTTCGCAGCAAAAGGCTTTCATCGTACACGGGTGAGTGACATCGTGAAAACAGCAGGCTTGACACAGGCGTCGTTTTACCAGTATTTCGACAGCAAGGAAGGCTTGTATCAGCAGTTGACGGACACATTCGTCACCAAGCTATGGGAATTGGCGGATAGCGGTCAAAAGGTAACGGCTTTGACGAAGGAAGATGTTTTCCATCAGGTACGAGAGAATCTGCTCGCTTTGTTCCGCTTTTTTCAGGAGCAGCCTGATTTGACTCGGATCGTGCTGTATCAGGCAGAAGAGGGCGAAGCGCTGCATCGTAAGCTGGCTTCGATTGTTGCTGTCAACTTGCGACAAAATCAGACTGCTGGGCACGTCCGTGTTGAGTTGTCTGTGGAGGTGGCGGCAGAGGCAATGATCGCAGTCGTAGACCGCATGACGACGCGGTATTTGCTGACGGGTGAGAAAACAGCGGAGCAGCTTGCGGACGACGCGGTATCTTTTTTGGCATATGGAATTTTGCAGGCAAACGAATAGAAAGAGGGTGCTTGTATGCTGGAGCTGTCCCATCTGATTTGGCTGTTTTTGGTCGTTTTCATGTTTCATGATTTCGAGGAGATCGTGATGGTAGAAGGCTGGGTGCGAGCAAAAAAAGACATCATTAGACAGACTGTGCCAGAACGGCTTATGAAGATAATAGAGCCTTCACTTTCGATGAACACGGCGCAATTTGCGGTCGCAGTCTCTTGTGTTTTCGCGGTTTTATCGGCAGCGGTCATCCTGACTGTCACGACACTTTCGGCTGGAACGTACCTCCCGTTTTTTCTGGTTTGTTTGCACGTGATGTTTCTCCATGTGTTCATGCATGTTGGTCATACCGTTGTCCTTCGCACGTACACACCTGGTGTGGTGACGGCTGTGGCATTGGTTTTACCGTATAGTTTGTACACGTATGATTGATTGCTTGAGGCTGGGCTTGTGACGTGGCCGTTGCTATGGAGCACGTTGCCGTACAGCTTGTTGATCATACCTGTTTTGTACGTGGCACACCAGATTGGGGAGGCAGCAGGTAAAGTGATCCCCCGATGAGAAAAAGAAAAGGAGTATGTTATCCTAGTAGAGGGTGTTCAAAAAGTCGTTTATTGATCACAGAAGCAGTTCACGAGTAGGAAGAGATTGGTGTGAAAGAGGGAATTTTGTTGAAGCTGCGACTAGGCGTAATAGGCGCGGATGATTCACTTGCCATCATCGAATCAGTCATGCGAGAGTTTCCCGAAATTGAATACTTGCCGATTGTTTATTGGAAGGAAGAAGAGATCCTCGATCTGATCATGCCGCATGTGGATGAGGTGGATATGTGGCTTTTCTCCGGACAGGTCCCTTATGCCATGGTGAGCGAGTCAGGCAAGGTCCAAGTGCCGATGGCTTATGTGCCTCATCTCGGTGCGAGCTTGTACAGAACCTTGCTTCACCTGTCCCATCAATTGGGAATCCGGGTGGATGAAGTGAGCTTTGATACATTTTCACCAGAAGAACTGGTGCATTTTATGGATGAAGCGGGTATCGCTGGTGGTTACAAATGGCTCAAGCATTACGAGGGAGCAATCTCAGCCGATGAACTGGCGGATTACCACGAACAGCTTTGGAGGGCAGGCAAGACAAAGGTGGCTGTCACCTGCTTGCGGACAGCAGATGTAGAGCTGGCACGGAGAGGTGTCCCTGTACATCGGGTTGTGCCGACACGTGCAGGCGTGATTTCGGTTATTCACATGCTTTTGCGAACGCACGAAATGCTTCACTTCAAAGATACCCAAATTGCCGTGCAGATGATGGAGATTGATCCATTTCGCGAGCTTGCGGGTGGCAACTTTTCCACAGATGAATGGCAAAATGCCGAGATCAAGACGATGGAAAAGCTGTTGCGCTACGCGAAGCATTTGCAAGGCTCACTAAAGACAGCAGGTCCCGGACGCTACGTCATTTTTACAACGCGGGGCAATCTGCAAGAAGTGACCCGTGACTATGCGACCATGCCGGATTTGGAAGAGCTGTTTGGCATTCGCGCTGATCTGGTGACGTGCGGAATTGGGATCGGCAAGACTGCTTATGAAGCAGAAATCCACGGTGGCGCAGCTTTGCTGCACGCCAAAGAGCGCGGGACAGGCAACTGGATGGTCTTCTTTGATGACAAAAGCGTCGTAGGGCCGCTTGGTCGTGATGAACAGATCACCTATCGGTATGACTCAGAAAAGCTGCAAGAGCTTAGCCAGCTTACCTCTTTAAGTGTCATGACGCTCGCCAAGCTTTACTCCATACTCAAAAAGCGAGGCTCTCAGGAAATTCATGCGACAGAATTAGCCTCATATCTACAAATTCTGCCACGAAGCGCCAGACGAATCCTGATTGAACTGGAGTCAAAGGGACTAGCGCAGGTGATCAGAGAAGAAAACCCACACCCGCGGGGCAGACCGCGAAAGGTGTATCGGATCGTATGGCAATCGCAATTGTAATAAATTTACCAATTAATCATTTCTTTCGGGAAATGATTTTTTTGTCGTTAAAAAATTGTTCTCAAATTCACATTTATGACAAATAATAAGAGATGTAAACAACTATGAACTTACATAAAAAACAATATTTTCCAAGGAGGAGTTAACAAGTATGAAAAAATCGGTTTTTGCAGTAACACTCAGCTTCGCATTAGGTACTTCTACCTTCCTGCCGCTAGCTGCGCAGGCCGAATCCGAAAGCATCGTCTATAGCGCTGAGTGGGATACCCCCGAATTTATTGGAGAAGAGTTCGAGGCAGAAGATCTGGATGGCGAAGACAAAGTTTGGGGATTCCTGGAGCAACATCAAGATTCCTTCCGCATTGACGGAGAAGTGAGAGATCACTTTAAAGTGCTTGATGAAGTGACAGACAGAGAGACAGACATGACTCACTACCGCGTACAAGAAATGTACGAAGGCATCCCGGTCTATGGTTATCAGCAGACGATTCACGTAAACGAGGATGGAAATGTAACGGCATTCCTCGGTAACTACGCGCCTGACCTGTCAAACAATGATAAGCTGACGGAAAAACCAAAACTCAAGGCAGATAAAGCGGTCAAAGAGGCCATCAAGGATTTGGAGGATGAGATTGACAAAGAAGTGGAGAAGTTCGAGGTGAAGCCAAAAGGGAACCTCTATATCTACATCCACGAAGATGAATCGTATTTGGCTTACGAAGTGGAGCTGAATTTCCTCGATCCGCAGCCAGGGCGTTGGAAGTATTTCATCGATGCAAACACTGGTGACGTGATCAACAAATACAATATGCTCCATGAGATTACAGGAACGGGTACGGGGGTACTTGGTGACTCTAAGTCCTTCGAAGTAACGAAAGTAAGCAATACAAACTACACGGCGAA
Organism: Brevibacillus sp. DP1.3A; assembly: GCF_013284245.2. Classification (NCBI taxonomy): domain Bacteria; kingdom Bacillati; phylum Bacillota; class Bacilli; order Caryophanales; family Paenibacillaceae; genus Brevibacillus; species Brevibacillus sp. DP1.3A. Next base: position 5,327,925 of record NZ_CP085876.1, on the reverse strand, counting down.
AGATACAACGCGCGGCAAGGGAATTGAGACGTACAATGCACGGAACAGATACACCCTCCCAGGCACGCTTGGCTCTGATACCGATAACAAATGGACAGATGGAGCACTTGTCGACGCTCATGCCTATGCACAGAAAACCTACGATTACTACAAAAGTGCACATAACCGCAACAGCTATGACAACAACGGTGCGAAATTGATTTCTACTGTCCATTACGGTAGCAACTACAACAACGCATTCTGGAACGGCGTGCAAATGGTATACGGGGATGGAGATGGAAGCGTATTCCGCCCATTGTCTGCTGGCTTGGATGTCGTTGCACATGAATTAACACATGCCGTTACAGAAAAAACAGCCAATCTGATCTATCAAAATGAGTCCGGTGCGTTAAATGAATCCATCTCTGACATCTTCGGGGCAATGATTGACAACGATGATTGGCTGATGGGTGAAGATGTATACACACCAGGAACGCCTGGAGATGCACTGCGCTCTCTCGAAGATCCAACAGTTGCTGGTGATCCTGACCACTACAGCGATCGCTACACGGGTCCAAATGACAACGGAGGCGTACACATTAACAGCGGTATCAACAACAAAGCGGCATATCTCCTCTCAGAGGGTGGTTCGCACCACGGTGTAACGGTCACAGGCATCGGTCGCAATGACACAGCAAAAATCTACTACTACGCTCTAACAAACTACCTCAATCCAAACTCTAATTTCTCCGCTATGCGACAAGCAGCTATTCAATCCGCTACAGTTCTTTTCGGTGCTAATTCCCAACAAGTAGAATCAGTAAAAGATGCGTATGATGCCATTGGAGTGCAATAATCAAATAAAGTATTTTGTTACACGAAATATTTGTCATACTATTTGAAAAATTGCTTTGCTCCTATTGTGGGGCAAGGCAGTTTTTTGTATGTTGGTGGTAATGTAAAGGTGTATCGAATCGTAAGGGAAGTATAATTGTAATAAATTTACCAATTAATCATTTCTTTCTGGAAGTGATTTTTTTGTCGTTAAAAAATAGTTTTCAAATTCAGAATTTTGATAAATAATAAAAGATATAAACAACTATGAATTTACATAAAAAACAATATTTTCCAAGAAGGGGTTTAACAAGTATGAAAAAATCGGTTTTTGCAGTAACACTCAGCTTCGCATTAGGTACTTCTACATTCCTGCCGCTAGCTGCGCAGGCCGAATCCGAAAGCATCGTCTATAGTGCTGAGTGGGATACCCCCGAATTTATCGGAGAAGAGTTCGAGGCAGAAGATCTGGATGGCGAAGACAAAGTTTGGGGATTCCTGGAGCAACATCAAGATTCCTTCCGTATTGATGGAGAAGTGAGAGACCACTTTAAAGTGCTTGATGAAGTGACAGACAGAGAGACAGATATGACTCACTACCGCGTGCAAGAAATGTACGAAGGTATCCCGGTCTTTGGTTATCAGCAGACGATTCACGTAAACGAGGATGGAAATGTAACAGCATTCCTCGGGAACTACGCACCTAACTTGGCAGATAATGATAAGCTTACGAAAAAACCAAAGCTCAAGGCAGATAAGGCAGTCAAAGAGGCCATCAAGGATTTGGAGGATGAGATCGACGAAAAAGTGGAGAAGTTCGAGGTGAAGCCAAAAGGGAACCTCTACGTATATATCCACGAAGATCAATCGTATTTGGCTTACGAAGTGGAACTGAATTTCCTCGATCCGCTACCAGGCCGTTGGAAGTATTTCATCGACGCGCATTCGGGTGATGTGATTAACAAATACAATATGCTCCATGAGATTACAGGGACGGGTACAGGAGTACTAGGTGACACCAAATCATTCGAAGTAACGAAAGTAAGCAATACCAACTATACGGCGAAAGATACGACGCGCGGCAAGGGAATCGAAACGTACAATGCACGCAACAGATTAGTCCAACCTGGTACTCTTGGTTCTGACTCGGATAACAACTGGACAGATGGAGCACTTGTCGACGCTCATGCCCATGCTCAGGCAACCTACGATTACTACAAAAACGCACATAACCGTAACAGCTTTGACAACAAGGGTGCGAAAATCATCTCTACAGTCCATTACGGTAGAAACGATAACCGCGCATTCTGGAACGGCGTACAAATAACATACGGGGATGGAGATGGACGCTTATTCCGCCCATTTTCCGCTGGCTTGGATGTCGTTGCTCATGAATTAACTCACGCTGTCACAGAACGAACAGCCGGTCTGATCTATGAAAACGAGTCTGGTGCGCTGAACGAATCCATGTCTGACATCTTCGGGGCGATGATTGATAATGACGATTGGTTAATAGGTGAAGATGTATACACGCCAGAAACGCCAGGAGACGCACTGCGCTCTCTCGAAGATCCAACAGTGGCTGGCGATCCTGACCACTACAGCAATCGATACATCGGTCAAGCAGATGAGGGAGGCGTTCACACTAACAGCGGGATCAACAACAAAGCGGCATATCTCCTCGCAGAGGGTGGCACACACTCCGGTGTAACGGTCACAGGCATTGGACGAGATGACACAGCAAAAATTTACTACTACACACTAACAAACTACCTCAATCCAAACTCTAACTTCTCTGCTATGCGACAAGCAGCGATTCAATCTGCGACAGCTCTGTTCGGCGCCAATTCCCAGCAAGTAGAATCTGTAAAAGATGCGTATGACGCAATTGGCGTACAATAATCAGGTCAACTATTTCGTTATTCGAAACAATTGACGTACTATTTGAAAAATTGCTTTGCTCCTATTGTGGGGCAGGGCAATTTTTTGTATGTTGGTGATAATTAATTGCGTGTGTATAGGGAGTTAGAAAGGAGTACCACATGGATCATTTCAAAAACATATTGAGACACCATTACGATATAGACGCTGTTGATGTTACCCCTCAGCAAGGAGGATGGTCGGCGCTAGCTTATAAAGTCATCAGCGACCAGCAGTTCTTTTTCTTGAAGGTCTATGAAAAAAGTAGAGCATCTACGCCAAAGTGGACAGCGCTGATCGACAAGTATGTTCCCATTATCCAGTGGCTATCACGCCAAACCAGACTACAAGGCAAACTTCCAGTTCCGCTACTGACTAGAAACGCTGCGTATAAACATGAAGATGACATGGGTATCTATCAACTGTTTGCCTATATTGAGGGGAAAACCATTGGGAACCAAGCGTTAAACTCGTTGCAAGTTCGCCAGCTAGCAGAAATCATAGCGGAGTTGCATTTGTATGGGGAAGAAATCCCGGTCAGTACGGCTGCCATCAAGGAAGACTTCCGCATCCCATTTGCCGAGCAGTTTAGAGAAATGCTGAACGAAGATATCCACCGTCTGCCGGACGATGTGAATGAAATCGTCAAACCATTTGCCAACATACTGGCTACTCGCATGAATGATTTGGAGATGATTGCCGAGGAATTGCGAGGCAGTGAGGTGAAAATGAAGCTTTGCCATACGGACATTCACAACTGGAACCTGATGCAATCTGGTCAGCAGCTCATTCTCATAGACTGGGAAGGATTAAGGCTGGCTCCGGTAGAAGCCGATCTGATGTTTTTGGTAGATCAGCCTTTTTTTGAGGAGTTTATGGCTACCTATCAGATGACACATACAAATTATGTGGTCAATCGACAAGCGTTGGAATTCTATCAAATCCGACGTAGGTTGGAAGATATATGTGAACTACTAGAGCAGCTTTTGTTTGATGAGCAGGAGGAACAGGATCGAGTAGGGACGATCGGGCATTTGAAAGGGGAATTGAGGAAGATAGAGGTAGAGATTTAATTGTAGGAGGAAGAGTGAATTTGAACTACTCTATTCTAGATAACGTAGAAGAATCTCCATAAGGAAAATGAAGAAGAATGTTGAGGTTTGTGGCGCTTCTTGACAGATTGTATCGGTATAGTTATTATCGATACTCAAAGTCTTTAATTAATGTGTATCTCCCAAGAGGGCTTCAGGCGCTAACGGAGTCCTTGTCATTGTCTAGGACAGCGCCAATTCTTTCGAAAATTACAGATATTATCTATCTGTAAAAACTTTATACCTAGAATACTTTTCGTGTATCTCATACTGAAACAATGGAGGTTACCGATGAACGAAGAAATTACATTCAACTCCAAAATGGTTCTTGCGTACGATGCTAACACGCGAATCTCGATTCCCACCTATGATTTTTTATTCACGATGGTCCAATCCTATTTTCGAGCTCAATTGGGGGAAAAAGAGGCATCATTGCTCGTCGTTGGTGCGGGCGGTGGAAATGAATTTTCTGCATGGGGACCCTCTAATCCAAAATGGACGTTCACCGGAGTCGATCCTTCTGCCGAGATGCTTGCGATGGCGAAAAACAAAACCGTCCAACTGGGGTTGGAAAGCCGCGTCCAGCTCATTCAGGGAACAATTGAGGATGTTCCTCATTCAGACTCGAAGTACGATGCGGCGAGTTGTATCTTGGTTCTGCACTTCATTAACGATGTGCCGGAGAAGCTGAAGCTGCTCAGGGCCATTAAGGAGCATTTGAAACCGGGGGCTCCCTTCGTACTGGTTAGTGCGTACGGAGACCTCGATGATGCCGAACTTCGAAACAGATTAAACATATGGAAAAGCTTTTTTTTGGATGTGGGATACGAATCAGCGAAAGTAGAAGAGATGGGTAATACCATCATGACAAAAGCTTCTTTTCTATCTGAACCTAAAATCGAACAGCTATTGAGAGAAGCTGGCTTTACGAATATAGGCAGGTTTCATTCTACGGGACTTTTTGGGGGATGGATTTGTCATGCGGAATGAATAGCGGCGGAAGTCTTGGACTTTATTTCGGGGTCCATGGCTGCCGCCTTTTCAAAATAGACAGACTATTATACAATTAAGGACATAACCGTTAATCAACCGTTATTGGCTCTGCATAGAAGGAGGAGTGGCGTGTCATGATCAATTCGGATCGATTGTGGGATCGATTGGGACAGCTTGGCAACATTGGGAAGCAAGAGGCGGGCGGCATCACGCGGTTGTCTTTTACGCCTGAGGAACGTGCGGCAAAGGATCTCGTCACAGGCTTTATGAAGGAAGCAGGTCTCACCGTTCGCGAAGATGAGGTTGGGAACTTGATTGGGCGAAAAGAAGGGAAAAATCCGGCCGCTCCTGTCGTATTGGTTGGCTCGCATATCGACTCCGTACCAAATGGCGGCGATTATGATGGTCCACTTGGCGTACTGGCTGGTGTAGAAGTTTTACAGACGATGCAGGAACAGGCGATCGAAACAGAGCATCCGATCGAAGTCATCGCGTTCACGGATGAAGAAGGAACGCGTTTTGGTTACGGGATGATCGGCAGTCGCGGTATCGCGGGTCTGATCAAGCGTGACGAGCTGGAACAAGCAGACAAGAATGGGGTCACGATTGCTGAAGCAATGCGGCAAACGGGGCTTGATCCGGACCGCACCAGTCTCGCCGCGAGAACTCCCGGAAGTGTGAAAGCGTATGTGGAGCTACATATCGAGCAAGGCAAGGTACTGGAGAGCCGTGGGCTATCTGTTGGGATCGTGACAGGAGTGGCGGGACCGCTCTGGTTGAATTTCGTGCTAGAGGGAGAAGCCGGTCATGCCGGGGCAACGCCGATGAATTTGCGCCGTGATCCGCTGGCATCCGCCGCTCAAGTGATGCTTGCCATCGAGGAAGAAGCCGGACGGACAGGAACCAGTGTAGGGACGGTTGGAAGGCTGCAAGCTTTCCCAGGCGGGGTGAATGTCATTCCTGGACGAGTCGAGTTTTCACTTGATTTGCGAGATGTGGACGAAGCAATCCGCGATGAAGTGGAACAGCGCATTTACGAACGGGCAAAAGCGATCTGTGCAAAGCGCAATGTGACGTTGAAAGTAGAGCTGCTGCAACGCATAGCTCCTGCTGTATGCTCGGACGATATCCAGAATGCTGTAGCCGAAGCGTGTGAGGCAGAAGGCTTGGAAGCATTTAGACTGCCGAGTGGGGCAGGGCATGATTGCATGCAGCTAGTTGAGCTGTGCCCGGTTGGCATGATTTTCGCTCGATCCAAGGATGGCATTAGCCACAACCCGGCAGAATTCACGACAAAAGAGGATTGTGCGAACGGAGCGCAAGTACTGTACCGCACCGTTTTATCCTTAGCAAAATAGGCATAAGAGATAGTAAGTGGGGGAGCCACGTAAATCAGGAGGAGAGCGGCATGACAGCAACGGCAGTGGTAACGCTTAATAAGGCGGTCGAAGAAATCAAGGATCAGGTAATCGCGTGGAGACGGTATCTGCACGAAAACCCTGAATTATCCTTCCATGAAGAAAAAACAGCACAGTTTGTATACGAGACACTGCTTACCTTTGGCAATCTGGAAGTGTCCAGACCGACGAAAAACAGTGTGATGGCCAGATTGATCGGTTCCCAGCCTGGGAAAGTGCTCGCCATGCGCGCTGACATGGACGCATTGCCGATTACGGAAGAGAATACGTTTGAATTCGTATCGAAAAATCCTGGCGTCATGCATGCGTGCGGACACGACGGACATACTTCCATGCTGCTCGGAACGGCAAAGCTGCTGTCCGGGATGAAGGATCAGATCAAGGGAGAGGTTCGTTTCTTCTTTCAGCACGCGGAGGAAGTATACCCAGGCGGAGCGGAGGAAATGGTACAGGCAGGTGTCATGGACGGCGTAGATATGGTGATTGGTACGCATCTGTGGTCGACGATGGAATTTGGGACAGTGGGTATCTGCCCAGGTCCAATGATGGCTGCACCTGATACGTTCTGGATCACCGTTCTTGGAAAAGGCGGACATGCGGCGCTCCCGCATGAAACGATCGACAGCATCGCGATTGCGGCACAAGTGGTGACCAATCTCCAGCACGTCGTATCCCGCAATGCAGATCCGCTCGATAATCTGGTTCTCTCTGTCACACAATTTGTGGGGGGAACGACACATAACGTCATTCCGGGTGCTGTAGAGATTTGCGGGACAGTCCGCAGCTTTGACAAAAATCTGCGCGAGTCCGTTCCGGGACTCATGGAACGCGTGATCAAAGGCATTACAGAAGCACACGGCGCGGGGTACAAGTTCAAGTACGAATTTGGCTATCGCCCGGTTATCAACGATGCCGAAGTGACGAAATTGATGGAAGAGGTCGTCGAAGAATCACTGGGAGCAGAATGGGTAGAGCATATGCGTCCAACCATGGGTGGTGAGGATTTCTCCGCCTTCCAGCAAAAAGCGCCAGGCTGCTTCTTCTACGTCGCTGCTGGAAACAAAGAAAAAGGCATCACATATCCGCACCACCATCCACGCTTTACAATCGACGAGGATGCGCTCGAAGTCGGCGTAAAAATGTTCGTCAACGCGGCAAGAAAAATCGTGATGTAACGAGAGTGGCACACATACAGAAGAGCTTCCAGTCAAGAGAGACGGGAAGCTCTTTTTGGCGTGCGAAAGGCAGCATCAAACCTTAGTGGGTGAGTTCTTTTTCTTTGGTGTGAAATGATTTTTGAATCTGCGAAATTTGTCCGGCATGGATACCCGTGTGATACATGAGGCGACCCAATGCTTCTAAAGGAGTAGAAGACCCCAATGGCGTTTCAACGGACTTGTGCCAAGCTTCCTCTGGTAAGTCACGCATCGCATCGATCAAGTGTTGGTTGGAAGCGGACATGAAATCAGCGAGCTCTTGCACGTTGGTAAAGGCAACTTTGGTTCCGGTAGGACCGTTTTTCGTCAATAGCTCTACGTCAGATGGGATGCTCCGACCGAAAAACCATTCGGCAAACATGTACTCGACCTCAGCGCTATGGCGCAGCATATACCCGATGGAGACTGCATTCATGCTCAAACGTAAATCTTGTTCGGGCAAGCTTTTCGCAGTCTTGTGAAAACGTTCCTGGATGGTGAGCCAAAGTGTCAATGCGGTTGAATAGGTCATGGATGATGCCCCTCCGTTATTTTTTGGATGTGTGACCATCTCGGTTGACGTGGACAAATTTATCGGCTGTCAGGTCAATGTCGTAAGCCTGACCGAACCCAGCTACATAGCGTCCCTCTGATGGTGTCAATTCGAACAAGGAAAAATCAAGGCCGCGCAGCATATCCATCATGTTTTTTCCGAATGACTGTGCAAACAGCTCGAAAATCTCATCGTACCCGGCATTACCCAAATTCAGGGCAGAACACACGAAGCGAGCGCGTTGGCGAGCAAACAGATTGGTGGCTTTCGACTCGTCTTCAATGAGCATGGCATCGACTGCAGGATTTTCTTCCATGTAGCGATAGTGATTCGCAATTTTACTAATGTAGATGTAGAACTTTCCATCGTATTTGACGAACGGGGCGTAGGAGAGAAACGGTTTTCCATGCTCGTCGACCGTGCTTAACATGAGTGTCTTCATGTCCGCAGCAAACGATTGGTACTGGGTCTTCATCGCTTCCTTATCCATCGCTTTCATACGAGCACCTCACTTGTTTAGTTTGCTTTTTTCAGTATGTGAATCCTGGGGCTAGAGCAGTCTGGCGTGTACTGAATCTCGGTTTCGACGCCGTACACGCTGCGAATCAGCTCCATCGTAAGCACATCTTGAGGTTTTCCAAAAACACGCAGGCTTCCATCTTTGATCACACAAATTTTATCGCTGTAGGCGCTGGCGTGATTCAAATCATGCAGCACCATGACAACCGTCAGCTTCAAATCCTGATTGAGCTTGCGAACGAGTTCAAGCACATCCAGTTGATGGGCGATGTCCAAATAGGTAGTTGGCTCATCGAGCAACAAGATTTTCGGTCGTTGAGCCAAAGCCATCGCGATCCATGCACGCTGTGCTTCCCCGCCAGACAGAGAGACGAGGTAGCGGTCCTTGTAGCTGAGCATACCGGTTTGTTCCAAAGCCCACGTGACGATCTCGTAGTCTTCGCCACTCAGGCGCTCAAACCATTTTTTATGGGGAACGCGACCGTATCCGACCAGCTCTCCTACCGTTACGTCTGACGGGCACGTGTTGGATTGGCAAAGCATGCACATGATGCGAGAGATTTGCTTCATACTCAGGCTGTTTAATTCTTGATCCGCAATACAGACACGGCCACTTTCACAAGGAATCAGCCGTGAAATTGCTTTGAGAATCGATGATTTTCCTGAACCGTTTGGACCAATGATCGAAACAACCTCTCCTTCTTGGATATCGAGGGAAAAGTCATGGACGATGGTCTTCGGACCGTAGCTGATGTTCAACGATTGCACTTGTAACATGTCACATGCCCCCTTTTCGCATCAAGTAAAGGAAATAAGGTCCACCCACGATTGCCATCACAATCCCGGCAGGAATCTCCAAAGGAGCGAATACAGTTCGACCAAACGAATCGGCAACAAGCAAGACAAGAGAGCCAAGCACGAGGCTAAACGGCAAGCCCAGACGGTAATCAGAGCCGACGAGCATGCGAGCCATGTGCGGTACGACTAGTCCGATAAACCCAACAAGGCCGACAGTCGATACCGAAACTGCTGCTAGGTAGACCGCGATGATAGAAAGAGAGAGGCGCAAGCGATGCAAGTTCTGCCCTAAATTGTGAGCGACTTGTTCTCCTAGGCGTAATATGTTTGCCTGCCGGATCGATAATAGCGCTGCGATCCACCCGACGATCGAGTAGGGAAGCATCACCATGACATCGCCCATGCCTTTTCCGGACAGACTGCCATTCATCCATTGTAGCGCACCCGGTAGCTTGTCACTGTACAGGATGGACAATAACCCGATTGCTCCACCGAATACAGCATTGACGGCAACCCCCGATAATATGATGCGCACAGGTGTTAATCCGCCCTGTTTTTTCCAAGCCATGGAGTAGACCATGCCTGCTGCTACTCCGCCACCAATGATGGCAGCTAGGGGTATCAAGTAAGAATAGTCGGGCATGACCAGCATGATGAACAACACCGTAACGGCTGCTCCGCTGGATACGCCCGTCAAGCCTGGATCGGCAAGCGGATTTTGCATGACTGCTTGCAGGAGGGCACCCGATGCAGCGAGATTGGCCCCAATCAATAGTGCGAGAAACACACGCGGAATCCGGATATCCCACAGGATGGTTTGGCTGGCGGCATCGCCGTGTCCAAGTATGGTTTCTATTGTTTCGGCAAGCGTGAGGCGCACGCTCCCCAGACCAATGGAGAGCAGTACAGCTACAACGAGCATGACACAAGCTGTCACCAAGAGAGCTGCTTTCCTGTTCGGAATGTTCTGGGTCACTGGAAAAACTCCTTATTCGGTATACAGGATGTTTACGAGCTCCTCGTAGGCAGCCGGGACTTTTACTAGAGAGGCGATCCCGAATGTGCTGTAGTCGAGTGCTTTCATTTTGCCATTTTTGAATGCGCTCAGTTTTTCCCATGCGCCGTTTTTCTTCACGTCTTCTTCGAACTTTTTGGTCACTGCACTCGGATCGCCATGCGCTACCAGTAAAATAACATCGGGATTGGCAGCTACGATCGATTCCATGTTGAGCGGCACGTATGTCTCGGTTTGTTTCAGGACATCGGAAGCGACGTTGGATGCGCCGAGATTGCGGGCGAGGCTTCCGACAAATGTATTTTCATTCATGACCATAAGGGCTTCGGCTGAACCGAACAAGAACAATACTTTGGGAGCGGGTTTCCCTTTGGTTGCGTCTATGATGGTTTTTTCTTTTTCCATGATGGATTGGAGAAAGGCTGTTGCTTTCTCTTCCTGCTTGAACAGGCGTCCGAGTACGACGGTAGACAGTTTGAGCTCGTCGATTGAGTCTACAGGCAAGTACGCGGTAGACAGCGCGGCGGGCTTGAATTTTTTATCGATGCTCGCTTGGATGGAGGTAGGGCCGAGAATGACGTCAGGCTGAAGCTTCGCGACCTGCTCCAAATCAGGCTGGTGAGAAGTGCCGATACGCGGAACAGTGTCGAGGGAGGCTGGCAGCTTGCTGCTTGTCGTCGGTACGCCTACGGGAGTGACACCCAGTTCGTTCAGTATCTCGGTAATCGCTACGGAAACGGTCACGACTTTTGTAGGTGGCTGGGTTTTGAATTGGGTGAGTAGCTCTTCTACCTTCTTTTCATCTACGCTGATTGTATGAACGGCTTGTTGGCTTGATGTCGACGAGTCCGACTGTGAGCTGGTAGCTGCTTGTTGTGTGGCAGCTTCGGGGGACGCGGAATTGCTGCATCCAACTACACCTGTCAATAGCAAAGCAATCATCCCGGTTTTCCATCCTGCATGTTTCAATGTACGTAGCCTCCTGAAAATTTATGATAATGAGAATCAATCTCTATTGGATCGATTATGATTATATAGAGAATGATTACTATTATCAATAGAAAGTTTCCATAGAAAAGAATGGCGAAAACAGGAGAAAAACCGCGGAAAAAGAGGAAAAGTAGAGGTGTTTTGTGATAAGAGCGAAGGCTGCCCGGAGCAACTGTATGGAGCGTATATCATGCGGATCAGGCCATTTCGTAAGCGAGACGTCCGGGCATCCTAAGTCAGCTGGCAGCAAGAAAAAGAAAGCAACCATATAAATCTTGCAGCCGTCTAGCGAATCCGAAAAAGCTTCTGCCAGATCGATGTTTTCCGTTCAGCGTCCCTGATTTTGGCTAACTCGATTTTGGCATCCATAATGTCATTCATTGCCTTGGTCAAGCGGCGATCACGTTCCTTCAGGTTGTTGGTAATATAGGTTTCCTGCTTTTCTACACGCGCTAACAGCGCAAAGTACGCGGCGTCTTGTTGCTGGACATGGGAGGCCAAGACATGCAGCTTTTCATCCAGCTCTTCAAGGGCAGCAGTATGGTTTAAAGCCGGATGTGAGGAAACAGGGGGGAATGCAACCGCAACGGCCGTTTCCTTTCGGGCAGGTTCAGGTGAGCTTTGCGTAGCAACCATTCGGGCAGCTTCATCTTGCGGAATGAATTGATCCTTGGTTAAGCTATAGAACCGCTGAAGACACGTAATATCAACCTGCCTGTACTCCCGACGATTCTGACTATCCCGTAAAAACCAGTAGCCGTGCTGTTCTAAGAGCATACTCCACTTGCGCAAGGTGCTCGCCCCAATACCTAACAGACCCGCAACATCTTTGCCACTGTATGTTCTCTCCCGTGCCAATAATTCGATAACCTCTCCCATGGAAATCCCTCCTCTGCGTAAGTCCGCTCATCTCTTGCTATACCGTTTCTGTATGTGAAAATGGTTTTCCTTGTGGAATCGTGCGACAAAATCTCACAGTGTTCGTAAACGGAGGGCTATTTTGGCGTCAATTTGTCACCAGACGACAAAGTTGTTGAAAATGGGGACAAATGACGGACGGGTACAAGTACATTTTCTCTTTGACTCCGCTTTTGCTCAGTAGGGCTATGCCAAATGTTCATAGGATGCATGAGAAGGAGGGATTAACCATGGCATTCAAAGACCAGGTAAAAAAATTCGAAGGCAGAAATGTTAGGGTTGCCACTGTAGAAGGTACTTTTTTCGGTCGTCTGGTACAAGTAAAATCGACCACCATTATTTTGGAAGAGCGCAATGGTAATCGCCGCACCATTATTCGTGATTCGAAAATTATTGCCGTTACAGAGCATGACGGCGACGATTGCTAAGTACTGATTGTAGAAAATTAGGATTTGTTTCTCAGGCTGTCGAGTGATCGACGGCCTTTCCTATTCTTTACACCCTGCGGCATGGTAACATAAAAGGGACTGAAAAAATGCTGCGAATAGAGGGGGTACCACAATGTTGGATATTCGTTTTCACGGACATTCTTCCGTGCAGGTAACAAGTGAAGGGCATTCAATTATGATTGATCCATTTATTTCAGGAAGCCCAGTGGCAGCAACCAAGCTGGAAGACATATCGGTTCAGTACATCCTTCTGACACATGGACACCAAGATCATATTTTGGATGCGGTAGAGTTGGCCAAGAAAAACGATGCGACAATCGTTGCAACCCATGAGCTTGCTACCTATTTGAGCTGGCAGGGAGTCAAGACCATCTCGATGAATCTGGGAGGCTCTGTCCAACTGCCATTTGGAAAAGTGAAAATGACACAGGCGTTCCACAGCTCCGGTGTCGTGCTGGATGATGAGAAACAAATCGTGTACATGGGAATGCCAGGGGGCTTTGTGATCGAGCTGGGTGGAAAAACGATCTATCACGCAGGGGATACAGGACTGTTCGGTGACATGAAGCTGATCGGAGAGCGTCATAACATCGATTTGGCGTTCCTGCCAATTGGAGATGTGTTCACAATGGGACCTGAGGATGCACTCGTAGCTGCCGAGTGGGTACAAGCCGATTTTGTTGTGCCCATTCATTACGATACATTCCCGCCGATCAAGCAGGATGGGGAAGCATTCGTAGCCGAGCTGGCTGAGAAAGACATCAGAGGCAAGGCATTGAAGCCAGGGGAGACATTGCGTTTGCCATAACTCGCTCTAGATACATAGAACCGCTAATCTACGGAAGATGAGATTAGCGGTTTTTTTATGGAGTTTCTATGTATGTGGCTGCGGTGGGGAGAAGAATATTTCCAGTCTAGGCTCCAGGCTCCGTCCTGCTGAGGGTTGAGACTGTCCGCTCCGAAGGGATTTGCGGGGAACCGCAAAAGTGGTAGCCGCTTCGTCGCGTGGGCACGTTGCGTCTCTTTTACCCGCAAATCCCTTCTCCGCTTGGTAGGACTCCACAAGTCGCTACGTCTGGAAATATTCTTCTCTGTCGTAACTGATTACGTTCTTCCATCTATTAAGGAATTAAAAACTCGGATCACATGGAAAGTCCGTAGAGGAAACAGGAGAAATAAGCGAAGATCTTTGGTACACCGACCGAGACGTAATGAAAAAAAGAGAAACAAGCTCTTAGCGTCCACCTCTGAGACGCCTCTTGAATGGACTACTTTGGACGCGGGTTTCGCTTTTTTTCATGGAGTCGGGCAGTCAATCCCACAGCGGGTGGACCTAGAAGCTGAGCGTTTTCTCCTGTTTTCTCCCAGCACTACAGCAACAACTTGAGGTTCCTATTATGTGGCTGCGGTGGGGAGAAGAATATTTCCAGTCTAGGCTCCAGGCTCCGTCCTGCTGAGGGTTGAGACTGTCCGCTCCGAAGGGATTTGCGGGGAAACGCAAAAGTGGTAGACGCTTCGTCGCGTGGGCACGCCAAAGTTTCTTTTGCTCGCAAATCCCTTCTCCGCTCGGTAGGACTCCACAAGTCGCTACGTCTGGAAATATTCTTCTCTGTCGTAACTGATTACGTTCTTCCATCTATTAAGGAATTAAAAACTCGGATCACACGGAAAGCTCGTAGAGGAAACAGGAGAAAAAAGCGAAGATCTTTGGGACACCGACCGAGACGCAATGAAAAAAAGAGAAACAAGCTCTTAGCGTCCACCTCTGAAACGCCCCCAGAATGGACCACTTTGGACGCGGGTTTCGCTTTTTTTCATGGAGCCGGGCAGTCAATCCCACAGCGGGTGGACCTAGAAGCTGAGCGGTTTCTCCTGTTTTCTCCCAGCACTACAGCAACAACTTGAGGTTCCTATTATGTGGCTGCGGTGGGGAGAAGAATATTTCCAGACTAGGCTCCAGGCTCCGTCCTGCTGAGGGTTGAGACTGTCCGCTCCGAAGGGATTTGCGGGGAAACGCAAAAGTGGTAGCCGCTTCGTCGCGTGGGCACGCCTAAGTTTCTGTTGCCCGCAAATCCCTTCTCCGCTCGGTAGGACTCCACAAGTCGCTACGTCTGGAAATATTCTTCTCTGTCGTAACTGATTAGGTTCTTCTATCTTTTAATGCTTTTAAGACTCGTTTAACACGGAAAGCTCGTAGAGAAAACAGGAGAAAAAAGCGAAGATCTTAGGGACACCGCCCGAGGTGCAATGAAAAAAAGAGAAACAAGCTCTTAGCGTCCACCTCTGAGACGCCTCCTGAATGGACGACTTTGGACGCGGGTTTCGCTTTTTTTCATGGAGCCGGGCAGTCAATCCCACAGCGGGTGGACCTAGAAGCTGAGCGGTTTCTCCTGTTTTCTCCCAGCACTACAGCAACAACTTGAGGTTCCTATTATGTGGCTGCGGTGGGGAGAAGAATATTTCCAGACTAGGCTCCAGGCTCCGTCCTGCTGAGGGTTGAGACTGTCCGCTCCGAAGGGATTTGCGGGGAAACGCAAAAGTGGTAGCCGCTTCGTCGCGTGGGCACGCCTAAGTTTCTGTTGCCCGCAAATCCCTTCTCCGCTCGGTAGGACTCCACAAGTCGCTACGTCTGGAAATATTCTTCTCTGTCGTAACTGATTAGGTTCTTCTATCTTTTAATGCTTTTAAGACTCGTTTAACACGGAAAGCTCGTAGAGAAAACAGGAGAAAAAAGCGAAGATCTTAGGGACACCGCCCGAGGTGCAATGAAAAAAAGAGAAACAAGCTCTTAGCGTCCACCTCTGAGACGCCTCCTGAATGGACGACTTTGGACGCGGGTTTCGCTTTTTTTCATGGAGCCGGGCAGTCAATCCCACAGCGGGTGGACCTAGAAGCTGAGCGGTTTCTCCTGTTTTCTCCCAGCACTACAGCAACAACTTGAGGTTCCTATTATGTGGCTGCGGTGGGGAGAAGAATATTTCCAGACTAGGCTCCAGGCTCCGTCCTGCTGAGGGTTGAGACTGTCCGCTCCGAAGGGATTTGCGGGGAAACGCAAAAGTGGTAGCCGCTTCGTCGCGTGGGCACGCCTAAGTTTCTGTTGCCCGCAAATCCCTTCTCCGCTCGGTAGGACTCCACAAGTCGCTACGTCTGGAAATATTCTTCTCTGTCGTAACTGATTAGGTTCTTCTATCTTTTAATGCTTTTAAGACTCGTTTAACACGGAAAGCTCGTAGAGAAAACAGGAGAAAAAAGCGAAGATCTTAGGGACACCGCCCGAGGTGCAATGAAAAAAAGAGAAACAAGCTCTTAGCGTCCACCTCTGAGACGCCTCCTGAATGGACGACTTTGGACGCGGGTTTCGCTTTTTTTCATGGAGCCGGGCAGTCAATCCCACAGCGGGTGGCCCAAGAAGCTGAGCGTTTTCTCCTGTTTCCTCTCCGGCACTACAGCAACGTACCAGTTTTTCCCATACGAAAAAGAAATCTCTGAAACTAGCATGAAAAGAGAACGACCACTCATAGATATAGAAGAGATAGAAAAGAAAGAAGAGGAAAGGGTGACTTCCTGGATGAGATTGGTGCACAATATTCTTCTATTTCTTGCAGGAGTGGTCGTTTATTCACTAGGTGGTCTTGCTTTTCCAGACGGTGGGGCCTGGTATGATTCCCTTGCCAAGCCCGATGGAACACCGCCAATCTACTTGTTTCGTATCATCTGGCTCATTTTATACGCGCTCATAGCATGGTCGTTACTGATCTTGATTCGAACGAGACAGATAGACCGCGAGCTTTTGCTTTTATACGGAATCAATTGGTTTTTTCATCAACTTTTTTTCGTGTTGTTTATCGGCTATCAACTGCTCGTATTGGCTGCGCTGGATACCATTCTGGTGATGTATTCGACATGGGTGCTGATTCGCGCCATTCGTCCCCACCACAAGATCGCATCCTCGCTGCTCATTCCCTCTTTCATGTGGAGCATGTTTGCGATGTGTCTCGCGATTGGCTTCTGCTTGCTCAACCTGTGAGCACAATAGCAATTACAGACCCTCGACGAGTCGGCTGGCTCGTGATGTCGCTTCTCTCTTTATTTCCTCCCAATGGAGGGTTTGGAATTGGCGCTGATGCATCAAAATTTCTCCGTTCACAATGGTTGTATCCACATCGGTTCCCGTCGCGCTGTATGCAAGTAGGGCAGGGATGTCATGGACAGGCTGCAGGTGCGGTTTATCTAGATCGATCAGGATGAGATCAGCTCTCTTCCCAACTTCCAGAGTTCCGACTTCGTGATCGATCGCAAGCAGCTTCGCACTTTCGATGGTAGCCATGCGCAAGGCAGCTTCGGCAGGCAGTACCGTTGGATCGCCGTGCTTGAGCTTTTGCATCCAAGTTGCGGCTTTGATCTCGGCAAACATATCGAGAGTCGTAGCACTGCCAGCACCATCTGTTCCCATCCCGACAGTGACCTCAGCCTCGATCAGCTCTCTGACAGGGGAGATGCCGCAGCCGAGCTTCAAATTGCTGACAGGATTATGTGCGACGCCGCCTCTCATACCGCGAAGAAGCGCGACATCGGATTCATTCAAATGAACAGCATGAGCGAGCAAGACGTGGGTGTCGTGGAACATGCCCAGTTCATGCAAATACTCCGTGGGAGTCTGATTGTACTTGGCCCGGATTTTCTCTCCTTCTTCAATTGTTTCAGCCAGATGGATGTGGAGCGGGATTTGGCGCTTGTGGGAAAGCCCGATGACTCCTTGCAGAGGCTTCGGCGGGCATGTATAAGGAGCGTGCGGACCGAGCATCGTCGTGATTCTGCCATCGCCAGCCCCCGTCCAGTTGTCGATGAGGTCTAAGGCTTCGGCCATTCGTCGTCCTCCGTCATCCTCGAAAAAGACCATGCCGCGAGTCAAGGAAGCGCGTATCCCGGAATCAAGTACCGCTTGGGCAACCGCATCCATATGCACGTACATATCGGCAAAAGCGGTCGTGCCAGAAGCGATCATTTCCGCGATCCCGAGTGTCGTCCCCCAGTACACATCTTCTCTTGTCATCCGGGCTTCAGCTGGCAGCATCTTTTTGTCCAACCAATCCATCAGCTTGAGGTCATCGGAAAAAGCACGCAGCAAGGACATGCTGGCATGGTTGTGCGCGTTGATGAGACCAGGCATCGCTACCTTATTTTTAGCCAGTATGACACGGTCTGCTTCCTCTTCAAGGGATGGGCCGATTTTGGCGATTCGACCATCCACGATCCAAATATCCCCGAGAAATGGCTTCTCTCCCTCAACCATCGTCAATATCATGCAGTCTTTAATCAGTAACGTTTTCATGGGAAAATCCTCCTTATTATTCCTGTTAGCGATGCAAGCGTAAAGCTTGACGCCGCGAGAAAGTCAAGGAGGGAATTTTTAGAAAAAAAGAGAACAAATTCAGAAGAGCTGTGCTGAGCTCCGTGATTTTGAAATATTGTTTATTAGATAACAATTGACGAGAGAAATAATGCTACATAAAATGTAGATAAGATTTGGGGGAAGAAAGCGATGTCACATATGTTAAATGGAGGGCTTGTCAGCCTACAAGCAATCTTGGATCAATTGAAACCTTCGGAGCGAAAAGTCGCTGATTATATCCTGGCTCACCCGGAAGATGTCGTGAAGCTTTCTGTACAAAAACTGGCGGAATTTAGTGGGGTTTCCGAGGCGACGATTATCCGTTTGGCTCGCTCTCTTAATATGAAGGGATATCAGGAGCTAAAGCTGCGCGTCGCGGGAGATTTGACGAAGCAGACGGCGATGGGCAGCTATCAGGAGATTATGATGGAGGGTTCAGTTGAATCGATTATGCAAGCGGTCAGCTGGAACAATATTCAATCCATCCAGGATACGCTCTCCGTCTTGTCCAACGAAGAAGTAAAGAAAGCAGTCGACGTGCTGTCGGTAGCCAGGAAGATTGATGTCTACGGCGTCGGTGCATCGGCAGTCATTGCTGACGATATCCGGCAAAAATTTTCGCGGATTAACTTGTGGTGTGAGGCTTATTCGGATTTTCACGCTCAATTGACGTCGGCAGTCACTTTAACGGAAAAAGACGTGGTCATCGGCATATCTTATTCAGGACAGACCGAAGACATTATTCAATCGTTGACGGAGGCTAAGCAGCAGGGAGCGACCATCATTACCCTGACCAAATTCGGTCCCTCACCAGTAGCCGAACTAGCCAATATCCGGCTGTTCACTAGCTCGGTAGAAAAAAGCATTCGCAGTGGAGCCATGGCTTCACGCATTGCTCAATTGAACGTCATCGATATTTTGTTTATTACCATGATCAGCAGGATGCAAGAGCAAGTCATACCCCTGTTGGAAAAATCAAGGCTTGCTGTGAGTCGAACGAAACGCTCATCGACGTAGGAGAAGGAGGGAAGACATGGACGATCTGGAGCTGCTATTGCAAGGATGGGTGGACAACGGTTTGCTGCCGGGAGCTGCCTTGCGAATCGTACGTGATCGTCGTATCTGGTATGCGTGTGATGTCGGGACGACGAGTATCGCCAAAGACCAGCGGGTGACGCCGGATACCATGTTTGACCTGGCGTCGCTCACCAAAGTGACAGCGACGCTGCCTGCTATCCTTTTGCTCATGCAGGAGGGAGTGATAGCGCTAGATGATCAGATTAGTCGATTTTTTCCCGATTGTCCCGCTGATAAAAAGCGGATCACACTCGCGCAGCTGCTTGCGCATACCTCAGGAATGCCGGCAGATTTGGCAGAAAGAAGGCGCGATAGCGAGATCGATTTGCCAGAGTTGTTGTATGCGCAAGAATTGATTCACGAGCCAGGGGCCCAGGTAGTTTACAGTGATTTGGGCATGATCTGGTTGGGCCTTGTTATCGAGCAAGTAACCGGAGAGCGCTTGGACCAATTTGTTACCCGGCGCATCTTCACCCCATTGGGCATGGCACATACCGCCTACTGTCCAAATCAACAAATTTATCGGAATATTGCGTCTTCTGAATATTGTAGCCTCACCAACGCCTACATTACAGGCGAGGTTCATGATGAGAAAGCATTTGCGATGGGAGGGGTTGCCGGACATGCTGGACTATTTTCAACGGCTGACGATTTGTGCCGATACGCGATGAGCTGGTTGTACCAAGATCCTCGAATACTTGCGAGCGAATGGTACGAACTGGCGATTCGCAATCATACAGAGCAAGCAGGGGGGAGTAGAGGGTATGGCTGGGAGCTCAATCAAGCGTCCACCACCTTGAGCTGTGGAAGCGGCTGGCATCGTAAGAGCTTCGGGCATACGGGCTTTACTGGAACCAGTATGTGGATCGACCCGGAGCAACAGTTTGCTGTCATCTTTCTCACTAACGCTGTTCATCTAGGCCGCAATCATCAGCTTCGGCAATTACGACCGATTTTGCACGATGCTGTTACGGCCCAGCTTTTGCAGACCTAAGGGAAGAAAAAGGGGAGGGTTTCGCATGAAGCAATTTCGTTTTCGCTATGTAGCTTCAATCGTGTTGGCTGCGGTTATGGTAGTGACAGGATGTAGCGGTGGAGGAACCGAAACACAGTCTGGCGGCGGGCAGGGTGGAGGACAGCAGGTAACACTCTCCATGCATAGCTGGCGTGTTGAAGACACAGAGGGCTACAAAGCCATCATCAAGGCTTTTGAGGCAGACAATCCGAATATCAAGATCGACTTCAAACCATTCAAAGCAACGGAGTACAATACCATCTTAAACACGGCGCTCCAAAGCGACAGTGGTCCAGATATTTTGCAACTGCGTCCCTACGCTCCAGGGATTACCTTGGCTGAAGCTGGACATCTGGAGCCTCTCGACAATGTGCCAGGCCTATCCACCATACCAAAAGACGTCCTCGCAGCGGCCACAGGTAAAGATGGTAAAGTCTACGGTGTCCCACTATCCCTGAACTCCACGCAATTTTACTACAACAAGAAAATCTTCGAGCAAAACGGGCTCCAGGCACCGAAAAGCTGGGATGAGCTGATTGCGACAGCCAAAACATTGAAAGAGAAAGGAATCGTTCCGATCTCTTTCGGAGCAAAGGAAGGCTGGCTTCTTTCTCTCAGTCATGGTGTGATTGCTCCAGCTAGCTACAGCGGAACGGACTATCTCGACAAGCTGCTAAAAGGAGAAAGTGACCTAAAAAGCGCCGAGTTCCTCCAATCCGTGCAGCGTATGCAAGAACTTATCCCTTATTTCCCGGAAAATTATGTAGGTCTCGAATTGAATGATATGCGGACGTTGTTCGCCACGGAAAAAGCAGCGATGTTCATCAATGGTAGCTTTGAACTAGAAGGCATCAAAAAGCTCAACCCCGATTTGCCACTTGATTTCTTTCCGATGCCAACCGATGACGGTAAACAAGTCCTGACAACCTGGGTCGATGGTTCCTATGCCGTCAATGCCAAGTCCAAACATAAAGCAGAGGCATTGAAGTTCATGGAATTCATGGCGACGAAAAAGTTCGGGGAGCTATTCGCAAATCAATTCAAACGAATCAGCGCGGTGCCAGGTGTATCGACAGACGATCCGTTGGTAAACAAGATGGCAGAGCTGTCCCAATCAAGCGCCACACCCTATTTGATGGTCGTCAACTTCGCGGAAGGAAAACCGACCACGAAGCAAACATTGGAAAACGCCCTCCAAGGCATGTATTTAGGGAAGCTCACCCCTGAGCAGGTCGTAGAAGAAGTACAAAAGTCGGCGGCTACCTGGTTTCCTCCCTTTAAGAAGTAGAAAATAGCAGACGGAAAGGGGAGTGGGACCCGAGTTGGGCTCACTCCCGGCTTCTGAACAGGCCGCGATGATTTTCGTGAAAAAGGGGTGGGTATCATCGAGACGGTAAACAGGAAAAGAATTCGAACAAAGGGGCAAGTGCGCTGGCTGATTCACTTGTTTCCGCTGCCCGCGCTTGTTATTTATACGTTGTTTGTCGTGTATCCGATCTTTTCGGCATTCTTATACAGCTTGTACGACTGGAATGGCATCAAGCGCGGGGTTTTTGTCGGACTACAAAATTTCATCACGCTGTTTACGGTGGAGCCCTTCAACGAAATGTTCTGGAATGCTTTTCGGCATAATGTCTTCTACTTTGTGATCGAAATGATTGTGCAAAATGGGATCGCTTTCGGACTGGCTTTTCTCATCTATCGCAAAATACGAGGTTCCGGGTTTCTCAAGATCGCTTATTTCATGCCAAGGCTGTTGTCTGTAATTGTTATTGGGTTTTTATGGAAGTTGATTTTAAATCCGAATTACGGGGCACTCAATACGATTTTGGCAAAAATTGGTTTAGGTGAGTGGGCCAGACCATGGCTCGGTGACCCGGATACAGCGCTTCTCGCGATTATTTTGATTAACTGCTGGTTTGGCATAGGCTTTGCCATGCTGATCTTTTTGGCGGGACTTCAGTCGATCCCGGAGGATTTGATCGAGGCGGCGAGGTTGGATGGGGCAACTGGCTGGCGGATGCTGTGGAAAATGATTTTGCCGCTGTGCATGCCAGCAATCACGATTATGACGATATTTACGTTCATTCAGGCGTTTGAAGCGTTCGAGCTCGTCTACGCCATGCAAGGATCGATGGGTGAGCCGTTTTATTCGACGGATACGCTGGCTGTTTACTTTTATCGCATGGCGTTTAGCAGCGGAGCTGGGGATGTCACACTTGGACTCGGTTCGGCATTGGCTGTCGTGTTGTTTTTCATCGTCGGATCTGTGTCGGCGCTGTCACTCTATTTGATGAGGAAACGAGAAGTCCAACACTAGTTGCGTGTTCCTGAGTGGAAAGGAGGATGCGGTGTGAAGATGACTGTGGGTGGGAGAGCTGTATCTTATGTGCTGGCGTATTTATTTGCGTTAATCGCGCTATATCCGATCGTACTGATGATTTCTTCTTCCTTGAAAACAAATATGGAGATATTTGCGAGTCCGCTCTCGCTTCCGAAGACGTTTAGCCTGGATACGTATAAGAAGCTGTGGGAAGCCGTGCCTTTTGCTGATTTTTTATGGAACAGTGTATTCGTCAGTGCCATGTCTGTCTTGTTGATTACGGTTTTTTCAGCGATGGCGGCCTTTTACTTGTCGCGATTTTCCTTTAAATGGACAGGGGGGCTATACTTCTTTTTCATTGTTGGCCTGATGATTCCGATCAAGTTGGGGATCGTTCCCTTATTTTTGCTGATGAAGAATCTCGGGCTCTTGAATTCACTGTGGTCGCTGATTCTGATTTATACGGCGAGTGGCATTCCGATCTCTGTTTTTATTTTGACGGGCTTCTTCCGGACGTTGCCGATTGAGCTGGAGGAAGCGGCGCGGATCGATGGGTGCAGCCATTTTCAGGTGTTTTGGCGCGTGCTCTTGCCGCTGATTCGTCCGGCCTTGGCTACGGTGATCATTATTAATTTCATCCATGCGTGGAACGACTTTTTCTTTCCGTTGATTTTCATTCAAGAGGAAGCACTCAAGACGATTCCGGTAGGCATGATGGTGCTGTTTGGAGAATATGAAACAGATTGGAGCCTACTGTTTGCTGGGCTCACGTTGTCTGCCTTACCGATGATCGTCTTGTTTTTGATGGCATCGAGGCAGTTTATGGAGGGGTTGACGGCAGGTGCAGTCAAGTAATGGGGAGAAGTGGTTTATCGGGATCGATGGAGGCGGAAGCAAAACCAGTGCAGCGATCTGCAATGAGGCGGGACAGGTTCGCGCAATTATGGTAGGGGAATCATCAAATCCGCTCTCCAGGAGCTGGGGGGATGTGGAGGCTACTCTGCGCCAACTCATTGATGCTGTGAGGATAAAGGCAGGAGCCAAAGAAGAGGAAGTCGCCGGTCTGTTTATCGGGCTTGGTGGTGCAGATCGTCCGCAAATCAAGGAAAGAATTCAGCATTCCTTTGCCGATGAGTGGGGAGAACGGCTGTTGATTGATAACGATGTCGTCGCAGCTCTTTACGCGGGGACATGGGGGCAGCCAGGCGTCGTTCTCCTTGCCGGTACCGGCTCGATTGCCTGTGCCTTTTCAAAAGAGGGGGCGCGGCACCGTGTAGGCGGATGGGGGTATCTGGTAGGAGATGAGGGCAGCGGGTTTGATTTGGGCAAAAAAGCGGCAATTGCCGTATTGCGCGAATACGATGGGCGCGGTGAATCGACAGTACTGACGCGACTGTTTATGGACCACTATGGCGTAGAACGTCCTGATGAGCTGATCAACCTGATCTACGGAGGAAGCAATCCGCGAATGGAGCTGGCAAAAACGAGTCAGCTCGTGGAACAAGCCGCAACACTAGGCGATCCGGTGGCGAATGCTTTGATCATGCAAGCAGTGGAGGATTTGCTAGAATTGGCCGATGCTTGCTTAAAAAAGGTCCAGGAGCCTATACCGGTCGTTTTGGCGGGAGGGTTGTTAACTGCCGGTACAACCCTTCGGGAACAACTGGTTGCGAGAGCTTCATTTCAAACAGTGATACCCACCGTTTCACCTGTCGTCGGAGCACTGGTCGCGGCAGTTGCGAGGCAGGGCTTGGCTGTTGACGAAAAAATGGCAGAGCAACTGCGTGTCAGCGCAGCGGTACTGGAAAAATTGCACATTTAAATTATCCGGGGGATGGAAACAATAGAGCGAATAGGGTAAAATTGGGTGAGAATAGGATTTGAGAACGTTGTAGGCTATTTCCGTAATTTGGAGTAGCCGTTTTCTCGTCCCAGGAGGGAGGGGCACGATGAAAAACTTATTGGACAGTGGATGGAGAAGTGGTCATCTCTATCGTTCCTTCTTTGATCAAATGATTCAGGCCACTTTTCTGCTCGATCAATTTGGTAGAGTTTTTAAAGGCAATCCTGCCTGCCAAGTGTTAAATGGCTACCCCGTAGAAGAATGGGAAGGGTCCTTATTTTGGAAGCTGGCTGTTTCGGAAGAACAGGAAATGGTACGCCTTCAAACACAGTTTGCGATGAATGGCGATCCGAGACCTTTTTACACCGCTTTTCGTCATAAGGATGGGACAAGTATTCCCGTGTATATTACATATGGAACCTTTTGGGAGGAAGGCACGTCTATTGGGTATTATTCGATGGTGCAGAAGCTCCCGGCCTCGTTTGGGAACAGCTATGGCTCCAAACAGTGCAGAGTATTGGATATTTCCGGTGAAGGTGCGTTCATCTACCATGCTGGGGAGCTTCAATACGTCAACCAGGCAGGGATGCAACTAGTTGGGGCTTCCGGCTTGGACGAGCTGCTATGGTATCCTTTTCAGTCGTTTTTCCATCCCCGTGATGTACCGAAGATCAAGGGACTCCTCCGCATTTTGGAGGAAGGGGAAACGGCTGCGCCGATTGAGGTTGAGCTGATCCGCTTGGATGGAACTCGGACGGAGGTAGAAGTGTGTGGAACATCCGTGCCGATGCAGGACAAGCCCTCCGTGTACATACTGATCCGAGATATCACGGAACGCAAACGGGCGCAAGAATTTTTGCAAAACTCGGAAAAACTCGCGCTAGTCGGTCAATTGGCGGCAGGGATCGCACATGAGATACGCAATCCGCTTACCTCGCTAAAAGGCTTTGTGCAATTAATGCAAAAGGATGGCATGAGAAAGCCAGAATACTTCTCGATCATGAGCTCGGAATTGGCGCGGATCGAGATGATTGTCACAGAGCTGCTGGTCTTGGCGAAGCCGCATACGGCCGTGTTTGAAGCCCGCGATCTGTCCAACCTGATCACGCATGTGGTGACGCTCTTGGAGACGGAGGCGATTTTGAAAAAGGTCATGATTCAGGTCGTTTTCGAATCGGAAGTCCCCTTGATCCATTGCGATGAGAATCAGTTGAAGCAAGCCTTCATTAACTTTTTGAAAAATGGAATCGAAGCAACCTCAGGGAATGGAGAAATTGTGATTCGACTGCGGTGTGAAGATGACCGAGTCGTCATTCGGTTTGAAGATAATGGAGTGGGTATTCCAGCTCATCAGATTGCGAGATTGGGAGAGGCTTTTTTCACGACGAAGGAAACGGGGACGGGCCTGGGATTGATGGTGAGCCGCAAAATCATTGAGAACCATCGAGGGACTCTGCGGTTGATCAGCACCCCAGGTAACGGAACGGCAGTCGAGGTATGCTTGCCGATCAGCAGCTAGGAGGACGACTGGATGAACAAAAATACGGTACTGACAGCAGGCTTCGCCCAAATCCCCAAGGGAACTACCTTGTACGAGGTTTCTACCATGGTTGGCTGTGTACTCATCATTGATGTAGACGCCGAAGTGATTTGTGACGCCAGCTTTACCTTTGTCATGGACAAGACGAGCGAGTTTTTGGTTAGCTTGCTTGTAGGCAAGACAGTTGCAGATGGCATGCAGGAGATCACAAAGGCGATCCAAGAACGTTTTTTAGCACCTGGTCAGGGAGCTGTCTTGCAAGCCATCCGTGCAGCTATTGAGCGATATCATGAAAAAAAAGCGTAAAGCTACCCAATAGCCGGAGGGTTGAATATGCATGAGAAGCACGACGTTAGAGAAGCGTATGCAAGACAGTTGTTGGAGCGTTATAGCCAATGGCTCGGAAACATAGAAGAAGTCGAGCTTGGCGAGGTCGAAGCATTATCTCGTGAGGTAGACAGTATGCTGTCGGAGCAGGACAGTGTCTTGCATGCAGAACTGCTTAAGAAGATTGTGGAGCTGCGAAATAAGGTAACCGAAATGATGTGGATCTCCGAGCACATGAAGATTTTACATGACCTCAGCCACATTTTTGCGAAAACGTTTGAGGAAAGCAAAATTTTGTGGAAAGCATTCGAGCTGGTCTCGCGTGTGATGCGTGCAGATGCTTTCTTTATTGCCTTTTATGATGAAGGCGACAGTGAGATCAAAATTCCGATCAGCATAGATAATGGGGTCAATTACGGTCCGCTCACGATTCCCTACGGGCAAGCGATGGTGTCCAAAGTAATCGATACAAGGGAAACAATCCACATCAAGACGATGAAGAACGAGCCAAGCGAGCCAGAAATGATCCGCTGGGGAAGCCCGGAAATTGATACGAATACATGCATTTTCGTTCCACTTATGCTGGGGAATCAGATCAAGGGCGTTATTTCTGCCCAGTCTTATCGCGAGTTCGCCTATAAAAAAGAGCACGAGGAACTACTGAAAATCATTGGTTTTCAGGTAGCAAGTGCTATCGAAACGGCGCGTTTGTATGAGCGAATGTATCAGATGTCGTTCCAGGATGAGCTGACAGGGATTGCGAACTATCGTGCGTTCCATCGTGATTTGGAAAAGCTGCTGAGTGAAGAGGATGCGTCTGTTTCTTTGATCATGCTGGACTCAGACAGCTTAAAAGCGGTGAACGACCATTATGGTCATCATGCAGGGGACGCACTGATTAAGCAAATTGCCGAAGCGATGAAAGAAGTGTCGGGACCAGAGGATACTGCGTATCGTTATGCGGGAGACGAGTTCATGCTGCTCTGCCCAGGATCGTCTATGGAGATGGCGGAGGAAAAAGCGCATGCCATTCGGGAGTATTTGCGCTTGCGCCCCTTAACACAGGACGATTGCTGCATCTTGATTGCGGTCAGTGTTGGCATTGCGCGCTTCCCTCAAGACGCAAACACGGCAGATGGCTTGAAGCGGGCAGCAGATGAGGCACTGTACCGCTCCAAGCGCAAAGGAAAAAACTGCACGACCGTGTATGCAGCCGGCTAAGCTTTCTGCCGACGCATGGCGAATAGAAACGTCAAAATTGGCGAGATCCACAGGTAGATGACATAAGGCAAGTATTCCAGTGTAGATACATGCAAGGTAGCAGTAAAGAATGCACCACTTACCCCCCATGGAATGAGTGGGTTGACGAGTGTCCCGCAGTCTTCTAGAGTACGAGACAGTCGTCTGCCCGCCATTCCGCGAGCCTCGAATGCTTCGCGAAACATCTGTCCAGGGAGCAGGATGGACAAGTATTGTTCTCCTGTCAGCAGATTCACGAGAATAGAAGAAGATCCGGCAAGACCGACCATCTCAGAGTCTCGTTTGATTCGATTGATGAATCCGGAAAAGAGTGCATGAAACACACCGCTGTATTGCAGAATGCCCCCTAAAGACAAGGCAATCAAAATCAAGGCGAGGGACCAGGTCATCGACAACAGTCCACCGCGGTCCACAATTGATGCAACGGCTTCATTGGCGATATTGCTGACGAAGCCTTTTTGCATGACAGTCATCCATTCGACCGGAGAAGTAACTCCTTCCGAAAGAGCAGCTGTAACAATCCCGCTCAAAATCCCGAATACCAATGTAGGCAAAATCGGTTTTCGCAGCGCTGAGCATAACAGGACGACGAATGCTGGCAGCAGCGATAAAAGGCTAAGCGAGAAGTTTTGTTCCAAAGCAAGCTGGATTTCTTGAATGGCGTCTAGATTAACACTGGCACTTTGTCCTTGAAATCCGAAGAAAATCGCGGTAATGACAAGGGCAGGGACGGCAGTGCGTGACATGAACTTGACGTGCTCCGACAAGGAAACGCCTGCAATGGCTGCTGCAAAGTTGGTCGTGTCGGAGAGAGGCGACATTTTATCCCCGAAACATGCTCCACAAATAATGGCTCCGGCTGTAATCAAGGGATCAAGTCCGAGTGCAGTCGAGACCCCCATCATAGCGACCCCTACCGTACTAATTGTGGTAAAAGAGCTTCCTGTAACGGAAGAAACGATTACCGTCAGAAACAGGGCGGAGAGTGTGAAGTACTCCGGTGAGATGATCGAAATGCCGAGGTGCAGAATCATCGGAACGGTTCCACTCATCATCCAAACCCCGATTAAAATTCCGATTAAGGATAGAATCAGCATGGGGGCGATCGCAGTTTGAATTCCTTTGATCAAGCCCTCCTCCATTTGCTTCCACGGAACGCCGAACAGGAAGAGAAGAGTAGAAGCTCCAATGGTTGCGAGGAAGAGCGGCATATGCGGCTCAACTTTGCCCCAGAAAAGGGCGGGAAATAAGATTCCGAATACGGTGACAAGCACCCAAATACTTTGCGAAAAAGATAATGGCTTGTTCATAATGGCAACTCCTTGTTAAATCAGGCTGAAGCAGTGAGAAGGTACATTTTTACTTTCGTACTTTTGTGCTTTCTTGCTTTTTTGCTTTTGTGCGTTCAAGTGTTAGTGGTACTTTATCCTGAATTACTTGTTTCGTCAACGAAATCGGGTGAATTCGGAATCGTAAAATAATTCAGGGTAGTGGGCGGACTTTTTCGTACGCCTTTTTATAATAAGACCTTATTTAAAATAATTATAAAAAGATATTGACTTTCAAATTATATCAAGTACAATGATAATTGTTCCTAGTTGATAATAATTATAATTTGATAATAAGGAAAGGGGGAGCGTTCATGTATGATGTCATCATCATCGGCGGAGGACCAGCTGGTGCTTCCGCTGCCATTTATACAGCTCGTGGAAATCTAAAAACGCTCGTCATCGATAAGGCACCCGGAACTGGGGCGCTTGCCCTGACACATAAAATCGCCAACTACCCAGGGGTAGAAGGCGAGATGACTGGGAAGGAACTATTGGATAAAATGCGCAGACAAGCGGAGGGCTTCGGTGCAGAATTCATCCAGACTACGATTTCTGCGGTAGATGTAGAGGATGAGGAAAAAAGCATCTTCACGGCTCATGGTACTTTCCAAGCGAAGGCTGTGATCATAGCGACTGGTTCCAAAGGACGTAACCGTATGCTTCCAGGAGAAGAGCAATTGCTCGGGCGAGGCGTGAGTACTTGCGCGACATGCGACGGAGCTTTTTATGAAGGCAAGCACGTTGCGGTCATCGGTGATACGGAGGAAGCATGGGAAGAAGCGCATGCACTGACCAAATTTACGGACAGAATCACTTTCTTGGTGCCGCGCGCTGATCTTCAAGGGGTAGAAGGACTACCTGAGCTGCCGAACACGGAAATGCGTTTCCGTACGCGCCCATTGGAAATCGTGGGAGAGAAAGCGGTCGAAGGGTTGCGCATTCGCACGGCAGAAGGAGCAGAAGAAATGCTGTCCGTAGACGGAGTCTTCGTCTTCCTGTCTGGCAGCAAGCCGGGTACCGATTTCTTGGATGGACAAGTTCGCCTCGATGAGGAAGGATTTATGATTCTAGATGAGTTCATGCAGTCTTCTGTTCCAGGCGTATTTGGAGCGGGTGAGGTGCGCAAAACACCTGTGAAGCAAGCAGTAGTCGCTGCGGCAGACGGTGCCATTGCAGCTATGGCTGTAGACAAATACATCAACAAGCGTTCCAAAGTTGTCCCCCAATACAAATAGAAGAAAAGGAGAGAAACAAACATGGCACAAGCAATCGTATACTCCAGCACAAATTGCAACTTCTGCAAGCAATTGAAGACGTATTTGACAGAACAAAACATTTCTTTCGAAGAGCGCAACATCGATGAAAAAGAAGAGTACGGCCAAGAACTGAGCCGTTTAGGCATGATGTCTGTTCCACTGACAGTCATCGGTGAAAAGCAAATTTTGGGCTTCAACCCGACACGTATTAAAAAAGCACTGGCAGCATTGGAAGAGGCTGCGAAGTAATTTTCATCAGACACCATATAAAAGGAGAGATTTATCATGACAACACAGCAAACAATTCAACTTCAAGTAGGAAAACCAGCACCTGACTTTAACATGCTCACGACCAAAAACCTCGAGACACTGGAAGAACGTGTGTCGCTGGCTGATTACAAAGGAAAATGGCTGATTTTGTTCTTCTGGCCGTTCGACTTCACATTCGTTTGCCCAACAGAGGTAACTTCGTTTAGTGACAACATGGAAGAGTTCGAGGATTTGGATTGCGAAGTACTGGGTGTATCCACGGATAGCGTACATACGCACCGGGCATGGATCAAAACACCGCGCGATGAAAATGGCATCGGTGAAGTAAACTTCCCGCTCGCGAGCGACTTCAAAAAAGAGACGGCACAAGCTTATGGTGTCCTGGACGAAGAGACTGGTGCAGCTCACCGTGGCTTGTTCATCATCGATCCAGACGGCATTCTGCGCTACCAAGTGGTAACTGACATGAACGTAGGTCGCAGCGTGGCAGAGACGACTCGTATTTTGCAAGCCCTGCAAGCTGGCGGTCTGTGCCCGGCGAACTGGAAGCCAGGACAGAAGACGTTGTAATCAAAGAAAGAGCATTGCTTCTATAATATAGAAGAGGGACAGTCCCACCCGTCTAGTGAAGACGGAGGGATTGTCCTTTTTTTATGGAAGGAACACGTGGAGATGGTGCTAACGTTGACCATTCCATTCCTCTAAAAGCAGTTCGTTGTTGATACTCATACCAGCCGCAGAGCCTAGAGCAACGGCAGTGATCACCTGGTAGTGTGTAGTTGCTGCATCACCAGCACTGTAGACCCCCGGTACGCTCGTTTTCCCAAAGCTGTCGACGATAACCGTACCTGCTTCCGTTACCTGGCAGCCTAATGCTTGCGGCAAGTCAGATCCAGCCACGAGCTTGGGAGCAAAAAAGATCCCGGTGCACGATATGAAGTTGCCATTTGTAAGCTCAACGCGCTGCACCATCCCATCGACAGATACAATACGCTCAATCGGGGAGTCAAAGACAGGAACGCGATGCTGCAACAGCTCCAACCTTTGTTCTTCCGTGAACTCATCTGGTCCATTGGTGCAGACGGTGTATTGATTGGTCCAACCAGACAGCATTTTTGCCAAATGCAATGCCTTCTCTCCGTTGGCGATCAAGACGAGTGGCTGGTCGCGTAATTCCCATCCATCGCAATAAGGGCAGACAAAAGCACTTTTTCCATACACTTCTGCTAATCCGTTAACAGGCAAAGGAAGATCCTTCATTCCCACTGCGAACAGCAGCTTTTTGCTCTGATAAGTCGTTCCCTGTGCAGTCGTTATGAGAAAATTTCCATCGTGTCCCGTGATCGTTACTGTTGTATCCTCCACAAAGTGAACGGAGGGGTAGGCGCTGATTTGCTCCCTTGCAATGCGACGAAATTCGCTCGGAGTGATGCCGTCTCTCGTAAGAAAGCCATGTGACTCACTTGTAACGCGATTACGTGGACGGCCTTCATCGATAACGACCACACTTTTTCTTGCCCTGCCAAGTGCGAGAGCGGCACTCATACCTGCTGGTCCGCCGCCAATAATCCCTACATCGATAAGTTGATTCATGTTTATATACCACCTTTATAGATTCTTTATGTCTATTATAAATAAACCTTCCTCAGAATCAATGTGCGAAACACTTTGTATTCTTTTTGTAAATAATCCCTTATCTCGAAAAAATCCAACGCCTTCCAAATAGTAGCAACCTACCATTTTTACTAGCGAAAAGGAAAAAAAAGGAACGAGTAAATGTACCTAATTGAGAAAAAGTGTGGGCCAGAAGACCGTCCCGGTTGCAGGACTTCTCTACAAAAAACGTAGGTCAATGGAGGCGAATCCGTCCCAACATTACAATTTCATGACAAATCTGAAAAATGCACAATAGTGATTTTTGTCTATGGGAACGATTCGCTCCCTATGTTTACAATGACTGTGACGTGGCAACATATCGGAGGTTGACGAGGAATGGAGCCAACAAAAAAGAGAAGATGGCGCTGGATGAGCCTGACCATGCTGATCGTGGTGGGGGCAAGTGCCTTCTGGTGGTTTTGGGCAGCAGATCGTGTCGAAAGCATGGAGACGACTACAGGTGCTCAATTAAAATTTCGCGCGAATGGCGAGCTGTTCGAAGTCTATCAGAATGAGAAATGGCAGCCCTTTTTTGCGAAAGGTGTCAATCTGGGGGCATCATTACCGGGTCATTATCCGGGTGAGCTTCCCATAACAAGAGAGGATTACATGCGCTGGTTCGCGATGATCGACGAGATGGGAGCGAACGTCATTCGTGTGTATACCATCCATTCTCCTGTCTTTTATGAAGCTCTGGTCGATTACAATCGGCAAAAAGAAGGAGACCCTCTCTATTTGATGCAGGGCATTTGGAGTCCAGAAGAGCTGTTGATTGAAAAGAAAGACGCTTATCTGCCAGAGATTCGCGAGGAGTTTCGACAGGAAATCAAGGATGCAGTCGGCGCTGTTTACGGGGACATCACCCTGCCGGAAAAACCGGGAAAGGCAAGTGGTACATACCGTGCCAATGCGGGCAAATATTTGATCGGCTGGCACACAGGGACCGAGTGGGACCCCGTGATGGTGAAAAACACCAACCGCCTACATCAAAAAGTTGCTCCCTATCAAGGGAAGTACTTCCACGCGACACCGAATGCAACCGCTTTTGAGACATGGATTGCTGAAATGGTGGATACCGTCGCAATGGAGGAGAACAAATACGGTTGGCAGCATCCGATGACCTTCACCAATTGGGTGACTACAGACCCCTTATCGCATCCGGGAGAGCCGATTCATCATGAGGATTTGGTCAGTGTCGATCCTACCCATATAGAGCCAACACAGTGGGAGGCAGGCTACTTCGCTTCCTATCACGTGTACCCGTATTATCCCGATTTCTTCCGCTACGACACTACCCTGCAACAGCTGAAGAACGATGCAGGGCAAATGGATACGTACAAAGCGTATTTGCGACAACTGAAGCAGTATCACAAAAACATGCCGATCATGGTGACGGAATTCGGGGTCCCGGCATCGGTGGGAGTCGCCCATCTAGGCAATTTGGGGCGCAATCAGGGTGGTCATTCAGAAAAGCAGCAGGGAGAGATCGATGTCGAGCTTTTGCAAGAAATCCATCAGGAAGGTTATGCAGGAGCAATCGTATTCGTCTGGCAGGACGAGTGGTTCAAAAAAACGTGGAATACGATGCGCTTTGAGTTGCCGGAAGATCGGCGCTCCCTGTGGATCAACGTGTTGACCAATGAGTCTCTGTTTGGAGTCCTCGGCATGTACCCGAACAAAGAAGGCATGCTGACCATCGATGGGAATCGCACAGATTGGGATCAGCTCGTGCCGGAAGAGAAGCAACGCCTCGATGTTCAAGTCCCAGGCGTCGACGAAATCTGGATGACACATGATGAAGGGTACGTCTATTTCCTTGCTCAGTTGAAGGAAGAGTTTGACCCGGCAAAACAACAGCTTTATGTGGGCGTTGATACGCTTCCTGGCGGGAACAAGCATGCTGCTCAGCTGCCAGGCCTGACGCTGGATGAGGGTCTAGAAACGCTGATCGCGTTGGGAAAAGCAGACGAGAGCCAGATTCAAATCGCTGCCAATTACGACTTTCATGCTCGCTTATACGGAAAACGCTACGGCATGCTTGCGGTCAAGGAAGCGGAGAAAAAAGACAATTCCGGGATATTCAAGCCGTGGAAGCTGGCCGTTAGCTTGGAGATGGAGCCGCCAGATAGCAAGAAGTACTATCCGTTGGAGGAAGTCGAGGTCGGCAAGCTAATCCGGGGAACGACAGATTCCCAAGACCCGCAGTACGACTCACGAACCGCCTGGCAAGCAAAGGGCAAAGTGGTAGAGCTGAGAGTACCGTGGATGCTGCTTGGATTTACAGACCCGAGCTCCTTGTCCGTCATGAGCTATGAAGATGATGGCAAAAGCTTCACGACGAAGAAGACGAAAGGCATACGCATCCTGCCGCTCCTGGTGGATACAGCGACGAAACAAATCATCGGGCAAAACGCTTACGCAGTGACGAAGCTCCCGATGTATACATGGCAAGGATGGGAGCAGGTAGGCTATCACGAACGCAAAAAACAGAGCTATTCCATACTAAAAAAAGCATTCCATGAGATTGAGGCTCCGGTGAAGATCGGGACTCAGCCTTGATTGGATAGGAGAGTGGCAAACGTGCAAACACCATTGGCGACGGCAATTGTTTTTCTGTACGCGCTATGTGGATTGACAGTACTAGGCTTGCTTGTCTTGTTCGCACTGAAGCTGCGCAACATTTCGGTGGAGAAACAGACCATGCGTTGTTTGGAAAAATATCGCGACTACTTCGTTTACCTCCAAGCACACGGGGAAGAAGAGGAGCGTTTGCAAGTGCCTTATGGCGCTGTGACACCAAAAGAAAAGCAAATCATTCAGAAAAAGCTGTTTGAGCTGATGGAGCGGGTTACTGGCATTCATCGGGACAAGCTGATCTGGCTCTGCGAGGATATGGGACTCGTAGAGCTGGACATGCAAAGACTAAATGGCTGGTGGAAATGGACGAGAGTGGATGCCGCTTACAATTTGGGGATCATGCGCTCCAAGCTCGCCGTACCTGCTCTCTTAACCCTCCTGCAAAAAAACACAAATGACATTAGTGTTTTTATCATTGCTCGTTCCGTCGCCAAATGTGCACGCAATACAGAAGATTTGCGGGAAATGGTGACCCACGTTGTTGGAGCGAAGAAAAATGTCCACCAGCTCATCGTGGACATCATCAGTGATACGCAGGTGGATACGGCACCGCTTTTTGCACAGTTTTTACAAGAATCCGATGCTGAACTGGTCCAAATCGGACTGATTGGCTACGCCGTGCATGCACAGCCCGGCATTGAGCCTGCGCTATACCAGCTCATTCAATCGCCTGACAAGGAAGTCCGAATTAAGGCAGTCAAGCTCATGTGTCGGGATATCCGCTATATGAATGAGCAGACAGTCACTGCTTTTATGAATCACAAAGATTGGGAAATTCGGGCAATGACAGCGAAGGCAATTGGCTCACTGAAATTGCATTCGTACATCCCCTCGCTGAAAAAGGCGGTGGGCGATGTGAACTGGTGGGTTCGTCATCACAGTGCACGTAGCCTGGCGCAGCTAGAGGTCGAAGGCTTTGCTGC
Source organism: Brevibacillus sp. DP1.3A (assembly GCF_013284245.2). Lineage (NCBI taxonomy): Bacteria > Bacillati > Bacillota > Bacilli > Caryophanales > Paenibacillaceae > Brevibacillus > Brevibacillus sp. DP1.3A. The sequence continues at coordinate 5,292,402 of NZ_CP085876.1, read as the reverse complement.
CCTGTGTGAGATTTTGCAGGAAGAGAGAAACGGTCATAAGAGCGAGATGGCTCATCAAGTGATCCAGGAGGAGTTGGAAAAAGAGAAGCTGGTTCTACAGGGTGCAACAGCGACCGAGAAGCTCGTGCAATACAACGAAAAGCTGCATATGTACCGCAAGTCGTATCGCAAAACGATCTCCACGGTTCAGGCACTGGAAAGATAGAGCGAAAGGAGGCTGCCATGAGAGATTTTCTACTTTACTACGGAGTATTTGCAGTCTATTACGTCATCGTGATCAACTCTTTGTACTTCATCATCATGCTGTTCTCGTTCAATAGCATCATGGGAATCTTAAAAAGCTCCATCTATTCGAGATTCCAGACACTTTCAGGCTCTGAGCACGTTCCGCCGATTTCGATTCTCGTGCCAGCATACAACGAGGAGCTGACGATTATTGAAAATGTAAGGTCGCTCTTATCCTTGAACTATCCACGCTACGAGGTGCTCGTGGTCAACGATGGATCGAAGGATGATACCTTGCAGGTAATGATTAACGAGTTTTCGCTAGTTTACTCCGAGCACATGCCGGTGCAGCCGCTTCTTCATACGTCGAAGATCAGGGGAATCTACCACAATCCGGCTTTTCCGAATCTGTATTTGATCGACAAAGAGAACGGAGGAAAAGCTGACTCGCTCAATGCGGGGATCAATCTCTCCCACTATCCGTTGATCGCTTCCATTGATGCAGATTCCTTGCTGGAAAAAGACGCGCTGATTCGCATTGCGAAGGTGTATATGGAAAACCCGGATGAAACAGTTGCCATCGGCGGAGATATCCGCATTGCCAACGGCTGCAAGATCGAAGACGGTGTCGTGAAGGACATTCGTTTGCCAGACAAGTTTTTGCCGATGATGCAGTCCGTCGAATACCTCAAGGCGTTTCTCGGGGGACGCATCGGCTGGAGCGCGATCAACGGATTGATTATCGTCTCAGGCGCGTTCGGTGTTTTTCGCAAGGATTACATCATCAAGGTAGGCGGTTATCGCGAGGGGTATCCGGGTGAAGACATGAACATCATCATCAAGCTGCACAAGTACATGCTGGAAAACAAGCTACCGTACCGAGTGGCATTTTGCCCCGATGCAGTCTGCTGGACACAAGCGCCGGATACGCTCAAAATCTTGGGCAGTCAACGGCGCAGATGGGGACGCGGCAATCTGAAAAACATGATTGAGTACGGCAGACACATGGCGTTTCGCCCCAAGTACAAGCTGTTCGGGATGCTCACGCTACCGTTCAATATCTTGTTTGAAACCTTAAATCCGTACTTTCGCATCACGGGTCTATTGGCCCTCATCGGTTATACCTTGCTGGATATGACCAACGGCTACGTCCTCTTAATCTACGGCTTGCTCAATGTGCTGTATGGCATGCTGCTTGGCATTGGCTCCTTATTTCTGGAGGAAATCGCATTTCGACGGTATCCGCGTTTTCGAGACATCGTCAAAATGCTTTTCTATACGATACTGATGTTCTTCGGCTATCGGCAAATCGGTGTCATCTGGAGATTCCTCGGTCATATTGAATATTTGCGCAACAACAACTCGTGGGGAACGATGACGCGGACGAGCTGGCAGACGAAGGGCAGCGAAAACATTTCAAGTTTGGAGGCTAGATCATGAGTAATCTCGTACCTGTTTTTTACGAGCATCTGAGCAAGATGGAAGAGAAACAATTGGCGTGTGGGGTTATTCTGGCGGCTTGCAAAACCCTCACGAAAGAGTCAATGGAGCTGATCAAGCAAGACCTGGGCACTCGTTCAGGTGACGGCTCCGAGATTGTTTTGCACTACGCGTATGACAAAAACAAGCAGCTCTTCGGAATACTGCTTGAAGGACAGAAGCTTTCGAGCACCCATTTCTATGCTTTGCGTGTCAAAGACTATTTGCAAGAGCACAAACTGGTAGCAGGCAGCCTCTTGATTGCGAGTTTTCCCGAAAGCTCGCGCTCGTCCGGTCAAATGCTGATGCGGATGATCCAAGAGATGAGAGAGCCGGGCGCTCATGGGGAGATCAAGATTTACGAGCAGAATCCCGCTCAAAAAGAGGAGCCGGCAAGTATTTTGCTGGTTAACCATGATGAGACTGTCAACGAGTTTTTGAGCATCTACTTTCAGCGCAAAGGGTATCTCGTTACGGTAGCCAATGACGGGATGGATGGCATGGAAAAATATCAGGAGGTCGCCCCTGATCTTGTGATTACCGACCTGAATCTCCCTATCCTCAATGGATACCAGCTGATGGAAAAAATCAAGCATATCAGCGCTTCCATGAGCAAGATCATGGTGCTCACAGACAAACGTCTGGAAGAAGATGTGCAAAAATCGTTTGCGATGGGAGCATCTGACTACATTACCAAGCCATTCTCCCCGGTAGAGCTAGAAGCCAGGGTGAAAAGGCTGATTTCATAATTCTAGAAAGAGAAAGGGAGAGAAACGAGGATGGCGAGATACGAGGAACTGCAACAAAAGATTCAAATGAAGACAGCGAGAGTAGGTGTCATTGGGCTTGGGTATGTAGGGCTGCCGCTGGCGATAGAGACGATCAAGAGTGGTTATACCGTAATCGGAATCGATCTGCATGGCGGAAAAATCGAGAGCCTGAAAAGAGGAGAGTCTTACGTCCAGGATATTTCTAATGAAACCTTGCAGGAATGCCTCGCGACCAATCGCTTTTTTCCGACGACTGATTATAGCGTCATCGAGGAGTTGGATGCGATCAGCATTTGCGTTCCGACGCCACTCAGTCCCAATCAGGACCCGGACACCTCTTACATTACAAACGTTGTCGAGCAAATCAAGAGATTCATGAAAAGAGGAATGCTCATTACGCTAGAGAGCACAACTTATCCGGGAACGACGGAAGAACTAATCCAGCGTGAATTTGAAAAGCTGGGCTATCGGGCTGGCATCGACTTCTTCCTCTGCTACTCGCCGGAGAGGGTCGACCCGGGCAATCGCAAATACAGTACGTACAATACGCCAAAGGTGATCGGCGGGACGACAGAACGTTGCATGGAGTTAGGCACGCTCTTGTACGGCAGCCTGGTTAAAACTGTCGTGCCGGTCTCTTCGCCAAAGGTGGCGGAGATGTCCAAGCTTTTGGAAAATACCTTCCGTAGCGTCAATATTGCCTTCATGAATGAGATGGCAATGATGTGCGACAGAATGGGCATCAATGTTTGGGAAGTAATCAAGGCCGCATCGACCAAGCCTTTCGGGTTCATGCCGTTTTACCCGGGACCCGGAATCGGTGGGCATTGCATACCGCTCGATCCGATGTATTTGTCGTGGAAGGCCAAGGGCTTTCGTTTTCACAGCCAATTTATTGAGATCGCCCAATCGATTAACGACAACATGCCGGACTATGTGCGCAATAAGACAGCACAAGTGCTCAACATTTACGCCAAAGCGATCAACAGCTCACGCATCTTAATTCTTGGTATGGCCTACAAGCCGGAAGTTGATGACCTGCGGGAATCACCTGGGCTGGAGATTTACGAGCTGTTCACCAATAGCGGAGCAACTGTCGACTATTTCGACCCGTATGCGCAGAGCTTTGTGAATAAAAAAGGTGAGATCATCCACTCCATCGCCAATGACTACGAGGCGTTCAAGACTTACGATTGCATGGTGCTTATTACGAATCACCAAAGCTTTGCCTATCAGGAACTGGCGGATTTGGGAGTGGCCATTATCGATACACGCAATGCGTTTGAGGGCATCACGAATTCGAATGTGTATCGCATCGGAACCTCAGTCGCTATCAAGCAGGAGAAGGAAGTCGTCAGCTTGCTCGCATAATACAAAGTCCGAACATTATACGCAACAAGGGAGGAACCGAAGACATGTGCGGAATTATGGGATATATCGGGAACAGGGAAGCGCAGCCGATTCTAATCAATGGGCTGCGAAAGCTGGAATACAGAGGGTACGATTCAGCTGGCATTGCGATTTGTGATGGAGCAACCATCGGCATTCGCAAGGCAAAAGGCAGAATTGACGTACTGGAGAGCCAAACCCAAAAGTCAGGCTTGCAGGGCTCCATTGGCATTGGTCATACGCGCTGGGCGACACACGGACGACCGTCTGACGAAAACTCTCATCCTCATTTTGATCAATCCGGCAAGTTTTCGATCGTGCATAACGGCATTATCGAAAACTACCTGGATCTCAAGCAGGAGTTGATGGAACAAGGCGTGACGTTTACTTCGGAGACGGACACGGAGGTCATCGTGCACCTTTTGGCGCAGGAATACGACAACAACCTGGTTGCGGCAGTGCAGAAGGTCGCTGGCAAAATCCGCGGAGCATTTGCTCTCGGTGTGATGACGGAGCATGAGCCTGACAAGCTGATTGCAGTTCGTATGGCGAGCCCGTTGATTATCGGGGTAGGGGAGAATGAGAATTTCATCGGTTCTGATATCCCGGCGATCCTGGAGCATACGCGCGATGTGTACGTTCTCGAAGACGGAGACCTGGCGATTCTGACCAAAGATTCAGTTCACGTCATGCGTCTGGATACGACGGAGCCAATCGAGCGAGAGCTGGTGCGAATTGAGTGGGACAAGGAGCAAGCGGAAAAAGACGGCTTTGCTCACTATATGCAAAAGGAAATTTACGAGCAGCCGCGTGCCCTGCGCAATACAATGACAGGACGAATCGATGCTACACAGCAAAAGGTTATTTTTCCTAATCTTCAGTTATCAGAATCGAGTGCCAAGCGTGTGGAGAAAATCTACATTGTCGCATGCGGTACCGCTTATCATGCAGGCTTGATCGGCAAGCATGTGATCGAACGACTGGCACAGATTCCGGTAGAAGTAGATGTAGCGTCGGAGTTTCGTTACCGTCGCCCACTCTTTCAACCCAATACGCTTACGATTGCCGTCAGTCAATCAGGGGAAACAGCAGATACATTGGCAGCCATGCGTGAAGCCAAACGAAACGGTTCAGCAGTACTCGCTATTACGAATGTAGTCGGTAGCTCGATTGCCCGTGATGCCGATGACGTGATTACGACAAATGCAGGTCCGGAAATCGCGGTTGCTTCGACGAAGGCATATACCTCGCAACTGATTGCGTTTTACTTGCTCGGCATCTATTTGGCGCAAGCGAAGGGAACACTGGACGCTGACACCCGTGCCTCACTGCTTGACCAACTGACCGGTCTCCCGGATCAAGTCGAGCATATACTCGAGCATGCAGATGAGATTCGTCATTTCGCTGAATCGATCAAGGACGAGCAGCATCTGTTTTTCATCGGACGAGGACTTGATCATGCAGTATCTATGGAAGGCTCGCTCAAGCTGAAGGAAATCTCGTATATTCACTCGGAGGCGTATGCGGCAGGGGAGCTAAAGCACGGCACGCTGGCGCTGATCGAAGAGGGAACGAGAGTCATTGCCTTGGCTACACAGGATGAGCTGCATGAGAAAATGATCAGTAATATTACAGAAGTGAAAGCCCGTGGAGCAAAAGTTCTCGGTATTACCTTAGATGGACATGTAGAGCTGCATCGCTCGGTTGATGATGTTTGCCTGATTCCGCAGACGGATGCCTTGCTTACACCGGTTCTAGGCGTTATCCCCCTCCAGCTCATTTCGTATTACACTTCTGTTGCGCTCGGCAATGACGTAGATCGTCCACGAAATTTGGCCAAAAGTGTAACAGTTGAATAAACACAAACGTCAGTCGTAAGGAAGTTCAAAAAATCGACTTTTTGAACAGGCATTGATAGCAAGAAGGGGGAAGGATGAATGAACACCTCGAAGCGGACGTTGAATCAGGAGAAATTACTGGAGATTATGCTTCAGGCCTATCAGCTGGGCGTGCAGAGGAAAGACATTGATTTGACCATGATGATTGACACACTGACCTATGAATTGAAACCATACTTCGATCAGCAAATCCAACAAGGTCAGCTTGCAAAAGGGGAGCTGACCAAGACGGAGGCGATAGGATGAACATACATGCAGTAGTACTCGCAGCAGGAAAAGGTACCAGAATGAAATCTTCGCTCTACAAGGTCATGCATCCAATCTGCGGGAAGCCGATGATTGAACATGTTGTAGAGACATTGGAAGCATTGTCACTTCGCCACTTAGTCGTCGTTGTCGGTCACGGAGCCGAAGTGGTCAAAGAGCAGCTGAAAAACCGCGTTCAGTATGCGTATCAACCGGAACAGCTTGGGACCGCTCATGCTGTTTGGATGAGCCACGAAATTCTCGGGGCGCAGGATGGCGTAACGATTGTCATGAATGGTGATACACCGCTCGTACAAGAACAGACGCTGCGAAGCTTGCTCGAGTATCACCAACTAAAACAGGCAGCAGCCACGGTTTTGACCGCCATTGTGGACGAGCCTACAGGCTATGGCAGGATCATTCGCGACGAGAACGGCGATGTCCGAAAAATTATCGAGGAAAAAGACGCGACCTTGGGACAAAAAAAGGTGAATGAGATCAGTACCGGAATCTTTTGCTTCGACAATCAAAAGCTGTTTTCAATGCTGCCGATGGTCTCAAACGAAAACGCGCAAGGGGAGTTTTACTTGCCGGACGTTCTGGGGCTATTGCAAGAGCAAGGTCATTTGGTAGCGGCGTTTGCAACGGATGATCCCGAAGAAGGCAATGGCGTCAATGATCGTGTGCAGCTCGCTGATTTGGAGCAGCTGATGCGCAAGCGAATCAACGATTTCCATATGCGAAACGGAGTTACAATGATAGATCCGAGCTCGACGTACATCGATTCGGACGTAATGATCGGGCGTGATACGGTGCTCTATCCGGGCACCTGCCTTTTTGGCGAAACACAGATTGGTAAAGGCTGCCAAATCGGGCCGCACGCGCTGATCAAAAACAAGAGCATCGAGGATTACACGAGAATTCAACCGTTTTCAGCGGTTGACGGCAGTACGTTTGGTGAGCGGGCTTTTGCTGGAGTGGGAGCGACGACACAACAGTATGGTATCGACCAGCACTGATGCAGGTATTTCGTCGATATAGCTGGCTTTGGATAGCGCTGCTCCTTGTGACAGTGGCTTCGATCATCATGCTGTCGTTGGCAAACACCCGCTCCGCCCTGACAAAAGCAACTTGGATATGGGATGCCAAGCAAATGGAGACCCAAACCGATGAAATGATCGAGTTTGCCGAGAAAAACGACATCAACCTGATCTATCTTCACGTTGAACCAGCTGTAGTTGCGCCAGAGACGTATCGTACCTTCATTGAAAAAGCCAACCAAGTAGGCATTAAGGTAGAGGCGCTTGGCGGTGACCCAAATTGGGCGTTAACCGCGAATCGCCAGAGCATCGACGATCTCATCTCCTGGGTGAAGGCGTTCAATCGCAATGCCAAGTCAGATGAACGATTCTCGGGAATTCACGTCGATATCGAGCCGTATTTGTTGCCTGCATGGAAGGAAGACCAGGAAAAAATCGTCCGGCAATGGCTGAAAAATGTCAGCTATCTGGCAGCAGAGACGAAGAAGGATACGGATCTCGCTGTCGGTGCCGACTTGCCTTTTTGGATCGACTCCGTAAACGTTCCTGGCAGTGATGAGAAAGTGAGCAACTGGATGGTGCAACGACTCGACAGTATTACGTTAATGGCCTACCGCAATCAAGCCCTTGGGCAAAATGGGATCATCGAAATAGTAGAGAAGATCGTCGATGATGCCAATGTACACAAAAAAGGGTCGGTTATCGTAGGCGTCAACATCATGGAAACGATGGAAGGCGCTCATGTGAGTTTTTATGAAGAAGGCACTGAAGAGATGAACAACCAGTTGGCCATTTTACAAGAGGAGCTGTCAAACAATCCGGCGTTTGCGGGAAGTGCGATCCATGATTACGAGAGCTGGAAGCACGCAAGTCAACGAGAGGAGCAACTTTGAAGAATGAAAGCTGCGCGCATCTATTTGAGTGTTCTCTGCCTGACTGTCGGCTTTCTGTTCGGCTTTTCCCCCGCGGAGAAGAAGAGTAAAGCAACGTGGATCTGGCAATCCGAAATGATCGGGAGAGAGAAACAAGAGATTCTCGATTTCTGCAAAAGTAACGATATTAATCTCGTCTACTTGCGAATTGAAATGAACAAGCCCTATGATTACTACCGCGATTTTATCCGCGAAGCAACAGAGATGGGGATCGAGGTTCATGCGGTTGCTGGCCATCCGGCATGGGCACTCAAGAGCAATGAAAAGCGGATGATGAATATCGTCCACTGGGTAAAAAGCTACAACCGAGAAGCGGAAAAGAATGAGCTAATTCGCGGGATTCAGTTAGACATCGAGCCGTATCTCCTGCCGTTTTGGGAGGACGATCAGAAGCGGATTATCCGTGAATGGCAAGCCAATGTGCAGGCGTTCACAGCCGAGGTGTCAAAAGATGAGGATTTGGTTGCCAGTGCAGCCATTCCATTTTGGCTGGACGATATCCCCGTTCCGGGACAAGAAGAGATGTCCTTGTCCAAATGGATGATCAGCCAGTTTGATACGGTATGTATCATGGCGTATCGTGACACACTTTCCGGTCAAAACGGCATCCTGAATTTGATTGATCAGGAAATGAAGGAAGCGGATGAATTAGAGACGCGTGTCTTGGTTGCTGTAAATATGAAGCCACTTGATGAAGACCATGCTTCTTTTGCAGAGGAAGGTCCGGCTCTTATGAAACAGCAATTAGAGCAATTGCCTGCACATTTGGCACAGCATCCGTCCTTCTCTGGTGTCGCGATTCACGATTATCGCTACTGGAAGGAGGCGACGCCACTGCCCCCGGTAACGAAGCAACGCTACAGAGGCACCTACATATGGCGTGCAGAATTGATTGGCACGGAAAAGGAGGAAATTCTCTCCTTTGCGGAACAAAACGGGGTGAATCTCCTCTATGTTCGTCTTGATTTGGAGCAGCCGACTTCCTATTATCGCGATTTCGTGAGAGAGGCTCGTGAAGCGGGTATCGAGGTTCATGCGATGGGCGGTCATCCGATTTGGGCGATGGCTGAAAATCGGAGCAAGATCATGAAACTCGTGAATTGGGTGAAAGACTACAATGAGTCTGTTTCGACAGAAGAGCAATTTCACGGCATTCACTTAGATATCGAGCCGTATGTCCTTCCTGTCTGGCGTGAGGATAAAGAGGAAGTCTTGCGCCAGTGGATGGACAACATCGAAGCATTTGTCGAGGAGACCAAGGACGGGACTTCCTTGGAAGCGAGCGTCGATCTCGCTGCATGGCTGGACAAGACACCGACTCCAGGTCAGCCCGAATTGCCGTTTTCGCATTGGATGATCAAACAGGTTGATCATACGACCTTGATGGCATTTCGCGATCGTGCTCCCAGCATCATCGGCTTGGTTGAAAATCAGATGAAGTACGCAGAGAGCCTCCAGAAAAAGCTGGTCGTCGCCGTGGAGACAAAAGAGAGCCACGAAGGGAATGGGATCACCTTTTACGAGGAAGGCATGGGCGAAATGGATCGGCAGCTGGATCTGGTGACAAAAGCGCTGGATCGGTACTCCTCTTATTGGGGGCTCGCCATTCATGCTTATGACTACTGGAAAAACGGGAAAGAGTAGGCTGCCTGCATCGTGCACCATTGTTGTACAATAGAAGAAAACGAGCGTCGGAAAGAGGAGAACAAGCCATGCGAGATGTGCAAAACCGACATCGAAATCTTCCGCAGCGTACGCCAGATATGTTGTACAACGTGGTGCGCAAGTTTTACCGTGGAGCAGTCAGTCATTTTGACCTGATTCAGGAGAAAAAGCAGGAAGCACGTGCAGCCTTGGAAGCTGGTGACCACGACAAAATCCGTGAAGCCGTACACACGTTATTTTTGGAGTTTCATTTTTATGTGACCTGCTGGCTCCAGATTGAGCTTGCCCTGTATCGACTGGCGCGTCAGGATGAACGCCTTGCGCAAGTGATGGAAAGATATCGACCTTCGTTGGAAAAGCATGTAGCGGTACGGCAACTGCTGGATCAGACGGAGGTGTGTGTGGAGGCGCAGTTTCAACCAACCGGGGATGGATGGTCCTGCGTGCAGAAGGATGCCTACGTGTTTGGTAGCATCATTTTTACAGTGGATGAAGAGAGTCTGCAAGATTTGCACGCCGTGTATCAGGCGATTTGGGAAAATGGAGACCGCTGACTCATAACAAAAAGCGTGACCGTCGCGATGGATGGTCACGCTTTTCTCATTTAGAAAGTGCCAGGGAAAATGGAGCCTGTGTGAGGAGCCATCTGGCCTGGGGTGTTTAATTGGTGAACCTCTTGTGTGTTTGTGCCAGCAAAGCCGGGAGAGAAGATCGATTGTGCTCCTGCGCCAGCCTGATTGCTGTACGCCTGATTGGCATATGCCTGTGGCTGTAGCTGAGGTTGTAGCTGAGGTTGCTGCTGCTGACCTTGTTGCGCTTGCATGCCATAGCCAGTGTTATTCAACTGGCGAACTTCCTGGACATTGGTATTGGCAAAGCCAGGCGCAAAAATACTACCAGTCATCGCTGGCGGCGGATACGCTGCTTGATTCGTATAGCCAGCTTGTCCTCCGTAGCCGCTATAGCCAACTTGATTGCGAGCTTGAACCGCTTGAACATTTGTGCCGGCAAAGCCCGGAGAGAAAATGGAGCCTTGTCCAACCGATTGCTGATAAGAAGGCTGTGCTTGTATGTAGCCAGCTTGCTGGCCTTGTGCATAGCCGGAGAATTGGTTTTGCATAGGGTGAAGCGCTTGATTTTGCCCATAGCCATATTGCTGCTGTTGTTGTTGAGGATAACCAGCTTGATTGAGCTGTCTTACTTCCTGGACATTGGTATTCGCAAAGTTAGGGGAAAAAATCGATTGTGCCCCGCCGTAGGACATGCCCGGTGTAGGGGTCCCGATGGATTGGGCATGCCCGCCGTGGTTCCAATGCTGTACTTCCTGTACGTTTGTTCCGGCGTATCCTTGTTGGAACATCGCGCCTGCAGGGCTCATTGCTCCAAAAAATTGCGGTTGTTGTTGGGATTGCATCATATGGTTAATTGTATGGGTCATGGTTAAGACCACCTCCATGGAGTATTTTTTCCAAGGTCGATCATGTCATGCATCCGATAACGAAAAAAACATGCCGGAGTCTAAACGGCATGTTCCTTTAGATCAAAACGTGTGACTTGCCTCATTGTTCAGTGCTACCCGCACGTACAGCCAGCATGCCGATTCACCTATTGCGGTAGCGTTTATCTACAATCAGGAAGGATTGACCCATTATGAGCCAACAGCCTGGGGGTCAATCGCGTCAGCCAGTCGTCCGTTGGGTGATGCGCCGTTCCCCTTCCTGACGGGCAAATCGCACCAAGGTCGTCTGTGAATCAGCCAGTGCTGTTCGACTCCCTTATCCTGCGGCATTCCCTCGCTTGCTTTGCAAGTGGGAGACATGTTGTGCGTAGTGGATCAAATTGGCTAACGATAATCGTCGAATCGATGGTTCATCGAATTTCTCCGGCTTTGCATTCGCTTCAAAAAGCCATAGCTTTCCTTCTTCTGTCAAGCCAAGGTCCATCGACATCTCAGCCAAATCCGTCCATTCTGCATTTAATGATCGTGCGATGGCGAGTGCCGTATCGTGAATGTGTCTTTCCATTTGCTCGTGATTATTAGTAAACAAGGCTTGCGTAACGGTTGATAACGAGTGGATCGAGCCGCCGCGTGGCACATGAGTGGTGATGCTTTGCGAGCCAGACCTTCTAATGCCAACTCCGGTTACGCTCCACTCGCCCTCGCCATCTTTCTGTACGAGGACGCGCACATCAAAAGGTTTGCCGTTGTAACGGGCACGATGGATACCTTGCTGCATGATGTACTTCTGCTGTTTGACATGAAGTCTAATATGCTTCCATACGTCATTCAAATTGGAAAAGCGGCGAGTAATGGCCTTTTGCTCCTTTAACCGTTGCAGGAACCACTTATCGTTTTTGAACTCAATGCGCATAATCCCCTGACCAGCTCTACCGCGCACAGGTTTCAAGTAGACAAAGCGATGTTCAGTGCAAAAGCTTCGAAAGCGAGCCAAGGTGTCCAGCTGTTTCGTATCTGGTAGAAAAGCTTGCACCTCCAGGTGGGACTCAAGCATCGTAAACAGCTTTTGCTTGTCAAAAAAGCTGCGATTAAACAATGTGACATTTGGCATCTCATGAATGCGGTTCAATGCTCTTCGGACTTCAGGGCGCCGTTCTGCTTTTCTCGTCGGAATTCGGTTGTAAACCACATGGGGAAAAGGTAGAATCACCTCTTGCCACGAGTTAAGACGATTGTTGTACAAATAGCCGCGCACCTTTTTCTTCTCCCAATTGATTCCTTGAGGAGTGAACACATATACGAGTGCACCCCATTGTTTTCCCGATTGAGTAATATCCTTGAAGTTCTCGCGATTTCCTAAAAATGTTGCCCCTTCACCAACGGTCAATATGCCAAATAATGGGCCAAGCTTCAGGGAGTCGTCCGCCATTTTCCAGTTAATGCGTGTACGAATACGGCTTGCTTGCACGCGGGGTAAACCAGCGTATATCCGTTTCGTATGAGAAAAGGGACCGAGACTGGCGACCAGTGGCTTTGGCGAGCGTTTAAGGACTAGCCGAGGTAACTGTACGAACCATCTACCACTAGGGAGGATCGTCAGCCACCCGGAGCGCTGCTGAAGCATGGTGTTCCTCCTTCCTGAAAAACGGTACAGATCGCGTGCGACTAGAAATTGGCCAAGTAACAGCTATAATCGACGAGCAACTTGCGTGATTCGTGATCAGCTTCCTTGAGTCGGGCGTGCTTGAATATAGAACGGCCAGGCTTGGAATTCGCTTCGAACATCCAGACATGGCCTTGCGTATCAATCCCCATGTCCAGCCCCAATTCTCCTAAATCAATCCCTTTTGCCAGTTCGATTGCAGTAGCGAGTCGGATCGACGCGTCAGAAATGCGCTGAGTCATGAGGGGTTTTTGTCTGCCAAACAGGTGCTGCAACAGGTCATCGCCGGGGATGACAGTTCCACCCGTGCGTACGTGGGTAGTTACGCTGCCAGAACCGGCAACCTTGGCTGCCGTGCAGGAGACGACCCACTCGTTTTGCTGATTTTTATGCAAGTGAACACGGAAATCAAACGGTCGTCCATGGAATGTCATGAGCGAAATGCCCTGTTGTGCCAGATACGCACTGACGCGACGACTGCGGAAGACATGCTGATAAAGGCTGGACAGCTTGGAAAATTGTCTTTTTACATTGCCGCTGCCTGTATGATAGGAGGCAGTAAAGCCACCGCCTGCCTGGTGAACAACTTTGACAATACCGTACCCGAGACTTCCATTTTTGGGCTTCAAGTAAACGATGGGGTATTTACGCAGCAAGTTTCGAACAGTGGTAAGAGAAGGAGAGGTGTAAGTCTCCGGGATATGCTCATTCACTTCTGGATTCGGATAAAGCAGTTGGTGCACGCCCCATTTGTTAAAAAAGCCCTGATTGAACATTGGTAAATTGGGGTAACTGGCGAGTCGAAACTTGAATTCCTGGACGGCTTCATGTTTTTCTGCCGAACGAGAGGGAATACGATCATAGACGACATCGGGCATGGCGGTCACATGCTTTTTCCAAAAGTAGCCGCCTGACTTGTTTCTGCGCAAAAACCACGCTTTGACCGTACTGGATTCCCAGTCCACATCGGTTGGGGAAAATATATAGTAGAAAACGCCTTTCCCTTCTTGAGCTTGTAACAGATTGTAAAAAAACGAGGTGCGAGGGCCAATTGGCTGCTTGGGATCTCGTCTTATGCCAGTCGTAACGATCCCGATTGAAGGACCGATCCGGAGTGCGGAGCCTTCTAGTTTGAGCTGGATCAAGCCAGGGTGAGGAATGCCCAGCTCCGTTTGCAAGAGCGTCGTCACTTTCAAGACGTTCGTATCCGGATTGCGTTTATCTTGTAAGACAGTTGCGACTACTTCCTTTTTACCCAGTAAGACCTTTATTTTTTGGCGTTGCCGTAGCTGTAGCTGTTGGAAGAGAGTAGCTGGTAGGATAATCCCACTGATACGGGGGTTGGAAAGGAAGCGAAGCCGCATTCTGAACGTTTCCATGCTTTAACCTCCTACACGCTCTTTCATGAGATAGTGGGCGTAGCGAACAGGCTGAGTAATCGAATGCAGTTGTGCAGTCGGGTCGTCAATCATGCGAAAAACGGTTCGCCCTGGCCTGCTGTTTACCTCAATGATCCAAACATTACCTGCGGTGTCGATGCCAATATCGATTCCCAGCTCAACGAGTCTGCCGTGTGACTCTTCCAAAAAACGGGGAAGTTCTTCTGCCACTCGCTTGATTGTTTGCTCGATGCGTGCCGCTTTTGCGGATGTGAAGTGAAGGGGCAGGAAAGAGGCCAGAGGTGTTGCTTTCCCTCCTCCGTGCAAATTGGAGGTGATACTGCGTTTATCTCCCAGTCGCACAGCTTTGCCAGTCGTCCCCCATTTACCCAGCCCGTTTTTTTGAACCAGAACACGGACATCGAATGGGGTACCATCCGGGGTATGCAACTCCAAATAGGGCTGTACCAGGAACTTGCGGCCGGCAGTAAAGACAGACACAAAACTTTTTAATCCGGCAGTGTCACGAATTCGCCTGGTGAAAGGCTTATTGTCTCGGTTTCGTCCAGAAGCTTCATAGCCACTGCGCACTTCTTTGATTCTCACGACGCCAATACCGTGAGTTCCCGCCATCGGCTTGATGATGGCTGCCCCGTATTTTTGCAAGGTTGCATGGAGCACAGGATATGAGAATATTTCAGTAGGCGGGAGCAGCGGGGCGAGGAGAGGGGACTTAACGAGCATCTGGTGCACCTGCCATTTTCCAGACAGACCATGCCCCAAAAACGTAATGTTGCGATCGTTTTGCAACTTTTCCACAAATGGTTTATAGTGGCGATAAGATGGGCCCACAAAGCAACGATCATAGATAAAGGCGGGGATTGGGAAGTCTTTCGCGTGCCAGGACCCATTGCGATATTCGAAGCCTTTTACCATTCGGGTGGAAAAGTTAACCTGACGTGGTGAAAAAACGAAGACGCGAATGCCGTGCTTGCGTCCATAGAGCGTAAGCTTTTTGTAGTACCCTTTGTCTACAAAGTGGGAGCCTTGGCACCGGGCCATGATGCCCAGACTTCTCTCGGATGCTGTCATGTAGGTCACCTTCGCCTGTTTTTGTTGCGCTTCGGTCTTCTTTTTATCGTCTTTTGTGGTTGAATGGTCCGGGGAAAACCACTTAGAAAGGCGGAATAATCCAGCATGCGAATGACAGAAGGGCGAGCACGCCGAGGCAGCTCTTCGGCACCCTCAGGCAACGGAACGGTTTTGGCTGTCTTGGATGGCTTGCTGTTGACCTCCAATAGCCACACACGTCCATGGACATCGACTCCCAGATCAATTCCGAATTCTGCGTACTGCCCAGGCAGTGATTCTTCTAAAAGGATCGCGAGCTTAAGTGCTACTGCGCGTAACGTTTGAGGGGATGGTCGAATCGCGCTCGCCCGTGGTCCACAAACTCGCAGCGCCTGAAGGGGAGTCATCATTTGCCCGCCTCTGGCTATATTGGAAACAATGTGGTTTAATCCCAGGCGAGCTACCATGGAAGTGATGGACCATTCGCCTTTTCGGTCTTTTTGTACCAATACACGAAAATCTGTCGGTCGTCCTTGGATGCCGATTAACGTTAACCCTTGTTGCAGCAAATAGGATGTGCCTTTTGCCCTTTTTTGCAAATACTGATGTAAGCTCTGAATGCTAGCAAATGATTTGCGCAATCCTCCGGGGAACGCGAGCTGGTATCCCTCGGGCGAACTGCGAACTCGAATGATCCCGCGCCCCATGCTGCCGTTAGCTGGTTTTGCATAAACGGTGCGATACGTAGATAGCATTTGCCGTAGGTCTTCCTGTTTCAAATAACGAACCATACTAGGAAGATGTTCGGAGGCTGTTGGTTGATTCTCAAGAGCGGCGTGTACATGCCACTTATTCAAAAAACGCTCGTTAAAAAAGGGAATGGAAGCGTCCTTGCAGCGTTGAACCCAGTTGACCATCTGTTCACTTCGTTCGCGTTGGCGGGATACGAGCCGGTTGTAAATGCATTGCGGAAGAGGAAGTAAGGTTTGTCTCCAGACGCCTCCTCTTCTAACGATGCCGCGCACGATTTCCGCATCCCAGTTGACATCCTGAAGCCGAAATACACAAAGGATACCTCCGCGTTTACGGGTGATATCAGACATCTCCTGGAAGAAAGAGTTTAGGTGTCCAAACGGTGCTTGCGAGAACGCTGCATTGTAGGTCGAAACAAGAACACCTACATACGGTCCGAAAACGATTGTTTTCTGACTCGCATCATAACGGATTAAGAGTGGAACGCCCCTGGGCAGATGTAGTGATTGAGCTAAAGATGGTCGTATGAAGGTTTTACCCGAGGTTTTGCCTCCCCGTTCCCAACTGCCTAAGCGTGCGGAAACGGTTTTGCTCCCAAATTGAACCGCAATGGTGGACGGTGTTGAAAGATTCCATTTGCGCAAGTGCGCCTGGGGCAGGTAAAGGTCTACTTCCGATATTATCTCGTTTTCAACAACGATTGTTGGAACGTAGGACATGAGTATCCCCTTCCCATCAGGCAAAAGTTAGTCTATGGTATGAGCATCCAAAACGTTTGGTGCCATGTAGAGAAGAGAGGTTGTTAGGATTTATGAACGCTTGGATACTATTAGTGAATATTGCAGTAGGCTCTGTCATCGGTGGAGTGACGAATGATTTAGCCATCCGAATGCTGTTTAAACCAGTAAAACCGTGGTATATAGGCAGATGGAAAGTGCCTTTTACTCCGGGATTGATCCCGAGGAGACGGGACGATATCGCGATACAAATGGGCAGACTCGTCGAAGAACATTTGCTGACGACAGAGGGGGTCAAGCGTGCGCTGAACCAGAGTGGTTTGGAGAGCACACTGACGGGATGGATGAACACCATCGCTCGCGACTGGATGACAGATGAGCGTAGTCTACGTCAAGCATTGCTCACGGTGATGCCACAGTTATTTAAGGAAGACGGAACGTGGAGTGAGGGTGTCCGCGCGCCTATCGAGGCGAAATGGGGTACTTTTGTTGAACAGGTTCTGGCACAATATGAAGAGAAAAAACTGCGAGAGTTCGTTACGGAAAACGGACGAGAGCGCCTGGATGTTGCACTTGGCAGTGTGAGCGAACTGCTTTTGAAACGTTTCCGCGAATATTTACATTCCCCGGAAGGTCAGCAAACCTTGCAAAACATGGTTCGCGGATTGCTCGGTGGAGGCGGAGGCATGTTTGGTGGCTTGGTCGGGATGTTTCTTGGGGATGACAAGATTTTGGGCAAGATTCTCCCGTATCTCGATGAGCTATTGCAAAGCAGAGAGCTTTCCGAGCGCGTGCACTACTTTTTGCATAAGGAAGCGGACAAGCTCTTGGACAAAAATGTGGGCGAAGTGGTTGCCTGGATTGGGCGAGATCAAGTGGACGACTGGGCGCGGAAGCTTTTTGCAAAGCTGGAGGAGCAAAGCCTGCGTATCGTGGACGAGCCTCTGTCTCGTTTGACAGCGCCTTTTTCTGAGACGGTGACAACGGAACTCGTTCCTCGTTTGGCAAAGTGGATGGTGGACACGCTGCAACAAAACATAGAGAGAATATTTTCGCGCCTGACCATCCGGGATATTGTTACCCGGCAAGTAGAGGGTTTCCCGATTGAAAGAATTGAAGAGATGGTTGTCGGGATCTCAGGCAAGGAATTCCGCATGATTACCGTGCTCGGATTTATCCTTGGCGGGATTATAGGGCTATTCCAAGGATTATTGGCAAACTTCTTCGGTTAAGAAAAAGGAAGTTCAAAGAGTCGTTTTTTGAACACGTACTAAAACTGAAAAGAAACTGTAACTGTGTTGTAATAATCCTGTAATATTCCTTGGGTATGATAAAAGCACGATGAAAACCCCCTTAATGATATACTTTCTGGTCGGTAGCTTTCGAAAAAGCTACCCTTTTTTTTTGCCCCGCCTTCGGGTATATTGGTCGAAGGAGCGCACGTACATGGAACGGGTGGGAGAAAAGGAAGGGGGAATAGCAATATGGCAACGAAACATGAACAAATCTTGCAACATATTGATCGCCTTCCGATCGGTTCGAAGATTTCCGTGCGGCAGATCGCGAAAGACCTGGATGTGAGTGAAGGGACTGCATACCGCGCGATCAAGGAAGCGGAAACACAAGGATACGTCAGCACGATTGAGCGTGTCGGCACGGTGAGAATCGAGAAGAAGCAAAAGGAAAATATTGAACGTTTGACCTTTGCGGAGGTTGTGAACATCGTCGATGGTCATGTGCAAGCCGGACGTGAAGGCTTACACAAGACCTTGAATAAATTTGTAATAGGAGCCATGCAGCTCGAAGCCATGATGCGCTATATCGATGCCGGAAGTCTCTTGATTGTCGGTAACCGCTATCAGGCGCACAAAATCGCTTTGCAGCAAGGGGCTGCTGTATTAATTACCGGGGGATTCGATACAAGCGAGGAAATCAAGCAGCTGGCTGACCGCTTAGCGCTGCCAATCATCTCCTCCAGCTACGACTCCTTTACGGTAGCATCGATGATTAACCGAGCCATTTATGATCGCCTCATCAAAAAGGAAATCGTAATGGTAGAGGATATTTTGAAGCCGCTTGCAGAAACGCCTGTCTTATTGACATCAGATTCTGTTGCTAAGTGGCACCAGTATACGGAGCTGTATCAGGACACGAGATTCCCCGTCGTTGACGAGCAGATGCGCCTGATCGGGATTGTTACCTCTAAAGACATCATCGGTCACGAGGAAACGGCGACGATCGATAAGGTCATGACGAAAAACCCGATTACGACCTCGCCGCGGGTATCCGTAGCGTCATCTGCGCACACCATGGTGTGGGAAGGAATCGAGCTATTGCCTGTCGTAGACAACCATCGCAAGCTCGTAGGGGTCTTGAGCCGCAACGACGTGTTAAAAGCACTGCAATTTACAGCTAAGCAACCCCAGATGAGTGAAACGTTCCCGAATCTGATCATGTCCCATTTCCGTGAGGAGCGACAAGCAGATGAGATGGTCTATCTTGGGGATGTGAGCCCACAAATGACCAACCATCTCGGTACGATTGCCAGCGGAATTATGACGACGGTCATGGTCGAGGCTGCTTGTAACCTGCTGCGTCATCATCGTCGAGGCGACATGGTACCGGAAAATATCACCGTCTATTTCCTAAAGCCAGTCCAGATGGAAAGTCATATCGAAGTTAAGCCGCGCCTATTGGACATCAGCCGCCGCTTCGGAAAAGTCGAAGTATCCGTATTCCACGGGGATCAGCTCGTGGGGCAGGCCATGATTACTGCGCAAATTATTGAGCGTTAAAGGAACAGTCTCTTTATGACTGTTCTTTTTTTTGGAAAAGTGGCTGTAGTGGGGAGAAGAAGCGCATTTCCAGTCTACGCTTCGGCCTCCGCCCCGCAAGGGGGGAAGACTGTCCGCTCCGGAATGAATGACGGGAGCGCTTCAAACCAGAAAACGCAAATGCGTTTTTGTATGTAATAAAAGCTGAAATTCCCCGTCATTCATTCCGGAGCTGAGATGGGCTTCAGAGGCGCTTGGACTGGAAATGCGCTTCTTCTACGCAGCTTTATTAAACATCATTGAAGGTGAATGCAAGACGCTTCAATCATCCTGATTAACTGACAAAAACCAGTCACAACTACAGCGAGAGCCGCTTCGAGGAAAAAGGAGAAATAAGCGAGGCTCTTTGGGACACCAGCCGAGGCGCAGTGGAAAAAGGGAAACACGCCTTTAAGCGTCCACCTCTGAATATGCTCCCTGAGAGGACTACTTTGGACGCGGTTTCCCTTTTTCCACGGAGCCGTGCAGGAATGACCCCATGCAGGGGGCCCAAGAAGCTCGAGCGTTTTCTCCTTTTTCCGCTGCCACCAACAGCAACGGCTAAGGGTGTTTGATACGTGCTCGAATTGACAGCCAAAGAAATCAAACTTATCATCTAATTAGAATATCATCTAATCGAAACGAATAGACAAAGAAAGGAGTGCCTCGTTTTGCAATTAAACCAACTCGTCACCTTTTACAAAGCACTCGGAGACCCGACGCGCGTACGCATTCTCGCGATTTTGGCAAATGGTCCCCTGCACGGACAGGCGTTGGCAGGCAAGCTCGGCGTAACACCTCCTACCATCACCCACCATATGGCAAAGCTTCGAGAAGCAGGTGTCGTTTACGAACGTCGTGATAAAAACACCATTTACTTTTACCTGCACGAAGCCAATGTAAAACGCCAGTCGCAGGCAATCGTGAACGTCATGGAAAAAGCAAAGGATTCGACAACAGAGGACATTTTTGCGCAAGACAACTCACATGTTCAGAGGAGGCACCAGATGGCAGCGGAAAAAATGCAGGTCATTCGCAGCTTCATTACGCCAGATGGCAAGCTGAAACAAATTCCGTCCCAGCGGAAGAAAAAGCTGATCGTCTTTGAACACATGGTCCGTGGGTTAGAAAAAGACCGCAAATACAAGGAACAAGAGATCAACGAATACATTCGCCAATTCCACGAGGATTATGCTACGATTCGCCGGGAATTCATCATGAATCATTATATGTATCGAGAAGAGGGCATCTATGAGCTGAACCCAGAGGAAATGTGGACAAAAGCCGAAGACCTGCAATAGCAGGAAATGGTTTCCTTCTGAATTGAACAGAAAAAAGGACAACCTTCGGCACTGCCGCTCAGGTTGTCGAAGCAATAGAATGTCACACAAATTCATTATAGCGAGTGCTCTATCAGGTTTGTATGATAAACAGCTGGGAATAGAGGAAAAGTATTTCCAGTCAACGTTTTCCCAAAAATAAAAAAGGCATGCGGAACGTAAAGCTGTTCCCATGCCTTTTTCTTATTGAGGTTTTTGAACACTTATACCCCTTTTTTCAATTCTGCCTGCCAAGCTGTACGATAACGGAAATAATTGCGAGTTCCCAAAAATAAATTCATAGCCCCTACAATCAACATGATCAACGCGACAACAATGCGGATCGTATCGAGAGAATCAAAAGTAAACTGATTAATGCCGAACAAAGACACGAGTATCCCCAATGACACATTCATTTTCCCTAGCATCATACGCGATTCAAGCGGATGGATGCCTCGTCTGCGCGCATGGATACTATAGTAGACGCTTGCTACCAGGGAAGCGAGAACACCGGTCATGTAAAAGGCAAACCACATAGATGGATTCATCCTTTCTAGCCATTCTGGTATTACCCATCCTACCAAAATCAGGGGAGAACGGTCAAATACAAGCGAGAACGTTTGTTCTTAACGTCCGGATGCGCTATACTTCCGGTATAATGTAAGAGAGATAGTTTCAATCGTGAAAAGTGAGAGGGGTAATATCATGACCTCCTTTGTCCATTTGCATGTTCATACGGAGTACAGTCTGCTGGACGGAGCAGCACGTATCAATGCGCTAGTGAAGCGAGCCAGCGAATTGGGCATGCATGCACTGGCTATGACAGACCATGCCAATCTATACGGGGCGATCCCGTTTTATAAAGCTTGTCTGGAGGCAGGCATCCAACCGATTATCGGAATGGAAATATACGTAATAGAAGGAAATCTTCAAGATCGCGTGCGAAATGCACCGCCACCTAGTCATCTGATCGTTCTCGCTGAAAACGAAATGGGCTACCGGAATCTCCTGAAGCTGGCGACAATCGCGAATACAGACGGCAACTATATTCTTCCGCGTCTCAACAAAGAGGTGTTGGCAAAGCATACAGACGGACTCATTGCACTAAGCGGTTGCCAACAAGGGGAAGTAGCCAAGCTGTTACTGGCTGGAGAAGCGGACGCTGCGAAAGAAGCAGCCCGCAAGTATCAGCGAGTGTTTGGTGAACAGCATTTTTATCTGGAACTGGCTGATCATGGCCTAGAAGTGGAGCGCAGGCTGAATACTCGTCTCGTGAAACTGAGCCAGGAGACGGGGATTCCGCTGATTGCGACGAACAATGTTCACTACATCCACAGGGAGGATCACCAGCAGCATGATATCTTGTTGGCGATCAAAGAAGGCAAGACGATTGGCGAAGAAAATCGTTTTCGCTACGAGACGGATCAATACTATCTAAAAAGTGCCGAGGAAATGGCAGCGCTCTTTGCCTTTGCTCCCCAGGCGTTAGCGAATACGATAGCCGTTGCAGATAGGTGCAAGCTGGAGCTTACCTTTGGTGCGCATATTTTGCCGGAATTTCCTTTGGCAGAGGGACAAGCTTCCACACAGTATTTGCGTGAACTGTGTGAAAAGGGCTGCCTGGAGCGATACGGTGAGATTACGCCAGAGGTGCAAGCGCGCCTGGATCACGAGCTGGCGATTATTACAGGGACGGGCTTCACCGATTACTTCCTGATTGTATGGGATTTCATGCGGTACGCTCACGAAAACGGGATACCGACTGGACCAGGACGAGGGTCTGCGGCAGGTAGTCTGGTCGCGTACGTTTTGAAAATCACGAATGTCGATCCACTTCGCTTTCAATTGCTCTTTGAACGCTTCCTCAACCCGGAGCGGGTGACGATGCCCGATATTGATATCGATTTTTCCGTAGAGCGCCGTGACGAAGTCATTCACTATGTAGCGAGCAAGTACGGTCATGATCGTGTCGCCCAGATCATTACCTTTGGAACGATGGCGGCTCGTGCAGCAGTGCGTGACGTTGGGCGGGCGTTAGGCCTGTCTTTGGGCATCGTGGATCGCGTGGCCAAAATGATTCCGCAATCGCCAGGTATGACGTTTGAGCGGGCGATGCAGATCAACCCGGATATCGGCAAGCTGTGCGCGGAAAACAAACAGGCAGCACAATTGATCGAAACGGCAAGGGGTGTAGAAGGCTTGCCGCGCCACGCCTCCACACATGCGGCGGGTGTCGTCATTTCGCGTGAACCGCTGACGAATTACGTTCCATTACAGACGGGAAATGAAGGCTTGGCGCTCACGCAGTATCCGATGGAGATTCTCGAAGAAGTTGGTCTATTGAAGATGGACTTCCTCGGCTTGCGCAATTTGACAATCATTCAGGAGACATTGCGTCATTTGCAGGAGCAGGGAATATCGCTTGATCTGGATAAGCTGCCGACTGACGATGAGAAAACGTTTCGTATGCTCTCCCGTGGAGAGACAACCGGCATTTTCCAACTGGAATCTTCGGGGATGCGCAATGTGCTGCGAGATTTGAAGCCGAGCAACCTCGACGACATCATTGCGGTTCTGGCGTTGTATCGCCCGGGGCCGATGGAGATCATCCCGCAGTACATCGCCGCCAAACACGGACAGAGCAAAGTACAGTACGCTCATCCTGTTCTCGAGCCGATTTTGCAGGAGACACACGGTTTTATGATTTATCAGGAGCAAATCATGCAGATTTCCTCGACACTCGCAGGCTTCAGTCTTGGTGAGGCAGATATTTTGCGTCGAGCAGTCGGGAAAAAGAAACGGGAGCTATTGGCGGAGCAGCGGGAGAAGTTCGTGGCTGGTTGTGTCCGGCAAGGGTACGGAGAAGAGCTGGGCAATCAAGTCTACGATTTGATCGTGCGTTTTGCCGATTATGGCTTCAACAAAGCCCACTCGGTGGCTTATGCGGTCATTGCCTATCAGATGGCTTATTTGAAAGCAACTTATCCGCTTGCGTTCATGGCAGCGCTACTCTCGTTGTCCATTGGCAGTCAAACGAGAATTGCCGAGTACACGGAAGAAGCGCGGCGATTACAGCTTACCGTGCTCGGGCCTGACGTGAATAAGAGCCTGGCCTACTTTACAGTGGAGCAGGATGCGATTCGCTTTGGTTTGGCCGCAGTGAAAAACGTCGGCTACGGTGCCATCGAATCAATCGTGAAAGAGCGAAAAGGCAGACCGTATCGCGACGTCTTTGATTTTTGTGCCCGCGTGGATGCGCGGTTAGTCAATCGCAGAGTAGTAGAGTCGCTCACTTTATGCGGCGCGTTGGACTCGTTGCCAGGACATCGCAGTCAGCTTTTGCTATTGCTAGATGAAGCGGTAGGAAAGGCAAACAGCAAGAGAATTGAGCGTGACGCCAACCAGCTCAATCTATTTGCGGGTGAAGAAGATGCGGCACCACTGCGTGAGCTGGCAGAATATCCCGAGGTACCGCCGCTCTCACATACGCAGCAATTAAAAGAGGAGCGGGATTTGATCGGGGTATACATCTCCGGTCATCCACTTGATCAATTTGCCCATGTCGCCAGTCGCCCGGAAGTAGCAGTTATCTCTTCATTGGGGGATGCGCCGCGCGACAAGACGGTGAAAGTATTCGGAATGATAACGGAAGCCAGACGCATCCAAACGAAAAAAGGGGACCCGATGGCGTTTATTACGCTAGAGGACAAAACGGCACCCGTAGAGCTGGTCGTTTTCCCACAGGTATATGCGAAGTATGCACCACTGCTCGAGCGCGAACAAATGGTCGTGGCAGAAGCCCGAGTCGATCATCAGGACGACATGGTCAAGCTCTTGGCTTCTCGTTTCTGGGATGCACAATCGCTGCCGCAGCCGAAGGCCGAGACTGTATTATTTGTCAAAATATCGGCAGAGCAAGAGCACGATTCGACGCTGCAAAGACTTTCACGCTTGTTTGTCGAAAAAAAAGGAACGATTCCTGTTATCCTCTTCTACGAAGGAAAAAGACAGACAATTCGCCTGCCAGAAGCAAATTGGGTAGACGTAGATGAGTCATTTTTGGAGCAAGCGCGAGAAATTGTGGGTCCTGACAGCGTAATTCGGAAAGAAATGCCTATAAATTGGGGAGGATGAGGAATGTCCTCCCTTTTTCGCCGTTTTCGGCAGGTTTACAGGAGAACAGTTTTTTATTATATTGAGAGCATAACTCAAAAAGTGGTCAGACCACTTGGAATAACCCAGGCATTTTTTGCTGCCTACAAGCCATCATAGAAACTATTATCGTGAAATGGAGTGGGATCTCATGTCCAACCTGAGAGAGGAAGCACTGGAGCTTCACAAAAAACATCAAGGAAAATTGGAGGCAGTGACCAAGGTACCCGTTCGCAATGCTTACGATCTGAGTCTTGCCTATTCTCCTGGGGTTGCTGAACCTTGCAAAGATATTTTTGATGACAAGTCCAAAGTGTACGATTACACGATGAAAGGTAATCTGGTTGCAGTAGTCAGCGACGGTACTGCTGTACTGGGTCTCGGAAACATCGGACCAGAAGCAGCAATGCCGGTTATGGAAGGGAAAGCAGTTCTGTTCAAATCCTTCGCAGGTGTAGATGCATTCCCGATTTGCTTGAATACAACAGATGTAGATAAAATCGTAGAGACAGTAAAACTGCTTGAGCCTACTTTTGGTGGCGTTAACTTGGAAGATATCGCAGCTCCTGCATGCTTCGAAATCGAAGAGCGTCTGAAACGCGAAACAAACATCCCAATTTTCCATGATGACCAACACGGTACCGCAATCGTTACAGCGGCAGGTCTGATCAATGCTCTGCGCGTGGTTGACAAAAAGCTGGAAGATATCCGTGTAGTAGCGAACGGTGCAGGTGCAGCTGGTATCGCGATCATGAAGCTTTTGATTTCTATGGGCGTTAAAGAAGTAATCATGGTGGATACAAAAGGAATCGTGTACGAAGGCCGTCCATTCGGTATGAACCCAGTGAAGGAACAAATGGCAAAAATTACAAACCGCAGCATGCTGCAAGGTGACCTGGCTGATGCAATGAAGGGCGCTGACGTATTTGTCGGTGTATCCGTAGCTGGCGCTGTTACACAGGACATGGTTCGTTCGATGAACCGCGATCCGATCATTTTCGCTATGGCAAACCCAGTACCAGAAATCATGCCACAAGAAGCAAAAGAAGCAGGTGCGGCAGTAATCGGTACAGGCCGTTCCGACTTCCCTAACCAAGTAAACAACGTTCTGGCATTCCCGGGTATCTTCCGTGGCGCTTTGGATGTACGTGCAACGGAGATCAACGAAGAAATGAAGCTGGCTGCTGTATATGCAATCGCAGACCTGATCACGCCAGAAGAGCTTACTGCGGATAAAGTGATTCCTTCCGCATTCGATCCACGTGTAGCGCCAAACGTAGCTGCGGCAGTAGCAAAAGCAGCGATGGAAACGGGTGTTGCTCGCATCACAGTTGATCCGGAAGAAGTAAAACAAAAAACGACGAAATTGACAGCTATCTCTTACCAAGAAGCGTAAAATACTCTTTATCGAGGCACCGACGACACCCTCCGCGCAAAAACGTAGGCTTCTTACAAACGTGGAGGGTGCTCCTCGTTAAAGGTACGAGTAAGGAGGATAATCGTGCTCGACTCTTCTCAAGATCGAAAGGTTTACGAAGGAATTCTCCTGCAACTTCATGAAATCATTCAGGAGCAAAACTTGCGACCCGGGGACAAGCTGCCGTCTGAGCGAGAGCTGTCCGAGCAACTGGGAGCAGGTCGCTCCTCTGTACGAGAGGCTCTTCGGGCTCTGGAGCTACTCGGACTCATTGAGACGCGTCGCGGGGAAGGCACCTTCCTCAAGCATTACCGACACAATCGGCTGATCGATATTCTTGGCTTTTTTATCCTACGGGATACCAAAACCAAGAAGGACTTGATCGAGATGCGGCGAATGCTAGAGCTGGATGCTGTCCGCTTAGCCTGTAGACGGGCGACTGACAAGCATTTTGATGAAATGGAACGCATCCTGGCCATTGCGGAGGAAAGAGTAGCAAGAGGCGAGGTACCTGCGGAGGAAGACTATCAGTTTCATCGTGTCATATGTCGCTCCAGCCGCAACTCGATTCTGCATCGCATCTGGACGCCTTTGGTTGAGTACAGCAACAGTATCCGTATTGAATCACTGTCACGCGAAGGCAGAGCGAGTGCAGCACTCGTAGAGCATCGACAGATTATGGAAGCCATTCGCGAAGGCGATGTGAACGTCGCATTAGAGAGAATGAAGAAGCATTTGGAGAACAGCAAGCTTTAGTTTTCCCCCAATTTGCGAGGGGCGCTGGCGCTGTGATATGATGATGCAGTCCTGTATTGGACGATTGAGGAGGAAGCCAGCATGTGGACGGTCATCTACATCGCTCCTAGCGCTAGAATTGCAGAACGGATACAGCAACGTTTGACAGATGAAGGGTTTTTGGTAAAGGTTCGCGAAGGTAAGGTCTCGAAGCAATACGAGATTCTTGTGCCGGAGAGCGAACTAAACGAAGTCCGGGATGTACTCGGCACGATCCTTCACTGAAGAGAAAGGTGGGTGTACCTGTGCTTAAAGATCTTTTTGGGAAAAAGCGCAAATTCGCTACAGTTCCTTCAGAGACACTAGCACGTGTCCCTGCTTCCACCGAAACTAGCAAGGAAGCGGGTACGAAAGAAAAGGAAGTCCCTGAGGGATTAATGAATAAATGCCCACATTGTGGGACGATTCACTACTCAAAGGATTTGGAGAAGAATTTGCGCGTCTGCAAAGGCTGCCAGTTCCATTACTCCATGTCCGCTCCAGAGCGTCTGCAAGCGCTTCTGGATGATGGGGTTCTGACAGAAGAATTTGATGCCAATTTGATTACCGCCAATCCACTCGGTTTTCCTGGTTATTTGGAAAAAATGGAGCAAGATATGGCCAACACCAATTTGAACGAGGCGATCATTACAGGCGAAGGTGTTCTGGGTGGAAGCCGCATTGTGATTGGGGTCATGGATTCTCGTTTCCGTATGGCGAGTATGGGATCAGTCGTCGGGGAAAAAATCACGCGCGCAATTGAGCAAGCGATCGAACGGCGTTTGCCTTTCATTCTGTTCAGTGCATCTGGTGGAGCACGTATGCAAGAAGGCGTATTGAGCCTGATGCAAATGGCGAAAACCAGCGCAGCGTTGTCTCGATTGGATCGCGAACGCTTGTTGTTTGTCTCGGTCATGACGAATCCTACATATGGTGGCGTATCAGCCAGCTTTTCTTCGTTGGGAGATTACAATATCGCAGAACCAGGAGCTATGATCGGTTTTGCTGGGCGTCGAGTCATTGAGCAAACGATCCGTCAGGAGTTGCCAAAAGACTTCCAAACAGCGGAATTCTTGTTAAAAAACGGGCAACTCGATATGGTGGTACACCGTAAGGATATGCGTAATACGCTGTCCAAACTGGTAGAGATGCACACGTCTCGGGAAGGAGTAGAAACATGGCAGGCGAGCTCTCCTTTGAAAAGCCATTAGTAGAATTACAAGATAAGATTAAGGAATTGCGCCGTTTTACTGAGGAAAAGGGAATTGATTTCTCTGATGAAATACAGCGTCTCGAACAAAAATCAAAAGAGCTTGCTGAGCAAATTTACGGTAATTTGACTCCATGGCAACGCGTACAGTTGGCTCGTCATCCGGAACGGCCAACGACTTTGGACTATATACAACTACTTTTTACTGATTTTATCGAGGTTCATGGGGACCGTTTGTTCGGAGACGACCATTCTATTGTGGGTGGAATTGCCAAGCTGGATGGGCGCCCCGTTACGATCATCGGTCACCAAAAAGGGAAAGACACAAAAGACAACATCAAGCGCAACTTCGGGATGGCTCACCCAGAAGGCTACCGGAAGGCATTGCGCATTATGCAGCAGGCGGACAAGTTCGGTCGCCCGATTATTTGCTTTATCAATACATCAGGTGCTTATCCTGGAAAAGCGGCAGAAGAGCGCGGTCAGAGCGAAGCGATTGCCCGCAATCTGCGTGAAATGGCGACATTTGGCGTGCCGATTATTTGTATTGTTATCGGGGAAGGCGGAAGCGGGGGAGCCTTGGCGATCAGCGTAGGCAACCGCATCTATATGTTGGAGAATTCCTATTACTCCGTGATTGCACCGGAGAGTGCCGCTGCGATTCTCTGGAGAGACTCCAGCTTGGGTATGCGTGCAGCGGAGACGATGAAAATTACGGCTCCTGATTTGTTGGAATTAGGAGTCATTGATGGAATTATTGATGAACCATTCGGAGGAGCCCATCGTGATTTGATCGCGCAGGCAGGGATGGTCAAGGCGGTCATCGCGGAACAACTAGAACAGCTGGGCCGTTTAACTCCAGAAGAATTGATACAGGACCGTTACGAGAAGTTTAAACAGATCGGAGAATTCGCCACCCTGTAAGAAACAGGGGGCGTTTTTTTCTTTTTTCTCCGAGGAAAATCTGCTACAATCGAAGTCGAATGAAAGAGTTATCAGAGCTTTCGAAAAGTATGGCACATATCTTTTCAGTGTATAACAGATATGAGGAATTGAGTGATACAGCATGTTTCATACAAAGTATGGTACATACTGTTTCCGTTAAATGACATGCTAAAGACGATATGATTGGAGAGGTGGATTCCATGCGAAAACTTGCAGTTCTCACTAGCGGTGGAGATTCTCCTGGAATGAATGCCGCAGTCCGGGCGGCTGTACGTCGTGCTCATTTTCACGAAGTACAAATGTTTGGGGTTTACCACGGATACGAAGGGCTGATGAGGGGAGATATCAAGGAGATGTCTCTAGGCTCTGTTGGGGATATTATCCAACGGGGAGGAACCATTCTGTACTCCGCTCGCAGTGAAGCGTTCAAGACGGAAGCCGGACAGCAAAAAGCAGTGGAGCAATTACGTGCTCATGGAATTGAGGGTCTGATTGTGATTGGGGGAGACGGGTCGTTTCGCGGTGCACAGAAGCTGACCGAAAGAGGCTTCCCGACGATTGGCGTACCGGGTACGATTGATAATGATATTCCATGCACCGATTTCACGATCGGGTTTGATACCGCATTGAATACCGTTGTGGAAGCGATCGATAAAATCCGCGATACGGCCACCTCGCATGAACGCACGTACATTATTGAAGTAATGGGGCGAGATGCTGGCGATCTGGCATTGTGGGCAGGGCTTGCAGCTGGTGCCGAGTCCATTATTATCCCGGAAGCGTCGCAGGAGCTGGACGATATTATTGAGCGTCTGCATGCTGGACAGCGCCGTGGTAAAAAGCATTCCATCATCATTGTGGCGGAAGGGGTAGGAAGTGCAGCTTCTTATGCCGAAGCGATCACGAAAGAGACGGGCTGGGAGACTCGCGTAACGGTACTGGGTCATATTCAGCGTGGTGGTTCCCCTACTGCGATGGACCGAATGCTGGCGAGCCGAATGGGTGCAGCAGCTGTCGATTTGTTGTTGAAAGGCAAGCAGGACCGAATGGTTGGGATTCAGAACAACGAGATCGTTGACGTTGATTTTCAGGAAGCATTGGCGAAAAAGCATCAATTGGATTTATCCATTTATCAATTGGCGCGCACGCTATCTATATAAAACTAACAGTTTTCGGAGTGTAGAGGAGGCTTACATCCTATGTTAAGGAAAGCAAAAATCGTGTGTACCATTGGACCGGCGAGTGAAACGGTTGAAACACTGAAAAAATTGATCGAAGCAGGAATGAACGTAGCGCGTTTGAATTTCTCGCACGGTTCCCATGAGGAGCATGCGGCGCGAATTGTAAACATTCGTCAGGCATCAAAAGAAACCGGGAAACCTGTTGCAATCCTGTTGGATACAAAAGGTCCTGAAATTCGTACGGGTACGCTCGCAGTAGATGCAGTCGAGCTCGTAGAAGGAAATACGCTGATCCTCACCACTGAGGAAGTACCAGGTACTGTTGAGCGCGTCTCCATTACGTATCCGGAATTGCCTCGTGATGTAAAAATCGACGATACGATCTTGATCGACGACGGTTTGATCGGGTTAACTGTACAGGAAGTGAGTGACACCGAAATCATCTGCTTGATCAAAAACGGTGGAACACTGAAGAGCAAAAAAGGCGTCAATGTTCCGGGTGTCAAAATCAACTTGCCAGGTATCACAGAAAAGGATGCACAGGATATCGAATTCGGTATTGAACAAGGAGTCGATTTCATTGCGGCTTCCTTCGTACGAAAAGCATCGGATATCTTGGAGATTCGCAAAATCCTGGAGCGCCATAACGTGCGTATCGATATTATCGCGAAAATCGAAAACCAAGAAGGCGTCGATAACGTAGACGAAATTCTGGTAGTAACAGATGGAATCATGGTTGCGCGCGGTGATTTGGGCGTAGAGATTCCGGCAGAAGAAGTACCACTTGTTCAGAAGAAGCTGATCAAGAAGTGTAATGAACTCGCGAAGCCAGTTATTACGGCGACACAAATGCTTGATTCCATGCAGCGCAACCCACGTCCGACACGTGCGGAAGCGAGTGACGTTGCGAACGCCATTTTCGATGGTACAGACGCAATTATGCTCTCCGGTGAGACGGCTGCCGGTAAATACCCGGTTGAGTCTGTCGAAACCATGGTGCGCATCGCTGTACGTGCAGAGCAAGAGCTGAATTATCGTGAGATCTTGTACGCACAAGCACAGCTCAAACAAGTGACGATTACCGATGCCATCAGCCAAGCTGTATCCAATGCAGCATTGGATCTGGACGCAGCAGCAATTATTACTGCGACCGAAAGCGGACACACAGCTCGCATGGTATCAAAGTTCCGTCCAAAAGCACCGATCGTGGCTGTAACGCCGCATGAAGCGATTATTCGCCGTCTTGCACTCGTAAATGGCGTGTATCCGGTGAAGGGCGAAATGGCGAATACAACCGATGAAATGCTGGAGATGTCTGTCCAGGAGGCGCTCGATGCAGGCTTCGTTCGTCATGGCGATCTCGTTGTGATCACAGCAGGCGTACCTGTCCGTGAAGTTGGGACAACGAACCTGATGAAAATCCACGTCATTGGCGATGTGGTAGCAAAAGGACAAGGAATCGGCCGAAAAGTTGTCACAAACAAGGTAGTTATTGCTAGATCCGCTGAAGAGGCGCTGGCAAAGGTAGAAGAAGGGGCGATCCTCGTAACCATCGGTACCGACTCCGATATGATTGAAGCGTTTGGCAAGGCTGGCGCAGTGATTTGCGAAGAGGGTGGACTTACCTCTCACGCAGCCATCGTAGGCTTGAATCTCGGCGTTCCAGTCATCGTAGGTGTGCAATTTGCTACGGATGTATTGAAGGACGGGCAAATCGTAACGGTGGATTCTGAACGTGGGCATATTTACTCAGGGCATGCCCGGATTCTGTAGGTAATACTATTCATCTTTCATACAGAATACCTCTGAAGGGTGACCAAGCGTCACCCTTTTTTGGCTTGGGGAAAAAGGATTAGCCGACGAACTACCTGATAAGTTTTACCAGATAACGGTGATTATTAGGTGGTGCAAAGCGAGTGGGAATCTGTTAAAATCGGTCGGTGGCTTTGTGTCAGGACGGATTAAATCCATACGTTCGGGGTTTCCAAATCATGACAGAATGGGTGTTGTAGCGCTCGTTGCCAGGAAAAGGCTGAACAAAAAAGGGTCCTTCTGTACGTCCAATGTTCGGGATTTTGTGTCAAGTGTTTTTTTAGAGCAAACACAACATCTAGTATTGTCGAAAATTATTTCGCACAATATATAGGTAAAACTATTGAGTTTTACAGATAAAGATAGTTAAACTAGAGAGGAAAGATTCGAAGGAGGAACGATATGCTGGCGACCGAAACCGTATCCCGAACTCAATTTTTGCGGGATGAATTCTTAAATCAATATCCTGATTTTCCGATCCATATGAGTCCTCTGGGACAATTTGTTTACTACCGTACTTATTCTCGCTTTGTACCGGAAAAGGGAAGACGAGAAACGTGGAAAGAAACTTGCCGCCGCTCGGTGGATTACAATATTAAGCTGGCTTATCAGCATTTGAACAAAATCGGAATGTACGCCGATTCTCGCGCAATGGAAAAAGAGGCAGAAGGTTTGTTTGACAACATGTTTAACCTTCGCCAGTTTTTGTCTGGCCGTACCTTGTGGGTTGGCGGTGCAGACAACGGCGTAGCGGATTTGTATCCGTTGGCGAACTTCAACTGCTCCTTCCTGAACATCAAGTCTTGGGATGACTTGGGCGATTTGTTCTACCTTCTCTTGGTAGGAACTGGCGTAGGCTTCAAATGCACGAAGGAAATGGCTGCTGGACTGGGCCCGATTCGCACGAATGTTTCGCTGCTTTCTTCTGAATACAGACCGTTGCCAAAGCATCAACGCCTGGAGCGCTCTGAGCTGAATGTACTGGATAACGGCTTTGCCAAAATTTATGTGGGAGACAGTAAAGAAGGCTGGGTAGAATCCCTCCGTCTCTACCTGCAAATTTTGACAGATTCCACTTATGAACACATTCACACCGTGAAAATCTCTTACAACAGCGTGCGTCCGAAAGGCGAGCGACTGAAGCGTTTTGGCGGTACTGCTAGTGGTCATGAACCACTTCGTGAAATGTTTGAAGGAATCGATAAAGTGTTGAAAAACCAAATCGACCAGCATTTGGCACCAATCGAGAGTGATGGAAAAGGATACGGTAAAATCCGTCCGATACATATTCTCGACATTGGAAACCTCATCGGAGCAAACGTCGTAGTAGGTGGCGTACGCCGTACAGCGGAAATTTTCCTGTTCGATCACGATGATTACGAGTGCATGCTGGCGAAATACGGCATCAATGGCTTCTGGACAGAGGATCAGCTGAACCACCACCGTCGTGTAGGCGAGCTGTTGGGAGAGCATAAGCCTGTATGGTTTGACAGCATCCAAAATGTAGGAGATGGACGCTCCGGTCTGGATCACCGCCGCATGTCCAACAACTCGATCGCCTTTACCAAACAACCGACCAAGCCATTCTTGAACCTTGTGTTCACCTTGATGCAATTGGAAGGCGAACCAGGCTTCATCAACTTGGAAGAAGCAAACCGTCGTCGTCCAAATGCAGAGGGCTTGAACCCTTGTGCAGAAATCCTGCTCGATTCTTATGGCGTCTGCAACCTGACGACAGTCAATCTGGTTGAATTCGTGAAGGATCGCGAGGATGGCTCCAAGTATCTGGATCTCGATGGCTTGCTGGAAGCACAACGCAAATCTGCTCGTGCCGGTCTGCGTATGACGCTGGTTACGTTGGAGCTGCCGCATTGGGATACCGTTCAACAGCGTGACCGTTTGCTCGGAACTTCCCTTACTGGTGTGAAGGATGCGCTGGCATCCCTTGGCTATACAGAAGAGCAAGAGCTCGAACTGCTGCGCAAGCTGGGCGATGCTGCTCGTGACGAGGCGAACCGTTATGCGTATGAGCTGCGAGTGAATTCTCCACTCCTGGTAACGACCGTGAAGCCGGAAGGTACGCTGTCTCAGGTAGCTGGTGGTGTCTCCAGTGGTCTGCACTGGTCCCATTCGCCGTACTACATCCGCCGCATTCGTATCAATGCTGAGGATCCATTGGCTAAAGCAGTACAAGCTCTTGGCTGGACAGTAAACCCAGAGGTAGGATCACCAGGTGAAACGTATGAAGAGCGCATGGCAAATGCACGCACACTCGTTATCGATTTCCCTGTAGCATCAGGTGCAGAAGAAACGAAGAACGAAGTAAGTGCAAAACGCCAATTCGATACGTACTTCCGTTTCCAGAAAGAATATACCGAGCACAACTCTTCGAACACCATTACGGTTCGCAAGGAAGAGTGGGTAGAAGTAGAAGACATCGTTTACGAAAACTGGGATAATTTCGTAGGTGTATCCTTCTTGCAATTGGATGGAGGAAACTACCAATTGGCTCCATATGAAGAGTGCACCAAAGAACAGTACGAGGCATTGAAGCAGTCCATGAAGCCATTTGATCCTGCGATTTTGCAGCAGTACGAAACCGGCGGAGAGGCTGATCTGTCCACGGCTGAATCTTGCGAAGGCGGCGCTTGCCCGATTCGCTAAGCGATCCGAATAATAGGAGACAGGGGGGAGACTGGAAGAAACAGTCTACCCCTGTTTTGTTGTATGTGGCTGTAGTTAGAGAAGAATATTTCCAGTCTAGGCTCCAGGCTCCGTCCCTCGGGGAAGCTTGGACTGCCCGCTCCGAAGGGATTAGCGGGGAAACGCAAAAGTGGTAGCCGCTACGTCGCGTGGGCACGGTTGCGTTTCTTTTGCCCGCTAATCCCTTCTCCGCTCGGTAGGACTCCACAAGTCGCTACGCCTGGAAATATTCTTCTCTAGCGTAACAGATGCGATTCTTCAATCTATTAAGGCATTTAAGACCCATCTAACACGGAAAGCTCGTAGAGGAAACAGGAGAAATAAGCGAAGATCTTAGGGACACCGACCGAGACGGAATGCCAAAAGCGAAACACGCCCTTAAGCGTCCACCTCTGAAACACATCCTGAATGGACCACTTTGGACGCGGTTTCGCTTTTGGCATGGAGTCGGGCAGTCAATCCTGCAGGGGGTGGCCCTAGAAGCTGAGCGTTTTCTCCTGTTTCCTCTCCACCACTACAGCACCGTATATACTGTCTATATCAATGAGCCTTGAGTAGGGGGACTATGGTACAATTATTGATATAGAGAAAGGAGCGATCCAAAATGACTCCCATTATTCATTCCCATCGATTGCGCGTCCGCTATGGCGAAACCGATCAGATGGGTGTGGTCTACCATACGAATTACTTGAACTGGTTTGAAGTAGGAAGAACAGAATTGATTCGCCATGCGGGGATCACCTATCGTGAGCTTGAGGAAAAAGGCGTACTTCTGCCTGTTACAGATGCGAACATCTCTTACAAACAACCCGCCCGCTATGACGATGAGGTAGAAATACGGACGCGAGTAAAAGAGATGAGTCCTGTCCGCCTCACTTTTGCTTACGAGATTGTTAGATTGCCTGACCAACAGCTGTTGGTTTCAGGAGAGACGATGCATGTATTTACCAACACAGCTTTGAGGCCGATTCGCTTGTCGCGAGCGGAGCCTGACATCTATGATTGGTTGGACTCCCAGCATAAAGGAGGGGAATAGGCATGTTCCGCTTTTTTGCCATTCTGTTTGTCGTCGCGTTTGGATTAGAGCTTTGGGGGCTTATTACCATTGGATCGTGGATCGGTGGTTGGAACACAGTCGTGCTGGTTATTCTCACGGGGATCTTGGGAGCTTGGCTCGCGAGGCAGCAGGGGATGCGAGTATTCCGGATGGTCCAACATCAGTTGTCGCGTGGGCAAATGCCTACGGATTCGCTCATCGATGGTGTTTTGATCTTGATCGGTGGCATTTTGCTCTTGTTGCCTGGATTCGTCACGGATGTGATTGGACTGGTCTTCCTCATTCCGTACACACGGATGATTATTCGTCATCTGTTGAAGCGCTGGCTGTGGAATCTCATCTCGTCTGGTCGTGTTCAATTGTTTTTCCGCCGCTAATACAGATATTCCCTATAAAAAAGAACCGCTCCGAGCTGTGTGACATGCTGCTCGCAAGCGGTTCTTTTTATGTTGGGTCAGGTTTTCTTTCCACGGATATAGCCCCATACATCGACGAAGACGTTGGCTTTTACCAAAGCATTGATCATGACGAGTGAAACAGGTCCGATGATCAAGCCTAAAAATCCAAACAACTGGAGGCCGACAAACAGCGCAACCAGCGTGAGGAGAGGATCGAGACCGACGTTTTCCGCAACGACTTTTGGCTCGATAATTTGACGGAAAATCAAGACGACCCCGTACAAAATGGACAAGCCGATGACCATCGTGTAATTGCCTTTAAAAAACATGTAGATGATCCAAGGGACAAAGACGGTCCCTGTCCCAAGATAAGGCAAGAGATCAACCAAGCCCGTGATCAAGCCAATCGTAATTGCGTATTCGACACGCATGAACAACAGACCAATAATCACGATGGCAGCGGTTAAGGAGATGAGAGTCAACTGCGCCTTGACGAACCCGAACAAGGCATTGCGCAAATCGATAAAAATTTGATCGAGACGGCTGTTTACCCCTGTTGGCAAAAGACGGCGAGCCCGCGCTTCCCAAAGAGCAAAATCTTTGGAGATAAAGAAGGCACCCATGATGGAAATGACAGAAACCGTCGCCATATTTGGGAGTGAAACAAGAAGGTTTTTCAATCCATCCAGGAATTTGACGATCAAATCCTGCCCGACATTCGTGATGGTCGAGATCGCACTGCCTACCGTACTGGTAAGCTTATCCTTATAGCTTGGATCGAGCTGATCGTAAAACCACTGAATCTGATTGTAAATGCCCATCAAGAAGTCTTGAGAAATCGTATTTTGCAAATAATGGGCCAGCTCCTGTGAAACGACTGGCAAGCGTTTGGCCAGCTCTCCGATTTCCACGACCGTTTCCGTGATGATCAGTGTGACCACTCCACCAGCGAGCAGCATCAAAATCAAGAGCGCGATTATGACCGAAAGCCAGCGTGGAATCCGGAACTTTCTGGTCATGAACGTAACTGGTTTGTTGATGATGAGCGCAATGATTAAAGCGATTATAAATGGGTACAGTAAGGGTGTTGCGTACTGGAATACCCAAATCCCTACATAGACAAGCAGGCAAACCCATAACAAGCGAATGATTTGAAAGAGGCGCTCTACCCAGTTTTCCTGATTCAAACGATTTCTCCTTTCCGCCGCGAAGGTGCGAACAAAATACTGATGTTTCTATTATGCAGCATGCCTGATGGGTGGAGCAAGAATCGCGAAAAAACAAAACTCCGTTTCACCCTTCGAAACATTTTTTCGCCAACCTTATTCACAAAATCGCAATAATCTTTTATAATTGGGTCGTCTTAGTGGATTCTTTTCTCTCGCCTCTCCCCTTACACGAGCGTCATTTTTTATGTACGACCTTGTGAGGATTTGCGTGGATACATTCCCTGTCAAGAGTGGTGGATGAAAGAAACCGCTGCTTACAATTGCATAGATAGGATGTTCAAAAAGTCGTCTTTTTTGAACGTGATCAGGTCGTTTATCAGTCATGGCGGACAAGCGAAGACTAGATAAGCACTACTACTTGAGTGGAAAAGGAGAGGGAGTTCAATGACAACTACTCGTGGACTTGAAGGCGTTGTTGCCGCTCAATCATCCATCTGTTCGATCGTCGATGGGGTTCTTTGCTATGGCGGGATCAACATCGATGAGCTGGCAGAACATGCAACTTTTGAAGAGGTTGTATATTTGCTCTGGCATGGAGCGTTACCGAAGCGTGATCAGCTAGACGCTTTGAAAAAACAATTGGGTGAAAATGCAGCAGTGGCCCAAGAAGTGCTGGAAAGCATTCGCCACTATCCAAAAGGCGTACACCCAATGGCGGCGTTGCGCACAGCTGTCTCTTCGCTAGCGCTCTACGACACAGAAGCGCAAGATATGTCTTCTGAAGCCAACTATCGGAAATCTATCCGTCTGATGGCACAAACTCCTACCTTGATCGCTGCTTACGAGCGTATGCGTAAAGGTCTGGAGCCAGTAGCTCCACGTGCAGATTTCACGATTGCACAAAACTTCCTCTACATGCTCACAGGCCAAGAGCCAACAGAAACGGCAGTAAAAGCGTTTGACGTTGCTCTGATCCTGCATGCTGACCATGAGTTTAATGCATCTACATTCTCTGCTCGTGTATCTGTTGCGACTCTGACTGACATTTATTCCGGTATCGTGTCCGCAATCGGTACGCTCAAAGGCCCTCTGCATGGTGGCGCTAATGAAGCAGTAGCGAAAATGCTCAACGAAATCGGCGGCATGGCTAACGTAGAATCCTACATCCGCACCAAGCTAGATAACAAGGAAAAAATCATGGGCTTCGGACACCGTGTATACAAAGACGGTGACCCACGTGCGAAATGGCTGAAAGAAATGTCCAAAGCACTGACCGCGCAAATCGGTCGCCCTGAGCTGTATGAGATGTCTGTGAAGATCGATGAAATGATTTCCGGCGAAAAAGGCTTGAAGCCAAACGTTGACTTCTACTCCGCATCTGTTTACATTTCTCTCGGTCTCGAAACAGACCTGTTCACACCGATCTTTGCCATCAGCCGTATGTCCGGTTGGACGGCACACATCATGGAACAGTATGAAAATAATCGCCTGATCCGTCCTCGCGCGGATTACACCGGTCCGGTCAACCAACACTACGTTCCAATTGACCGCCGCTAAGAACTCGCTATTTTCGAGCGTGGAGGGCAGGTGGTCAGCCAAGCTGATCGCACCTGAGCGCAAGCTTGAGAACTACCACGAGTGAGTGGTAGTTCTCCTACGTCTGGAAATATTCATAATCACCGAATATATATAACACTGGAGGGATTTTTTGTGTTTAAAAACCTGACGCAACCAACTGTAGGCGAAAAAATTACTGTGGATAACGGTAAACTGGTAGTTCCAAACAATCCGATCATTCCTTTCATCGAGGGTGACGGTACTGGCCCTGACATCTGGAAAGCTTCCGTACGCGCTCTGGATGCTGCTGTAGAGAAAGCTTACAATGGCGAGAAAAAAATCGCTTGGTTCGAAGTATTCGCAGGTGAAAAATCCTTCAACCAATACAACGAGTGGCTGCCAGAAGATACGCTGACTGCTGTTCGTGAATACCTGATCGCAATCAAAGGTCCTTTGACTACACCAGTTGGTGGCGGTATCCGTTCCATCAACGTAGCACTGCGTCAAGAGCTGGATCTGTATGCTTGCGTACGTCCTGTTCAATACTTCGATGGTGTTCCATCCCCAGTGAAACATCCTGAATTGACTGACATGGTAATCTTCCGCGAGAACACTGAAGACATCTACGCTGGTGTAGAGTGGGCTGAAGGTACTCCAGAAGTGAAAAAAGTAATCGACTTCCTGCAAAACGAAATGGGCGTGAAGAAAATCCGCTTCCCAGAAACATCTGGTATCGGTATCAAGCCTGTTTCCAAAGATGGTACAGAGCGTCTGGTTCGTGCAGCGATCGACTATGCAATCGAAAATAAGCGCAAATCTGTTACCCTCGTACACAAAGGCAACATCATGAAGTTCACAGAAGGTGCTTTCAAAAGCTGGGGATATGCACTGGCTGAAGCAGAATACGGCGACAAAGTATTCACTTGGGCACAATACGATCGTATCAAAGCTGAAGGCGGCGACGCTGACAAAGCACAAAAAGAAGCAGAAGCAGCTGGCAAAATCATCGTGAAAGATGTTATCGCTGACGCGTTCCTGCAACAAATCCTGACTCGTCCAGCTGAGTACGATGTAGTAGCAACACTCAACCTGAACGGTGACTATGTATCTGACGCACTGGCTGCACAAGTAGGCGGTATCGGTATCGCTCCAGGTGCAAACATCAACTACCTGACTGGCCATGCGATCTTCGAAGCAACTCATGGTACAGCTCCAAAATATGCTGGTCTGGACAAAGTAAACCCATCCTCCGTGATCCTGTCCGGAGAAATGATGCTGCGTCACCTGGGCTGGAACGAAGCAGCTGATCTGATCATCAACTCCATGGAAAAAACCATCTCCGCGAAAACAGTAACATACGATTTCGCTCGTCTGATGGAAGGCGCACAAGAACTGAAATGCTCCGAGTTTGCTGACGCTCTGATTCAAAACATGTAAGATAGATTTGGGTACAAATTTTTACACTTACATTTTTGGAGGGGAATAGTTCATGGCATTCAACCGTAAAAAAATCGCTGTTATCGGTAGTGGCTTCACTGGTGCAACAACTGCATTCATTTTGGGGCAAAAAGAGCTGGGCGACGTAGTATTGGTTGACATTCCGCAACTGGAAAACCCAACAAAAGGTAAAGCGCTCGACATGATGGAATCCTCTCCAGTATTAGGCTTTGATGCGAACATCACAGGTACTGCGAACTATGAAGACATCAAAGATGCTGATCTGGTCATCATCACAGCAGGTATTGCCCGCAAGCCTGGCATGTCCCGCGATGACTTGGTGAACACCAATGCTGGCATTATGAAATCTGTTGCAGAGCAAGTAAAAACATATGCACCTAACTCTATCGTGCTCGTACTGTCCAACCCAGTTGACGCGATGACGTACACCTTCTTCAAAACGTCCGGCTTCCCGAAAGAGCGCGTAATCGGTCAATCCGGCGTTCTGGATTCGGCTCGTTTTC
This sequence comes from Brevibacillus sp. DP1.3A, assembly GCF_013284245.2. Lineage (NCBI taxonomy): Bacteria > Bacillati > Bacillota > Bacilli > Caryophanales > Paenibacillaceae > Brevibacillus > Brevibacillus sp. DP1.3A. The sequence continues at coordinate 5,251,228 of NZ_CP085876.1, read as the reverse complement.
GTACCTTCGTGGCTATGGAGTTGAGCGTATCTGTAGAAGACGTAACGGGCTTCGTTTTGGGTGGTCACGGTGATGACATGGTTCCTTTGGTTCGCTACTCTTATGCTGGTGGTATCCCATTGGAAAAATTAATCCCGAAAGACCGTCTGGATGCGATTGTAGAGCGTACTCGCAAGGGCGGCGGCGAGATCGTGAACCTTCTGGGGAACGGTTCCGCTTACTATGCACCTGCGGCTTCCTTGGTACAAATGGCTGAGGCCATCCTCAAGGACAAAAAACGCATTCTGCCATCCATCGCTCTTCTGCAAGGAGAGTACGGCTACAACGATCTCTACCTGGGTGTACCGACTCTGCTCGGCGCAAACGGGATCGAGAAAGTGATCGAATTGGATCTGACTGACGAAGAGAAAGCAGCTCTCGATAAGTCTGCTGACTCTGTACGCAGCGTAATGGCTGTTTTGAAATAAGATCAATACATGTAAGACGCCTTTCTTTGGGAAGGCGTCTTTTTTGCTTGATAAAGTGGCTCTAGTGGGGGAAGAAGCGAATTTCCAGTCTACGCTTCGGCCTACGCCCCGCAAGGGGGGATTGACTGTCCGCGTCGGAATAAATGGCGGGAGCGCTTCAAACGTAGAAGTTTCGAGGAGATAGTCCATAAGTGAAGCTGAAATTCCCCGCCATTTATTCCTATGCTGGGCTGGGCTTCAGAGGCGCTTGGACTGGAAATTCGCTTCTTCTACGCAGCTTTTTCTTTATCTTAAAGTAGAATCTAAGAAGTGGCTTCAAAAGCTCCGCTGTGTTGACTTGCAAAACGTACTAAAAGCACGAAATACATCCACAGCTGTACGGAAGCACTGTCACATGTTTAGAAGGAGACCGCCCGAACGAAGAGAGGGTACAGGCGACTGGAAAACATGTGGCAGGGCTTCTCCCGACCACTATAGCTGGAAGACAACTAAGATTTTTAAAGTAGATACCTTTACCTAAAAGAGGAATACTATTGCCAAGCAATAAGTTCTATATGCCCTTTCAGCATGTCTTTACAAAAAAATTACTTGTTTTCCGCAATGAGCATTGGCAGACTGAGTATTGTAGAGAGAAGCATTTTTTAGGGGACGTAGGTTAGAAAATCGAGCGCAAGCATTGCAACGCTAGGGGGAAACAGACAGATGATCAAAGTATTGGTAGTGGATGACGAAGCTTCCATTGTAAAGCTATTGCAATTTAATCTTGAAAAATCAGGTTTTCAGGTCGTAACAGCTTTTGACGGAAAACAGGCCTTGGAAATGGTTAAGAGCGAGCAGCCTGATTTTATCATTCTTGATTTGATGCTTCCCAAGATGGATGGAATGGATGTATGCAAAACCTTGCGCCAGGAACGCAATAATACGCCGATCTTGATGCTTACAGCGAAAGATGATGAGCTCGACAAGATTTTGGGGCTTGAGCTTGGTGCCGATGATTATTTGACAAAACCATTTAGCCCGAGAGAAGTAATTGCCCGCGTTAAAGCCATTCTGCGGCGGTTTCAGAACACGCCAGAAGCGACTACAGCGCCTCAAGAGGTGTTGCTCCAATTTGGGGATATTCGCATCTACCCAGAGAAGTACGAGGTGTTTTGTAAAGACGTCAAGGTCGAGCTGACACCAAAGGAATTCGAGCTGCTGAACTATTTAGCGAGCCACCAAGGGCGTGTACTGACGCGCGATCAATTATTAAACGCTGTTTGGAACTACGATTTCATCGGGGATTCTCGAATTGTAGACGTGCATGTCAGCCATTTGCGCGAGAAGCTTGAGGATGACACAAAGAACCCGAAATACATCAAAACAGTTCGCGGATTAGGATACAAACTGGAAGGATAACGGAGGATTTACCTTGACTCGCTTTCGAATCAAACTCACTTTGACTATTTTGGGTTTAATCTCCCTCGTACTATTGGTGATGGGCATGTATTTTGCCAAAGTGCTGGAGAATTCCTACCTCCAATCACTGAATGAGCTATTGTCCCGCGAGTCGAAGCTCATCTCTCAGGCGGTCCGTTTCCCGAACGTCTTTACCGATAAGGCGACATTAGCGGATCGGGTCACACAAGTAGCGCCAACGGATGAAGTACGGATTACCATTATCGACAAGGATGGTCAGGTTATGTACGACAACTCCTCCCACTCGGAAGAGATGGAAAACCACCATGATCGACCGGAGATGATGGCAGCGTTAAAAGGAGAAACAGGGATTTCCCGCCGTTTCAGTGAGACGCTCGGCTATGACATGATGTACGTTGCAGTACCTGTTGAACTGAACAACGAAATATTCGGTGTTGTTCGTTCAGCGATGTCGATGAAAGATATTACCGATACGATCCACAAAATGTGGTACAGCTTGCTCACCGGTTTATTGGTTACTTTGGTAGTCGGATCGATTGTCGTTTCCCGCATTTCCTTTTCCATTATTCGTCCGATCGAGGAGATCACCCGGGTAGCCCGCAACATTACACAGCGCCAATACGAGAGCCGTGTGAGAATCAAAGCAAAGGATGAGATCGGTCAGCTGGCAGGAGCGATCAATTTCATGGCATCGAGCCTGGAGCAGCAGATGTACGAAATCTCGGAGAATCAGCAGCGCCTAGCAGGGGTGCTGACCAATATGACGAGTGGCGTGATCTTCATTTCAGAGCAACGTCGGATCATGCTGGTCAATCCAGCCGTTGAAAAGCTGTTGGGGACTGCTGGACATGAGATCGTAGGGAAGCTGCATATCGAGGCAGGCAAAAGCTTTGGGCTCAGCCAATACATCGACAGGTGCCTCGACAGAAGCGAGAAGTTCCGCCAAGAGGTACACATCTATTACCCACAGGAACGCATCCTTGACGTGAATTTTGCTCCCTACATTAACTTCAAGGGGGAGTCGAGGGGTGTAGTCGTGGTGCTGCATGACATCACCGACATTCGCCGCCTGGAGAAGATGCGCAGTGACTTCGTGGCAAACGTATCGCATGAGCTACGCACGCCGATTACCTCGATCAAGGGCTTCACGGAGACCTTGCTTGAAGGGGCGATGCAGGACGAGGAAACATGTCGTAACTTCTTGCAGATCATTTCAGATGAGAGCGAGCGACTCTACCGGATGATCCGCGATATTTTGGAGCTGTCCAAAATCGAGCAGAAGCGAATCCCGTTGCATCTGAGTCAGGTTCACTTGCAGGATTTAATCAGTTCGGCAGTTGCCATCATGCATGACCAGGCACAGCGCAAGGAATTGACGATCACGCTTCCTTCACCGAAGCCAGATATTTGGCTCATGACGGATAAGGATTGCTTGCAGCAGATCATCTTGAATCTGTTGACAAATGCGATCGCTTATACGCAAGAAGGTGGAAAAATCAACGTCAAGACACAGGCAGACAGCGAAAACATCACCATTCAAGTGATGGATACCGGGATCGGCATTCCGGAAAAGGAACTCACGCGTATCTTTGAGAGGTTTTATCGCGTAGACAAGGCGCGTAGCCGCGATTCAGGTGGAACAGGTTTGGGCCTCGCAATTGTGAAGCATCTCGTGGAAAACTTGCACGGACATATCAGTGTGGAGAGCAAGGAAGGAAGAGGGACAACCTTCACAGTTACACTTCCCCTTACCTAAAAAAGCTACTGCAAAAACATTTACACAAACAAAATAGTAGCTTTACTTCTACAATACAATCGCCTTGTACCATTTGACATGTCAGACACTAGAAGGGGGAAGAGGGAAATGTCACGGCACGCTTTTGAAGAACAGCAGGATGTACTGCATCGCAAGCTCATGACGATGGGCACATTGGTGGAAGAAGCTATTCATAAATCCATTAAGAGTCTGGTTGAGCGAGATGCTGAACTGGCTGAACAGGTTATCGCAAGCGATCCTGTGATCAATGAGTTGGAGCAAGAAATACAGAGCGATTGCTTCCGTCTCATTGCACTGCAGCAGCCAGTCGGAGGTGACTTGCGACGCTTGGGAACAATGTTGAAGCTGGTGACGGATTTGGAGCGAATGGGTGATCATGCCGTTTCCATTGCCAAGACGACCCGACGCTTGATGGCGGACCCGTACGTGAAACCCCTCATCGATATTCCGATGATGGCTGATCACGTCAAGGCTATGGTACGTGATTGCTTAAATGCGTATATTGCACGCAACAAAGATGCGGCAGAAGAGATTGCGGCACGCGACGACATAGTTGATAAACTGTACTCTACGATTTTCCATGATCTGATTGAATTGATGACGAAAAACAGTCAGGCCATTTCGCAAGGAACGCATTTGCTCTTGGTCGCGCAATATTTGGAACGGATTGCCGATCATGTTACGAACATCTGCGAATGGATTATCTATATGTCTACTGGTAAAATGACGGATTTGAATAAATAATACCCGAATGACAAAAAGCCGCTGTGAGCTATGAATAATAGCTTGCAGCGGTTTTTTGTAGACAGACGCCTATTTCTCCTGTTGTGCATACAATACATCGTTTCAACCGCAGCGAGAAGATGCACAGGAGGGAAAAGCAATGACGAAAAAAGTGCGCCATATATATGCCGCAGGGAATACTGCGCGAGGATACAAGACTTTTTATGACTCCGTATTGGAAGGCTTGGAGCGTGTTTATATTTTGACAGGGACAGTGGAAGGAATTACATCGCCACTGATCGAGTCGATTGGAAATCAAATGGCACGAAAAACAGATGAAGTGGAGTGGATTCACTCTCCTTTTGTGAACGGACAGTTTGATGGTGTCATTTTTCCTCGCTATAAAGTAGCGATCATGGACGGAAGTTATCCGCGCCTGTGGAGACCGGCTTCCCCTGGCGTAACTGAAATTCAGATCAATTTGCAGGCGATGGTAGACGTTGATCAGCTCGTGGATGACAAAGACCGGATCGCCGTATGGTACGAAGAGATTTTTAAGAAGAGCGAAGAAGCTTATCAAGCTTTTGGCGAAGCACTGCGCATCCATGATGAGTGGGAAGCCCCTTACATTGAAAACTTAGACAGAGAAGAAGCCAATCTTGTCACGAAAGAAGTCATCGGGCTATTCTTCAGGGATGAGCAGCTAGAGAAGAAAGCAAAAGTTCGGCGTATGTACTTGGGGGCTGCCACTCCACAGGGACCAGTCGATCATATCATAAAGCTGACAGACCAATTGGAGAAGCGCTACTTCATCAAGGGCAGACCAGGCTCTGGCAAGTCAACCATGCTGAAAAAGCTGGTGAAGGAAGCCCAGACACGTGGCTTTGATGTGGAAGTGTACCACTGTGGTTTGGACCCGCACAGCCTCGATATGGTGATTGTACCTGAGAAGAGCCTCGCAATTTTTGACAGCACGGCTCCGCATGAGTATTTTCCTAGCAAAGATACGGATGAGGTCATTGATATGTATGAACGTGCGATTACCCCAGGAACCGATGAGAAATACGAAGAAGAATTATTGGATATTAAGGTAAGATATACCCAAAAAATCAAAGAGGCCACAGCCAATCTAGTGGCAGCTAAGGAGTTGCGTGACCAGTTAAACACCACGTATCAGGAAGCCGTTGACCAGCAGCGTTTAAAGGCTGTCTCGCAAGCTCTCGTAAGCAGACTAACAAAGATGAGTTAATGGTATTTAGATCGTAGAATGAAACCCGTTCGACTGCTCATACTACAATAACGGAAGATGATCGTTGTTGGAGAATGGAGGTGAGCAGCCGGATGGGTTTTGCTATGAAATTAGCTCTGTTACTGTTAATCAATCCCCTCGACCCAACGAATTTTTTGCAGATAGAGATGGGAGACAAGACGGTAGCTATTCTCAATCGTGCTGATTATTCTCTTTCCTTTGATGGCGTTCCTTTGGTTGATGAAAGCAAGCTTGCGCGAATGGTGGAAGAGGTGGCGAAAAAGGCCCACATCGAGCCCATCAATGCGACGATTAATAACGCCGGGGCCATTGTTCCAGAAACCAAGGGAAGAAGGTTAGATGACCTAGCATTTCGCGCACGTTTTTACGATTATTTTTACGGTACGGGAGCCGCAAGCATGAATGTCAGCTACAAAGAGGTATTCCCGAAGGTAGACCAGGCTCTCATGAGTCAGGTTCGGAAAAAAAGGATCGGACAATATGCGACCTATTTCAATGCAGGCAACCGGAATCGTGTACACAACATCAAGCTCGCCTCGCAAGCGATTAACAATTACGTCGTATTGCCAGGAGAAATTTTTTCTTTTAATAAGGTAGTGGGCCAGCGTACAAAAGAAAAAGGGTATTTGCAGGCGCCCATTATTGTCAGGGGAGAGCTGTCGGAAGGCATCGGGGGAGGAATCTGCCAAGTATCGTCTACTTTGTTCAATGCGGTAGACCAGGCAGGTTTGCATATTATGCAGCGCTATTCTCACAGCCGAAACGTAGCGTACGTACCTCCAGGTCGGGATGCGACCGTAAGCTGGTACGGCCCTGATTTTGTGTTTCAAAACAAATACGCTTATCCCGTCTTGATCCGGGCGATCGCGAGCAACGGAAGCATGTACGTGACGGTTCACTCTTTTCCAGAAATTGAGCATGAGCCACGAAATGTGCCAAGCGTACGCCGCACGACCCCTGAGGAAGCACCGGATGTTCCATCTATTTTGAATGGAAATGGACCGACAATCCCTTAGAGATGAAAAGGGGTGTCGGTCTTTATACGTCTTGGGTACGAGGCTGCGGTTGGGAGAAGAATATTTCCAGTCTAGGCTCCAGGCTCCGTCCTACTGGGGGTCAAGACTGTCCGCTCCGAAGGGATTTGCGGGGAAACGCAAAAGTCGTAGCCGCTTCGTAGTTCGGGCACGGTTGCGTTTCTTTTGCCCGCAAATCCCTTCTCCGCTCGGTAGAACTCCACAAGTCGCTACGTCTGGAAATATTCTTCTCATAGTTCCGTAGTTTTTAAAGTTACAATAGCATCAGATTTCTGACATTCATTTAAATCCAAAAATTTACATTATTTTCTATTAATTGTATTATTTTGGTGTGAACTATTAGATTGTAGGTTAATGTTATGCTTTCATTCAAGAAAAAAGTTATCTCATTTGTCACGACTGTTGCCCTAACATGTCTTTTACCGTTAAGTATTAGTGCGAGTAATCTTAATCCTGATGAAATAGGCTTTAGGAGCATTAAGATTGAAAATCTTGAGGTAACAGTTTTTGATGATGGGCGAGTAAAAGGGATTGAATATTCGGAGGAATTATCCAAAAAAGATAGGAAAAGAATTCTAGAACTTATGCATTTTACAGAACAAGAAATTAACCGTATGCCCGAGGGATTACAAGAAGACGTTATTCGGCTGGGTGGTGTAAAAGTAGATACAACCATTGAGGATTTTGTTCATATATATACTGATTTAGAAGGAAATGATCATATAGTAACTGATGAAAATAAAAATGAAGTTGATGAAATTAAGCAAAAGGATTTGGAGATAATTGCACAACAATCAGGCAAGGAATTAGCAATCACTCCCTCCGCTGTTAGAGATGGTAATTTCTATGGATCAAGTATGGCTGTTTATATGGGGAAATCCAGAAATGGGAGAGAATTAGAATACCACTATTTAACAGAATTCGAGTGGAGTTCACGTCCGTGGCTTTACTTCGTAGATACCATAGCAAATACATGGCAAAATCATACTACTGGAGTTTCAAGGGATGGCAGATATGTTGTAAGACCATTTAATGGAAATGGCGATCCAATGGGAGGTATATCTATTGGTTTAAGTAACTTTGATGATTCTAATCCTTTAGGTACAAAAGCTGACGTAGATCTGGCTCGACATGATGGAATCCATGAGGGATGGTTAAATGATGTCGTCCGGATACCTGATTCCGAGAAGGGGCGAACTGGACAATTTGTTTCTGCTTATGTTCATTCCTATTCGTTGGATGGTATAAGCATAAATTTTAAGTATCTAGGTTATCAATTTAGTGGAACCGGGGATAAATGGTCATGGAAAACCTCATTTGAAATTGGTAAGGACAGTAAATAATATTTTACAGCCCTCTGCATACTTATTGTTAGAGGGCTGTTGTGTATATTTATAACTCATTCAATTCTTTAAAAAATAATAGGGAAGGTACAAACACCAAGTATTTTAGTTTTACTTTATACCCCATAATGATGGCTTAGATGATTTATTGAGGTATCAATTTTACAAATTGTTATAATAAAGTTAAAACGGTGAGGTGACAATTTTGGAAGAATATATTCGTGCTTTAGCTTTTTGGTTTAATCCCATATTGGCAATTTGGTTTTTTATAAATTTCATTTCGATTATTAATAGAATCGTCAAAAATGAAGATTATAAATCTAATCTCTGGATTGGCTCCATGCTCTTGTTTTGGTTCGTTTTTTCCACCTCTTTTACTCCTTGAAATGTAAGATAAAAATGGGTCCTTTAGACATTTATTTAAGTTCCTTTATACTAATAATTCATTTTAGAGCGATCATTTCTCGGTATTTTAAAGAGGATAGATCGCTTAACTATTTATTAAAGAAATCTGAATGAGGGTACTTAATCTACATAAATTTGTTTTGCTTACCTAGTTAAAGTTTAACCTAAAGAAATAGTTGCCACGGATAAAAAAACATCGTATAGTTTTCATGTGATAAATTTCGTGCACGAAATATTACTTAAGAAAGGAGTGCACTATGAATAAATCACTGCATATTAGGGACTTGTTAAAACGGTTGAACAAGACATTTGGAACAATGGCCACAAAAGAACTGTCCCAATATGGTGTGACTGTCCCGCAGCTAATGGTCATTCGAGAAATACATCCTGATCCCAAAACGATCGGTCAGATAAGCAAAGCCGTAGATTTATCGTACAGCACCGTTTCTGGCATCATAGATCGTTTGGAACGAGAACAACTCGTAGAACGCGTACGTGATGAGAATGACCGGCGTGTTGTCTGGATTCGTAAAACACCGAAGATTTCTGAGCTGTTCGCAAAGGTTGATTTTTTCTCAGAGAACTTTTACAAGCGTATTTTCCATGGATTTTCCGATGAGGATTTAGACATCATTATTCAGTCGATGGAAACATTGATTGCGAAACTAGAAGAACGAGAAAGTTGAGGAGAAACCATGAAGCGAAAACTGGTTTTGTATGTCATTTTGCTCCTGATCGTGGCAGGTGGTGGAGGAATCGGTTACTACTTTTGGTATCAAGGTGCACATTATGTGTCCACACAAGATGCTCGGATTGCTGGAGACATTTATCGCGTCATGCCAAAAATGACAGGCAAACTGACCGGACTCGCTGTCAAAGAAGGCGACACCGTTATAGCGGACCAAATCGTAGGACAGCAAGATACAACTAACGTAGCAACGACGATGCTGGAAAACAGCGTGTTGCGTTCTCCCATTACAGGTACTGTGATTAAAACGCAAGCAAAAGAGGGAGAGATTGTTTCGACAGGGCAATCGGTAGCTCTCGTGATTGACGAAAACAAATTGTACATCTCCGCTAATTTGGAAGAGACTGAGATCGAACGGTTGAAACTCGGCCAAAAAGTAGATTTTACGATTGACGCTTACCCAGGTAAGAAAATGGGCGGTCATTTGATGGAGATCGGAAAGGCGACGAATTCTACATTTTCCTTGATGCCAGCGACCAATACGAGCGGGAACTTTACCAAAGTAACTCAGCGTATCCCGATCAAAATCGCCATAGATGACACAGCAGGTCTGGACCTGGTGGCCGGATTGAACGCCGAGATCAAAGTGCACGTGAAGGAGATGTAATCAAGCATGAAAAAGACAGCACAATGGAAAACAATCGCTGCAGTCATGGCGGCCGTTTCGCTTATTACGGCGGGCTGTAGCGAGACATCTTCTGCATCGCAAGCGAGCGAGAACGTCCCTGTCGTGAAGACGTGGAAGGTGACCTCTGCCTCTACGGGTGTCATCGCCAATGGTAAGGTGGCAGCATCTGAGGAGATCCAAGTCGTTTCTAAAGTATCTGGGAAAGCAGCGAGCGTGAAGGTGAAAGAAGGAGCAGTCGTCAAGCAAGGCGATGTTCTGGTCACGCTGGAGGCAGCCGATTATCAGCAGCAGATCAATCAGGCACAGGCAGCCATTGCAGGCGCTCAGGCAAAGCTGAGAGATACGAAAGCAGGAGCACGCAATGAGCAGCTGACGCAGCTTGGAAGTATTGTTACCCAGGCAGAAGCCAGCCTGAAGGTGGTCGAGAGCAACTACAACCGGATGAAAGCACTGTTTGATGCGGGCGCATTGTCCCAGGCTGAGCTGGAGAAATCTTCGCTCGAATTGGAAAAGGCGCGCACAGGTCTTGAACAAGCGCAAGCCCAATTCGATCTGGCAAAAGCAGGCCCAACTGCCGACACGGTAGCGGCTCTGCAAGCAGAAGTAAGCCGTTTGGGCTCCAATTTGGAGCTGGCAAAAAGCAATTATGACAATACCATTATTCGTGCGCCAATCACAGGTATCGTCGCCAAGCGCTCAGTTGACCCGGGAGAAATGGCAGCAGCGGGGACGCCTCTTATGGTGCTAGTGAATATGGCAGATGTCAAAGTAGAAGCAAGCGTACCGGAAAACCAAATCAACCAAGTGAAGGTCGGCTCTACTGTTGATGTGAAGGTAGGCAGTCTGGGTGGAAAAGTGCTGAAAGGTACCGTTGAGTTTGTCTCTCCGATTTCGGATACCAACAGCAGTTCTTTCCCAGTTAAAGTGAAGGTGAATAATCAGGACGGCATGCTACGTGCAGGGATGGTAGCAGAAGTCATGCTCCAAGGCCAGGCAACGCCAGGAACAAAATTACCGACATCAGCCGTGCTGGAAAAGGACAGCAAGCATTACGTCTATACCGTAAACGACAACGTTGTACACCAGGTGGAAGTTGCGGTGGAGAACGCAAGCGGCGAATGGTCAACTGTCACGAATGGCGTCAAAGACAATGATCAAATTGTGCTGAACCCGACAGACAAACTGTCCGAGGGCAGTAAGGTGATCGCAAACTAACGGGGGTGTTGACACATGGCGGAAGCGGTGGCACACCGAGAGGAGAAAAGCGGGAACGGCGGCATGTGGCTGTCTCTTCTTGCCATCCTCTCAGGAACCTTCGTTGCGATTCTGAACAATAGCTTGATTAACGTTGCCCTACCTGCCATGGTCAATATTTTTGGTTCGTCTACCGAGACCATGCAGTGGGTATTGACCGGATATATGCTGGCAAACGCCGTCATGATTCCGATGAGCGGCTCGTTGTCTGCCAAATTCGGGGCGAAAAAAATATTTGTACTCTCCTTATCCGCGTTTACTTTTTCGTCCATCCTTTGTGCCTTGGCGTGGAGTGACTCTTCGCTGATTGCCTTTCGCGTCGTGCAAGGTGTCAGCGGGGGGATGATCATGCCAATCGGGATGTCGATGATTTACATGATCGTTCCGCGTGAAAAGATCGGAATGGCATTGGGGATATTCGGGATTGCTTCCATGACTGCCCCTGCGCTGGGCCCGACATTGGGTGGATATCTCATCGAATTTTTAAGTTGGCAATTTCTTTTTCTGGTCGGTGTACCCTTTGGTATTTTTGCGGTGATCATGAGTATCGTGCTGCTCAAGGAAACGCCGAAAAAGCCAGAGTTAAAGTTCGACTTTTTGGGAGCATTTCTTGCTATCGTCGGTTTTGGGACGCTGTTGCTCGCTTTAAGTAAAGGGCAAGCAGAGGGCTGGACCTCCTTTTTCATCGTCAGCTTATTTTTCATTGCCGTGATGAGTTTGATCCTGTTTGTTTGGGTGGAGTTGGGTAAAGAAAGTCCGTTGCTCGATTTGCGACTTTTGAAGATTCCTACCTTCACCATCAGCATTTTGACATCCGGCTTCGTCATGATGGGGATGATGGGCGGTATCTTCCTGATGCCGATTTTCCTCCAAAACATTCAGGGATTGACGGCTATGGAGTCAGGAATCCTGCTGATGCCGCAATCGATTGCCATGGCGATCATGATGCCAATAAGCGGAAAGCTAATGGATAAATACGGGATCGGACCGATTGGGCTGATCGGCTTGACCATCATGAGCATCACGACGTATGAACTCCACAATCTATCTGCTGACAGCATGCATTCGTGGATCGATATGATATTGACCATTCGCGGGGTTGGAATCGGATTGTGTATGATGACCCTGTCTACTGTAGGGATGAACGCCGTTCCGCGTACAAGTGTGGGGGATGCTTCTCCGCTGTCCAATGTATTGCGTCAGGTCATGAGCTCGTTTGCCATTGCGATTTTGACAGTGATCATGCAGGCGCGTCAAAATTTCCACATGGCTTCAATCTCTGAAAACTTGAATACGGATATGGCGATGCAGTTTATCAGTGGCATTTCAGGCATGTATGCACAAGTAGGGGTAGATGCGGCGAGTGCGACAGGCGGAGCCAGCGCGATTTTGTACGGAATGATGGCAAAAGAATCGCTGGTTCAAGGCATCGGGGATACTTTCCTCGTCTCCGTTATCCCTATTGTCCTCTCGATTCCACTTCTGTACTTCCTGCATAAAAAGCCGAAAAAACCGCAACAGTTGCCAGCAACCGAGAAGGCAACAGCCTAATAGCAAGGGGCAATTCCGCAAGTCTTATCGAAGACTTCTTAGGAATTGCCCCTTTTGTCTGTTAGGACATCATTTTAAATAACCAGTACACAATCCGTCCTACGATGTAGCCAAGAAGAATTGTCCAGCCAATCTTCGCCCAAATACTCAGTCCCTTGACGAATTCACGCAAGCTTTTTCGGTTCTCCGGTTGCTTGTTCAATGGAGGACACTCCTTTAGCAGGTTGGTTAAAACGAATGAACACATAAATGCCGGCGATAATGATCAAGCCGCCAATCCATTGCGGAGGCGTTACTACTTCACCCAAGATGAAGTAAGCGAGAATCGCAGTCCCGATCGGTTCTCCCAAAATCCCCATGGATATCGTAGTCGTATTGAGCCATTTTATGATCCAGTTAAAAATAGAATGTCCAAGCAAGGTCGGGAACAGGGCGAGACAGAAGAACCAGCCCCAATCTGCCGCAGGGTAACCAAAGAGCGAATACCCGAGAGCCAGATCATAGGCGAGCAGAATCACGCTGGTGGCTGTATAGACGACGAGTGTGTAGGCAAAGGAGGACATATGTTGACGAACGTATTGCCCGACCAGCCAGTAGCCCGTCACGGTGACAGCTCCCATTAATGCGAGGAAATCACCCCACAGAGCCATGCCGCCTACTTGAAAATCTCCCCAGCCAATCACGAAGCTTCCCGCAATCGCCAGCAAACCGCCGGATAGAGCTAGAAATCGAACTTTTTCACCAAAAAAGAAATAACCGCCGATGAATGCAAATAATGGCTGCAACGTAACGAGCACAGTAGAACTGGCTACAGACGTGTAGTTCAGCGATTCAAACCACAACAGAAAGTGGCTTGCCAAAAAGGCTCCGGATAAAATGCAGAGTAGCCACACTTTTTTGGACATTTTTCCAATCTCTGCGATGGCACCACGATTCCAAAATAAAAAAGGAAGCGTTAAGAGAACGGAAAAAATCAGGCGATACGTAGCGATAATCGGAGCAGGTGCATCCGATAGCTTTACAAAGATCGCAGAAGAGGAAATGGCGATCACCCCGATCAAGAGAGCCAAATACGGGGGGAATAACGGTTTTTCCAAAGATTGATTCATCAGTACACCTTCTTATGCGGGTAAGGTCATGTTTCATTATTGTAATTGTACAGTTGGATTAAAAAATTCACAATGTTATGTGTACCTCGCCGACTGAAAGGTTTCTTTTCAATCCGGTTATCCTACAGGCATGAGAAACTTACAGGCTATCTTCCGTATCGCTGCTTTCATACTTATCCTCATCTGTATCCCGACGCGAAGCGAGGCATTGCCGCTCACCCCATTTCACATTTTGATTGATGTAGGTCATGGGGGTGTAGATACGGGAACTTCTTACGGGGATTTGTATGAAAAAGACATCAATCTGCAAATTGCCAAGCAACTATACCAACAGTTGACAGAAGCTGGCTATACGGTGGCCTTGAATCGGAACAAAGATATCGCACTGAGCGATGAGAATCGGTGGTTGGACAACCGATCGAGGCATATTCGAGATTTGGCACAGAGGAAGAATTTAGCGAAAGAGATCGGTCCCCAGATGTTGCTCAGCCTGCATGTAAACTGGGCGTCTAATTCGCGGCGACGGGGTGCCATTCTTTTGTTCCAAGATACCGAACAAAGCTATATGCTGGCAGAACTGCTGCAAAACTCGCTGAACAAGCTGACAGGGACGAACAACCAGCCAGTCAGGGGGAAGACGTACTACATGCTGCGTCATAACTACTGTCCGTCTGTCATCGTGGAGATGGGTTTTATCAGCAATGCACATGACCGCGAAATGTTAACGAATCCCAAAGCACAAGAAAAAATCGCTCAGGCCATTACAGAAGCCGTGAGCGAGTACGTAAAGCTGTCGGGAAATCTGAAAACGGAGGCTCGTGTGAAGGAGAGCTGGTGGCGAAAATTAATGAGCAGCTTGCTGGATAAGCTTTGAAATGGTTACAAATTCGGCCTCCTTCTGAATTCGCGGGATGTACTGGCGCAGAACGGAGGCTGTTTTCTTGCCAGGAGGCCCAACATGGCCTATCGCGATACATAGGGGATGGTTGTGGATTCGTTTGCAGACGAGCTCCATTTGCTTCGTAATATGTGGGACAGAGTAAACGTCATCGAGAAAAATTTGATTCACTGCATGGGGCACGCCCATTTCAGCCGCGATTTTCGCCGCCACGCTTTTATCCGTGGTTTTGCTATCCAGGTAAATGAGCCCCCGCTCCTTCACTACCTTCATGATGATGCGCATGATTCGCTCGTCAGCCGTTATTTTAGAGCCCATATGGTTGTTCATGCCAATCGCATGTGGTACTTCGTCAATCGCTTTCTCCACGCGACTGCGAATCTCATCGTCGGACAGATCAGCCGTAATGGCTCCAGGACCAAGCCACGAGCGTTTTCCTTTCATCGGCTCCATCGGCATGTGAACGAGTACATCATGTCCTTTTTGATGGGCAAGCTCGGCATCCTGCTTCGTGCTTGGCAGAAACGGCATGACGGCAACGGTTAGAGGAACTGGCAACGATAATATTTCCTCCGTCCCTTGCATGTTGTTCCCGAAGTCATCAATGACAAATGCCATCAGCTTTTTGCCTGCGGGCTCAGGCTCTACATGTGGGGTCGCTGTTGCAGGTATAGACCCGAAGGAAAGAAATAGCGTGAGCAAGAGCGGAATCATTTTCCTCCCATTCATAGGTTCACCTTCCTTGTCCATTTTTTTTCATAGTCTGTTCAATCATCTTGTTCTTTACCCGCCATATCTACGGCTTGGCTTTGATGTTTGCCCTATGTTACGATTAAAGATAGTAGTTTTGTAACGAGAGGGGTCGAATTCCTTGAGTCATTTTGTGTTGATTGATGGAAACAGTGTTGCGAACCGGGCGTTTTATGCGCTCCCTTTATTGTCCACATCGGCAGGACTGCATACGAACGCAGTGCTGGGCTTTACGACTATGCTGTTAAAAGTGTTGGAGGAAATGAAGCCAACGCATATCATGGTTGCTTTTGACGCTGGAAAAGTCGTGTTTCGCCATAGCGAGTATGCAGAGTACAAAGGGGGACGCAGCAAAACTCCGCCGGAGCTGTCTGAACAGTTTCCATTGATTCGGGAGCTGTTGGATGCCTTCTCAATCAAACGCTTCGAGCTGGAAGGCTACGAGGCGGATGACATTATCGGTACATTGACGAAGCAGGCTGATGAGCAAGCTTGGAAAACGACTGTCATTACCGGAGACAAAGATATGCTGCAGCTCGTGTCTGAGCATGTATCCGTCGCTTTGACGCGCAAGGGAGTCAGCGAAATCGAGCTGTACACTCCACAAGAAATTCACGAAAAGTACGGCCTTAAGCCGCTGCAAATAATTGATCTGAAAGGCTTGATGGGCGATTCGTCCGACAACATTCCAGGTGTCCCGGGTGTCGGAGAGAAAACAGCGCTGAAGCTGCTGCACGAATACGGCTCTGTTGAGCAGGTACTGGAAAACATCGATAAAGTGTCAGGCAAAAAGCTGCAAGAGAACCTGCGTGAGAATGTAGACAAGGCGAACATGAGTAAAGCCTTGGCAACCATTTTGCGTGAAGCGCCTGTAGAGCTGGATGTGCAAGAGACTGGCTTTGAAGGCTATGAGGGTGTACCTCTAAGTGAGTTCTTTAAAAAGATGGAGTTCAAATCGCTGCTGTCCAAGATCAAAGTGGCAAAGCCAGTAGATGGAAGCGGTCAAGCAGACGCCAAGCCGTTTTCGTTTGAGATGATTTCAGAGGATAACAAAGCGGCGTACGAGTCCAAGCTGACTTCGCCAATGGCTCTTTACATCGAAATGGATGGGGAAAACTATCACCATGCGCCATTCCTCGGAATTGGACTGGCTGTGGAAGATACGGTGATGTTCGTTCCGTGGGACGTAGCCAAGGAATGGAAGGCACTCTGTGAGTGGCTGGCGGATCCGACGAAGGAGAAGTGGGTATTTGACGGCAAGCGAGACACGGTTGGACTCGCTTGGCATGATTTGGCGATAAAAGGCATCAGCTTTGATGTGTACCTCGCTTCTTACCTGCTGAATGCGGCTGAGAGCAACCCAACCTTGGATAGCATTGCGGCTCAATACGCACAGACACGGGTATTGTCAGATGAAGAGGTGTACGGCAAGGGTGCCAAACGTCTTGTTCCTGAAATGGACGTGCTGAGCGAGCATGTGGCGCATAAAGCGGCAGCAATCTGGCAAAGCGTGCCTGTATTGCGTGAGCAGCTGGCGGAAAACGAAATGGAAAAGCTGCTCGGTGAATTGGAAGCCCCGCTGAGTATGGTACTGGCTCTCATGGAAAAGCAAGGCATCAAGGTAAACAGTGAGCGCCTCGTACAAATGGGGGAAGACCTGGACCAAAAGCTCGCGAGTCTGACAGATCAGATTTACGAGCTGGCGGGTGGGGCATTCAACATCAACTCGCCAAAACAATTGGGTGAGATTTTGTTTGACCGCTTGTCTCTGCCTGTATTGAAAAAGACCAAAACAGGGCCTTCTACCAGTGCAGATGTATTGGAGAAGCTCGCTCCGTACCATCCGATCATCGATGCGATCCTGACCTTCCGTCAGCTCGGCAAGCTCCGCTCTACGTATATTGAGGGCTTGACCAAGGAAATCCATACGAAGACGAGCAAGGTGCATACGCTTTACAACCAAGCGACTACGGCGACAGGGCGCCTGTCCAGTACGGACCCGAATCTGCAAAATATCCCGATCCGCATGGAAGAAGGACGCAAGATTCGCGAGGCGTTTATCCCGTCGGAGGACGGCTGGTACATGCTGGCAGCCGACTATTCCCAGATTGAGCTGCGGATTTTGGCCCACATTTCGCAAGACGAAAATTTGATTGACGCCTTCCAAAAAGGAATGGATATTCATACCCGTACCGCCATGGACGTATTTGGTGTGAGTGAGGAAGAAGTGACTTCGCTGATGCGCCGTCAGGCCAAAGCGGTCAACTTCGGGATTGTATACGGCATCAGCGACTACGGTCTGTCGCAAAACCTCAATATTACCCGTAAAGAAGCCGGGGACTTCATTGAGCGTTACTTTGATGTCTTCTCCGGTGTGAAGCGCTGGATGGACGAGATTGTCCAACAGGCGAAGGCGGATGGCTATGTGACGACCTTGTTGAACCGCCGTCGCTACCTGCCTGATATTCGCAGCAGCAACTTTAACCTGCGTTCGTTTGCCGAGCGTACTGCGATGAACACGCCGATCCAGGGTACTGCTGCCGATGTGATCAAGCTGGCGATGATTCGCATGCAAGAGGCACTCGAGGAGAAAGGTCTTGCTAGCCGCATGCTTTTGCAAGTGCACGATGAGCTTGTATTTGAAGTGCCAGAAAATGAGCTGGAGGTCATGCGCAAGCTGGTGCCAGAAGCGATGGAGAGTGCGCTGTCCCTCAACGTGCCACTCAAGGTGGACGTCAGTGACGGACGTACCTGGTACGATGCGAAGTAAGCATGCCTAGAACATAAAGATGGATAGACAGCGAGAGGAGGAGGGCATATGCCAGAATTGCCGGAGGTAGAAACCGTCGTACGGACTCTGCGTGGCTTGGTTATGGGAAAAACGATCGAGAGAGTAAGTGTTCATTTGGCGCGTATTGTGCGTCAGCCAGATGACGTGGAAGCTTTCAAATCTCTCTTGGTGGGACAAACCATCCAGGATATCCAACGGCGGGCAAAATTCATTCAGTTTTTCTTAAACGAGGATGTGCTCGTGTCCCATCTGCGTATGGAAGGGCGCTATGGCATGTATCAGGCGGATGATCCCGTTGAGAAGCATACCCATGTCGTCTTCCATTTTACGGACGGAACGGAGCTGCGTTATCGGGATGTTCGCCAGTTCGGAACGATGGATCTGTTCCCTAAGGGGAAGGAAACAACCGTCGGACCTTTGGCAAAACTGGGAGTAGAACCGCTAGATAAAAGTTTTACTCCTGAAGTTTTGGGGAAATTGTTAAAAGGACGGTCAACAAAAATTAAGCCGCTTCTCCTAAACCAGGAATGTATTGTAGGACTGGGGAATATTTATGTGGACGAGTCACTCTTTAAAGCAGGCATTCATCCGGAGAAACCAGCAGGAAAGCTGACAGATAAAGAAGTTATCCGACTACACGAAAGCATTGTCTCCACTTTGCAAGAAGCGGTAGAACAAGGTGGTAGCTCCATCAAGTCGTATGTGAACGGACAGGGCGAGATGGGAATGTTCCAGCAATCGCTTTTAGTGTATGGACGAAAAGACGAGGCGTGCACGAAGTGCGGGGCCGAAATCATTCGGTTTGTAGTCGGCGGCAGAGGGACGCATATTTGTCCCGATTGCCAAAAGAACCAGTAACTTCGAGAAGTTTTTCACAAAGCAGTTATAACAGTTCGACCAAGGGAGGAGGATGGGCATGATACTAGGATTAACAGGCGGAATTGCTACTGGGAAAAGCACAGTGACAGGTATGCTTCGAGAGCGCGGAATTCCTGTCATTGACGCTGACCAAATCGCCAGAGAGGTCGTAGAACCAGGTAAACTGGCCTATGAAGCGATCGTGCGCCATTTTGGAAGAGAAATCCTATTGGAAGATGGTCAGATTGATCGGAAAAAACTAGGTGAGATCGTATTTTCGGACGAGTCCGAGCGTCAAAAGCTGAACGCCATCGTCCATCCCGAGGTACGCCGCGTCATGCGGGAAGAGGCCGAAACAGCAGAAGCGAATGGAGCCGAGATCGTCTTTATGGACATTCCTCTGCTGTATGAGAGCAAGCTTACGCATATGGTAGAAAAAATCGTGGTTGTCTATGCGCCCTATGAGATGCAATTGGCGAGAATGCTGGAGCGCGACGAATTGGAAGAAGAACAAGCACGAAAAAGACTGCGGGCGCAGTTTCCTATTGATCAGAAGAAGCAGGGCGCAGACTTTTTGATCGATAATTCTGGTTCGCGTGAAGAAACCGAGCGTCAAGTGGAGGCGGTATTGGCCGCGATTCGATCGGAGCGTCAATCATGAGTTTTGGCAAACGTGCAGCATTGATTTTGCTCGTTTTGGCGAGTGTATTTCTGCTGCTAAACACGCCATTGGTGTGGAAATGGATGTACCCGATCAAATATGAGCAACAGATTGTGACGGCTTCACTGAAATATGAGGTGGACCCTCATTTGGTATTGGCCGTCATTCGTTCCGAGAGTGGGTTTGCGACAGATCGCGTTTCGAAAAAAGGTGCGGTCGGGCTCATGCAAATCATGCCGGATACTGCGCAGTGGATCGTCAAGGAGGCAGGCTTCCGTCCAAAGGACAGTGAATACTTGTACGACCCCGTCATGAACATCGAGATTGGGACATGGTATCTCGATTTTTTGCTGTCCCGCTATGATGGCGATATCGTCAAAGTCATTGCAGCCTACAACGCCGGTCCGGGCAAAGTAAACGGATGGCTCGCGAGTGAGCAATGGAACGGAACTCGCGAGACGATTGAGGACATTCCATATGGGGAGACCCGTCAATATGTCCAGCGAGTGCTCTATTATCATGATCGTTACAAAAATATATACGACTTTCAATTACGTTAAAAATCATGAAAAGCCGCTTCTCTTGCTGATAAGAGAGCGGCTTTTTTCTCTTTTTTTGGGTAGGGTAAATCGTCCAAATATTTATTTTTCAGTAAAACACATTGATAATTGTGTCATACTTATTATAATAAAAGTATCAGATAAGCGTAACTCAATTCGAAAGGGGTTTCTATATATGACAATTAAAATCGGTATTAATGGTTTCGGACGTATTGGCCGCATGGTATTCCGCCGCGCTATCCAGGACCCCAACATTGAAATCGTTGCAATCAACGCCAGCTACCCAGCGGAGACGCTTGCGCATTTGTTGAAATATGACACGATCCACGGACGCCTGCAAAATAAAGTGGAAGTCCAAGACAACAAGATTATCGTAGACGGAAAAGCAACAGTTGTACTGTCTGACCGTGATCCGCTGAAGCTGCCTTGGGGTGACCTCGGAGTCGAGATCGTTGTAGAGGCTACAGGTAAATTCAACAATCGCGAAGGCGCTGGCAAGCACCTGCAAAGCGGTGCGAAAAAAGTTGTGATTACAGCGCCAGCGAAAGAAGAAGACGTCACGATCGTGATGGGTGTAAACGATGGCACCTACGACCATGCGAATCATCACATTATCTCCAATGCTTCCTGCACAACCAACTGTCTCGCACCTGTGGCAAAAGTGCTCAACGATGCATTCGGTATCGAACAAGGTCTCATGACTACAATTCACTCGTTTACAAACGATCAGGTGAATCTCGACAATCCGCATAAAGACCTGCGTCGTGCACGTGCAGCTAGCGAGTCCATCATTCCAACGACGACAGGAGCTGCTCGTGCAGTAGGAATCGTTTTGCCAGAATTGAATGGCAAGCTAAACGGTTTTTCCTTGCGCGTACCTACTCCAAACGTTTCTGTAGTAGACTTGGTGGTCAATACGAAGAAGCCAGTTACATTGGACGAAGTAAACCGCGTCCTGCGTGAAGCGAGCGAAGGCAGCATGAAAGGCTACCTCGAGTTCTGCGACGAGCCGCTCGTATCCAGCGATTTCAATGGCAACGATCACTCCTCGATCATCGACGGTCTGTCTACGATGGTAATGGGAGACAATCAGGTGAAAGTGATTGCTTGGTACGATAACGAGTGGGGCTACTCCTGCCGTGTTGTAGACCTGGTTCGCCACGTATCCGAGCAGAACAATCAAGCTGTAACAAAAGAAGCAGCTGCTGTGGGTGTAAAATAAGTAGCATAAACAAAACCCCTTTGCCGAATTTCGAGCAAAGGGGTTTTTCGTTGCTTCGTATTTACGATGTGGTAGAAGATTCATCTAATGAGTTCACGTTAAACAGATCATCATCTTCAAAGCCGACAATAAATAGTCGGATGTTCGCCTTGAGATCGAGGTCATAAGGGCTTGGGACGTCGTTTCCTCGGCCGTCTTTTAGCACACGTACGGTAGGGCGATGCGAATAATCCGGATCAACTCGACTCACTACCCCGACTTCTCCGGTATTCAAAACGACGCTGCTTCCAATCGGGAAGATAGCAATGTGCTTGATAAAGGCATTGACTAGATGATGCTCGAATAGTGTACCGCCAGAGCCTAGCAGGTACTCGACAGCATCCTGTGGCATGTACCGCTTGCGCCATGGACGTGGGGAAGTCAATGAGTCATAAATATCACAGAGGCCGACGATTTGTGCGAATTCGTGAATTTGCTTGCCGGATAATCCCTGTGGATAGCCGCTTCCATTTAGCCGTTCATGGTGTTGCAAGCATACATGTGCTGACAAAAGCGAGATGTCATGCTGCTTTCGCAACAAATTAAAGCCAAGCATCGTGTGCTGTTTGGCGATTTCCTTCTCTTCGTCCGTCCAACGCTCTGTTTTTTGCAACAGCTCTTCAGGCAGGCTTATTTTGCCGATATCGTGCAGCATGGCGCCTACGCCTAGGTTTATGAGCTGTGTGCGATTGTAGCCCAGAGACATGCCCACAGCAGTTGCCAGCACGGCCACATTCACAGAGTGATGGTATAGGGATGGCGAATGAGAAGACATCGTCGTCAAATGTCCAACCATTTGCTTGTTTTGCATCAGGTCGTCCAAAATAGAACTAAAGGCACGCTGAAAATGAAGGCCCATTTCTTTTAAGGAAATTTTCCGGGCCAGCTTGTTTGAGTTTGTAATTTGTTTGATCGTCTTCTCGATGGTTTCCACAGCTACTTGTCTGGTTTGTGGGCGAATCACTTCTTCCACAACGATGTCATAGGTACGGGGATCATCGATATACACCGAATCAACACCAGTTCGCTCTAATCCGGTGATGAGTCGTTCCGTTAATTCCATACCGGTTCCAAGCAGCACCTTTCCATCATCTGTGAAGACCGTACGTCCCAATTTCATTCCAGGCTGTAGGTGCTTTAAAGATACTAAACGCATGACTATCCCTCCAACAGTACCATAATTGTACTCCATTCGACTTATGCTTTAAATAGGTACAAGGATTGACTTGACTTCTGACAGGAATATGAGGGACACTGTAGACAAGTATTGTCAGTATTGGAGTTGATTCTGATATGCGTTGTCCATTTTGCGAATATAATGGGACTAGAGTCCTAGATTCACGTCCTTTCAATCATAATAAATCCATTCGTCGTCGCCGCGAGTGCGAAGCCTGCGAGCGCCGTTTTACTACTTTTGAAATGGTAGAAGAAACACCTTTGTTAATTGTGAAAAAGGAAGGAACCCGCGAGGAATTCAGTCGAGACAAGATATTGCGCGGGTTGGTGCGCGCTTGCGAAAAGCGTCCCGTACCGTTGGAAGTGCTTGAAAATGTAGTGAACGACATTGAAAAAGAATTGCGCAGCTGCGGGCAAGCAGAGATCCCGAGCAATGACGTTGGGGAGAAGGTCATGGAGCGTTTATACCATGTCGATGAGGTCGCATATGTGCGCTTCGCCTCTGTATACCGCCAATTCAAAGATATCAATGTATTTATGAAAGAGCTGGAGGAGCTTTTAGCTCAAGCGCGAAGCAGCTCGTTTCCAAAAGAATAGATAAGCTTTTTTCTGCCAGACTCGCAACCTCTCTCGCTCTTGCGGCCAATCCGCCAGGGCTTCTTTGGCTTTCCAGCTGATTTTTCCGC
Source organism: Brevibacillus sp. DP1.3A (assembly GCF_013284245.2). NCBI lineage: Bacteria > Bacillati > Bacillota > Bacilli > Caryophanales > Paenibacillaceae > Brevibacillus > Brevibacillus sp. DP1.3A. Next base: position 5,227,859 of record NZ_CP085876.1, on the reverse strand, counting down.
GAATGAATGGGGAGTCGTGCTATAATAAAAGAATCGAATTTTGTCAGGAAGGAAAGATCTGATGCGTCGTTTAGTTTGGAACGAGTTGTTGCCGAAGGATCGTTATCTGGTGCGAATGGCAAGACCGATTGGCTTTGCCGAAATGGGCTTTGTTACGCAGCTATACTTGCCGATCATCGGTGTCGAATCGTACGCTCTCTACCAACTGCTCGTCCATGGCGTGCAGGAGGTGAGCGGAGCCTCCTCGGAGGGGACCCATCGCAGTTTGATGCTGACGACTTCGCTTTCTCTGGATCGGCTATTGGATGCGCGTGAACGTCTGGAGGCAATCGGGCTAGTCGAGGTGCGCCGCAGGGAAAATCAGCAGCGTGACTATTATTACGAGTACTTGATCAAACCTCCGCTTAGTCCGGCTGAGTTTTTTGCAGACTATGTACTGTCGTTGATGTTGTTAAACAAAATCGAAAATGTTCGCTATTCGCAACTGCGCCAGCATTATGCAGATACGCTTGGCAGTCAGTTGGATCTAGAATACTCCATTGTGGAAAACGTCACGAAAGACTTCCATGATGTGTTCCAGTCGTTGAAACAATCGGAGCTGGAAGTGAAAAAAGGGTCGGAGCGAGACCAGTTTTTAACCGAGATGGACACCAGCTTCCCGCAAGCACCGATGAAATCTGGCTACGAGGCACAGGTCAACCATTCGCTGAGTGTATCGTCCTTGCGTCTGTACTTGCCGGATAATGCCGACTCGGTCAAAGTTTTGGAAGGCAAGAGCATGGAGCTGTTGTTCTCGCTGTGCCATTTCTATCAGCTGGACAGCTGGGGGATGGGGCAGGAGCTGCGTGATTGGACGCTGTACAAAGCGGATCGGAGCTTGGACGGAGAAGTTTTGCGCAAGCGTTTGGTACAACGCTACACGGAAGACAAGTTATACCGAACGGCGCCTGCAACTGACATGACAGAGGATGGCTTTGGACCTGGTCGCTTGCCTGAGCCTGGCAGTGAAGCCTTTATCCGTGCTTGTCGCCAGTTATCTCCGGTGACCCTGTTGGAAAAGGTCGTTGGTGGCAGAATCAGTAAGGTGTTTTTGGAACGTGCTGAAACACTTGTATTTGCGGATGGGATGCAGCCGGAAGTCGTCAATGCGCTGCTGCTCCATACGTTAGCCAGCATGCAAATGGAGCTGCCAAAAGCGTACATGGAGACGATTCGTGACAGCTGGAAAGCCAAGCGGATCGCGACAGTTGACGAGGCAGTCAAGCAGATCCTCGAGCGTGCGGATCAACGGGCACAAACAGCCGAGAAGGCAAAAACGGGCAAGAAGGAATCTGCCCCTGTCAGACGCAACGGTAGAGCTATCTTGCAGGACAAGCTGCCGGCATCTGTTGAGTGGCAGCTGTCGCAGGAGAAAACCGCAACGGACGCTGAAAAGAAACAGTCCATTCAGGATTTTCCAGACTTGCAGAAAAGACTGGAAACCTTGCGAAAACGGAAATAAGGAGTGTGAGGGAACGTGGAATCTATCAGTGAGTTCATGCAAGAGCTCGCCAAACGAACGCCGCGTCAGTTGCTGACACCAGATCAGCAGTTAGATAAAATGTTCCGTTCGTCAGCATATTTAAAAGCATTTCAACAAGAGCATCCCGCATTGACTCGAGACGATTACCTTCGCTCGCTCTCCAACATCTATACGGCAGTCAAGGAGCAGTATTGGTGTGAGCGTTGTCCGGGTCTTGGCGAATGCCCGAATTTGGTCAAGGGGCATAGCACTCAATTGGAGCTGGCTCACCAACATATTATCAGCTCGATGACGCCCTGTTCCAAGCAGCTGTCGCACGAGGAAGAGATTCGCCGCCGCCGACTGATGCGCAGCTACTACGTTTCCGAAGAGACCTTGAACGCGAGCTTTGAGGGCTTGGTCATTGACTCCGGGAATTTGGCTACGGTAGATGCCGCGATTCAGTTCTGTGAAAAAGTCGGAACAGGCGAGCGGGTAAAAGGACTTTATCTGCACGGTCCGTTTGGTGTCGGAAAAAGCTACATCATGGGAGCAATCGGTCGTGAGCTCTCGGAGCGCAACGTTGCTTCCTTGCTGGTTTATGTGCCTGACTTTATCCGGGAGATGAAGGATTCTATCTCGGATCAATCGTACGCAGGGAAGCTGGAGCTACTGAAAGAAGTGCCTGTACTGATCCTCGATGATATCGGTGCGGAGAACTTGACGCCATGGGTTCGGGACGAGATTTTGGGAGTTATATTGAATCAGCGGGCAAACAACCATTTGCCTACGCTGTTTACTTCAAACTACGCGCTGAATGAACTGCAAGAGCATTTGTCTATCTCCAATGGGAATAGGATCGAACAAACAAAAGCGGCTCGCATCATGGAGCGAATCCGCCATTTTGTCGATGTGTATGAAATTTTACGCGAGAACCACCGTTCCTAGCACTTGTGAAAAGAGGCGAGAGAGCTCCCAATGCGTGAGGGCGAGTACTTCTCTCGCCTTATGATACGGTCCAAACAGGACGTGTGACGTCGTCCCTACAGGAGAGGCGACAATTCCCAGTGAATCAGCCATGATCATTGCACGGGCCAAATGATAGTCGTGGCTGATGATCAGGGCATCTTGAATATGATGTTCCTCCAAGACCTGCTGGCCGTACAGCAGGTTTTCGTATGTGCTGGTAGACTTGCTTTCTAGCAAAATGTCCTCTTTGGGAATTCCTTTGGCCACCAAGTAATTTCTGCTTACAGCAGCTTCCGTGATCGTTTTGCCTTCACCAAGGCCGCCTGTGACCAGCAGCTTCGATACATACCCTCCTTCATACAGGGTCGCCGCCTGCTCCAGACGTTCGCGCAGACCAGGACTAGGTCCCTCACCCCAGACCGCTGCACCGAGGACAATGCCGACGGTTGCATGTCGGGCTTTGGCTTTCTCAATCGTCTGTTCGATGCGATACCAGTTGTAGCCCGACCATATCAGCCCGAGCAGCATGACGATCCCCAACACTATCCATATCCCGCGCCAGCAAGGACGCTGTGCGGCTATCGCTCGATTTTTCATTCTTCGAAATCTCCCTCGTAGTCCCTCTCTTTATTTAGACGTTTGAAAGAAGGTCTAGTTACAAAGCTTGACACATGCCTGACACGAAAAACTAGTAAATTGTTTCTTGCTCTTTGCCGATATAGTAATGGTGGAATGGTTTCGAAGATCAGCAAATTTCATACTTGCGAGGGAGGCTAGTTAATGTTCTGGAAAAAAACGATGCTCTTGTTTCTGGCCGTCCTGCTATTAGTGGGGACTGGAAACGCAGGGGTAGGATTGGCTGCCGATGAAATCAGCCGACTCGTTCTGTCCAAGAACGAGGTAACATTGGAAAATGGAGACTCTACCAAGCTGACGGCTACCGCTATTTATGTGAGCGGAAAAACGGAAGACGTCACCGTCAAGACAGAATGGACCACGCAAAATGCGGATGTAGCCTCTGTATATGCGGGGCAGATTACAGCCAAATCGGTAGGGAAATCTACCATTACAGCTACTTACATGGGTAAGCCTGTCGTAGTGGGTGTGAATGTAACCAAAAAGGTAAAGGCACTGACAACAGAAGATCAAACGTTGAACGTGAGAATTGGCAGCACGGAAAATGTAAAGCTGACAGCTGTATACAGCGATGGGACAACAGAAGATGTAACGACCCAAGCAGACTGGTCCATCGATAATCCGGCGATTGCGACTGTAGTCAATGGTGCAATCAAAGGTTTGAATTCAGGAACGGGTACCGTGACAGCGAAGTTTGGCAGCCAGACGACGACGATCTCTGTAAACGTCGAGATCGCCCACAGATTGGAGCCAAACAAAAACCAGGTTTCACTCTTGCTGAACGGCGAAGAAACAATCAAGCTCAAGGCCATTTTCCCGGATGGAAGTGTAACGGAAGACGTCTCGGACAAGGCTGAATGGTCTTCAGACAATACCGCTGTAGCTGATGCGCTCAAAGGCACGATTAAGGCATATGGCGCGGGTACAGCAACCATTACGGCGAAGTATGGAACAAAAACAGCGACGATCAAAGTCGATGTGGATACAACGCAAAAGCTGGAACTCAACAAGCAAAACATTTTCATGAATGTGGGCAAGGAAGAAGCCATCGAGCTGAAAGCAACTTATGCCAATGGCGGCGGTTCCACAGTGGTGAACGATAAGGCCGAATGGTCCTCCGATCGCGAGGACGTTGCGTATTACAGCAACGGGAAAATCCATGCGGTGAAGTCCGGTGAAGCAGTTATTACTGCGAAATACGGAAACAAATCCGTTCAGGTACGCGTAGATGTAGAAGTACCTCGTTCCTTGTATATCGTTCCAGCTTTCCTGACGATGAAAAGCGGATCGACGAAAGACGTAATTGTAAACGCGTCCTACGCAAACGGAACAAGTGAAGATATCACTTCAAAAGTAGAGTGGTCTTCGGATAATGCAGATGTCGTATTTGCAAGCGGCAAGACCGTATCCGCCTACAAGGCTGGAACGGCGAATGTAACCGCGAAATACGGCGGAAAAACAGCAACACTGGTTGTCGATGTAGATGTACCGCAAAACTTGACCGCAGATATCACGACAGTAGCGATCCCAGTGGGTGGAGCGAAGCAAGTGAAAGTAACGGCTTCTTATCCAGATGGAAGCACTCCTGCTGAAGATGTCACTCAAAAAGTCGTTTGGTCATCCAGTGCTCCGAACGTAGCAAGCGTGCGTCAAGGCTTGATCACTGGTGTGTCAACAGGTGCAGCGACCGTAACTGCTACATATGGAACACGCACAGTGAACATTTCCGTATCGGTTGGTGTCATGCAGACATTGACGGTAGACAAGAAAAAGATCGTGCTTGGCAAAGGCAAGTCCGAAACCGTTAAGCTGACTGCAGCTTACGCAGATGGAACGAACAAGGATGTAACAGATACAGCGACATGGAGCACGGCTTCTGCTGCTGTAGCAGAAGTAATGAACGGGAAGATCACCGCGACAGGAGCAGGGAAAACGACCGTAACAGGTACCTTCGAAGGCAAGTCGGTTTCGATTGCAGTAGAAGTAGACCAAGCGACTAATCTCTCTGTTGATCCTCGCATGATGATCCTGAACGTTAGTGAATCAAAAGATATCAAGCTGAGCGCAACAGACTCCGCTGGCAATTCGGACAATGTGACCAACGATGCAGAATGGTCCTCGTCCTCGCTGAAAGTAGCGGATGTGGTAAACGGCCGCGTAACAGGTCTCTCAAACGGACGTGCGACGATCACCGCGAAATACGGCGGCAAATCGATCAGCATCCCGGTAGAAGTCGGAATCGTGACCAAGCTGGAAGCAAACAAGCGCTTTGTATCTACAAAGTCGAACAGCAACGTACAAGTAACCTTGACAGCTACCTTCTCCGATGGCCGCACCATGGATGTTACCAATTTGGCTGACTGGAAGACGAGCAACTACAAGGTAGCAGACGTAACCAAAGGCCTCGTTTCAGGACGTGCCTACGGCAAAACGACGGTTACAGCGAGATACAACGACAAGAGCGTATCCATTCCAGTCGATGTTGATATGTTGAAATACTTGAAGACAGATGTCGTCCAGCTCGTGATGAGCAAAGGCGAAGTGAAGAAAGTGAGCGCCATCGCGACGTACATGGATGGCTCTGAGCAAGATGTCAGTAAGCCAGCTCTCTGGACCACTTCTCGCCTGTTGGTAGCCGATGTGAAAGACGGTGTGATCAAGGCGACAGGGTCGGGTAAAGCGACGATTTATGTGCAGTATGGTGGGAAGAAGACACCGATTGTGGTGACGGTGAGATAGTGGGTTGATAGAGTAAAGAGGAAAGCCAACCGGTGGAGATCGGTTGGCTTTTTTGTAGGTTTTTTCAGCGGGACAGGGATTTATCGAGTTTGTAAAAACAAAAAAGTCACCTTATGCAAGTGACTTGTGCATTCTTTATTATGGTGGAGCCAAGGGGGATCGAACCCCTGACCTCTTGACTGCCAGTCAAGCACTCTCCCAGCTGAGCTATGGCCCCATTAATGTCTAAATACTAACATATGTTGGGTAGATAGTCAATAGTATAATCGCATGTGGGGAGAGTGATGCATATGGCAGTAATCCTGTCACTATGCCCCTCTAAGAGGCCCGACACGACCCCAAAAAGAAAATTGTACGCTTATACAACTTGGACGCAATTTAATCGGTTCCTAAATATATGAGGAACCGATTAAATATTACACCTTTTTTTGGAATTTTATTGTCCTTTGCTTTGCCCATTTTATACATTTCTTTTCAATAAAATGATACGATACGATAGAAAACAATATTGCCGTTGTAACACATAAGAGGAACAGCAAAGAGATTGGAATTTTTGCATACAAAAGTTTAAATAGTACCATCATGATTGGAAAATGACATAAATAGATACTATATGAAATTTCTCCTAAGTATACAAATACACTCTTATTTAAAATTGCTTTTACTTTTAGGTTACTCATAGCCATTATAATAAGTATACTAACACCAATTACAACGCCCCAATCTTTTAATAGAAACATCGTATCACTACGAGAAATCACCAAAATTCCAGTAGAGTATAAATATAGAATGATTCCTAATGTGATAAGAAGTCTTCTTTTTAATTTTTTCATATTTCTATATAATCGGATAAGTTCTTCCTGATGCTTAAAAAGTAACATTCCGACCATAAACATAGATGTGAAATGCAGTGTATCAGCATAACCATTATAAAATCCCTCAGCTTTTCCAATGTGCAATATATTAAGGAAAATACTAATTAAAGAAAAGCTCATGGCAAACAGTATCGTTTTCTTCCAACTCTGTTTATAAAAAAGAAGGAATAACAAGGGAAACACGATAGATATACGAATTTCTTGAGCCAATGACCAGATAACCGGATTGTAATTATCTGAAAAAAAGTTATTGAGAAGCACTAGGTGATTGATAATATCTAATTCTGTTATAGGACCTTGCCACTTATCATAGTACCAATCTCGTAGTCCCGTAACTTCATATGGCGAAAACAAAATAAATAAAGCAAAGGTGATGAACATCCAGACATAATAAGGGATATAAATTCTTACAAATCGCTTAATTAAATATCCCCAATAATTTGTTTTTGAATGATAAATTGCCATTGATAAGACAAAACCACTGAGTACATAAAAAATGATTACAGCTTCTCCACCAGCCCATAAAAATCTAAGAGGTGAAAATTTGATGGAATTAGGCAACGATGGTAGCATTAAAAAAAAATGTCCTATCACCACTGTAATAGCCGCCAATCCTCGTATTGAATCTAATTCTTTTATTCTCTTACTCATAGATGACCCTCCTTGTAAACTTTGCTGTTGATAAATGCCACTATACTAGTTCTGAAGAGGATTTTTATATTTAGGGATAAATCATATAATACTAATCGAAAGATAAAAGAAACTTTATCTAAAGATTTTTTAAAAAATTCATTTCAAATTTATAAATGTAATGGGTGTTGCGCTTTGAATTGCCCGGATGCGAACAAGAAAAACCCTTGATATTCAAGGGTTTTTAAGATTGGTTTGTTTTTATGAATTGAATTATTTTCACTGGCAGTGAAGAGGTCAGCGGTTCGATCCCGCTATGCTCCACCATATAAGTAACTATGGAAACGGCAGAGATGCCGTTTTTTCTTTTTGTAATATATACCGCGCTTCTCTGAAAAAACAGTGCGAAAAGATACTCTCCCCCCGCTCCGTTCATCATTCTTCTTTTCACAAAATTACAGATTCATCAAACCGCGAAACGCTTTTATCTTCCCCCTGCTAACAGGAATATCCGTCTGGCTGTCATCGTTCATCTTAATCAAATACGTATTATTAAACCACGGAATGATTTCTTTAATATGCTTCACGTTCAAAATATAGTTTCGATGACTTCTAAAGAAAGAGCGGGACCGGTTCAAAATCTCCTCCAGCTCATTTAAGGACAAGTCGCACTTGTCGATACTCTCTTTTGTCGCAACATATAAATCTTTCTCCCGCACAAACGCAAAGTAAATCTGCCCTACAGGGATCGGGATGATCTTATTGGTCTTCCGGATGCAGACATGCTCTTCCATCGGGGGAACTGTTGAGGTGCGGGCATTCATGGTCGATCGGTTCCTCAGTGTCCTTACTTTTTTGATCACATCGTCCAATTTCGATTCCATGATCGGTTTGGTCAAATAGCCCACAGCCAGCGTGGAAAAAGCCTCCAGAGCGTGTTCATGATAGGCAGTCGAAAAAACGATCAATGGGGGATTGGACATCTGACTCAATGTTTTGGCAAATTCAAGCCCATTCATCCCGGGCATCTGAATATCAAGCATAAGCAAATCAGGCTCGGAATTAATAATATGAGGCAATGCTTCAAGCGGATTGGTATAGATTGCGTCCACCTGGATATCAATATACTTTTTCAGCAAATATTCCAATTCGGAACAAATGGCTGGCTCGTCATCAATGATGATCGTTTTCAGGAGCATCTGGATGCACTTCCTTTTCAAATGCGGATAACGGAGCGACAAAGGATACTACTGTTCCCAAACCGGGCTTGCTTTGAATCGTGAGGCCATACTTTTTGCCATAAATGGATCGAAGCCGTGAATGGACATTGACAAGGCCGATCCCTTTCGATTGGCTGTTCCAGATTTCGTCCAAACGCTCTTCACTGATTCCAACTCCATTGTCTTCAATGCTGATTTTCACTTCTTGGTTGTACGGTTCTACTCGAATTGTGAGCAGACAGTCGCTAACTTTTGGGGAAAGTCCATGGTGAATGGCATTTTCCACGATCGGCTGCAAAGTCAGGACAGGCAATTTGCGCTCCCGCAGAGATTCGTCGATCTCCATGTTCACCTTTAATCGGTTGCTAAATCTGACCTTCTCGATTTCCAAATACGACTTGATTCCGTCCAGTTCTTCCTGCAAGCTGTGATGATTTCCCTTGCTTTTCAAATTGCGCCTGAAGATGTCACTTAAATGACCGATCAAGTTTCTCGCCTGATCAGGGTCAGTACGACAATAGGACATAATTGTCCCCAAGGTGTTGAACAGAAAATGCGGGTGGATTTGTGCTTGCAGGGCGCTCACTTCAGCCTGCTTCCGCAGCTTCGCTTGATGCTCGATCTCCGCCAGTTCAATTTGGACTGACAGCAGCTTGGCCAGGCCGTCTACTAACTTCTCATTGGTCTGGGACGTCTTAGAGGAAGAGGTTTTATAGTAGAATTGCAACGTCCCGATTTTCTGGTTTTGATGATACAAAGGTGCGGCGCTGATCGATTTTAGGCGAGGCGGACGCGGAAGAGCAAAATCTTTGTCGCACCATACCCCTGTAGTGTGGGTCAAAACAGCCTCCGCTACTTGTGTGCACAGCGTCTCTTTCTGCAAATGATTCTCCAGTTCATGGCCTTTTGCGCTGAGCAGCTTTTCGCGGTCTGTAATGGCGACTGCATCCACCCTG